>JAQXDW010000036.1 GCA_029251165.1 Myxococcota bacterium
GCGTCGGTGTCGGCATCCGTGTCTGCGTCGGTGTCGGCATCCGTGTCCGCGTCGGTGTCGGCATCCGTGTCCGCGTCTGCTTCTTGGCGTGCCGTGTCGGCAGCGTTCTCCACCGGGGCAGGGGTTTCTACACAGCCCAACAAGACCAACATCAGCAGCGTTCGCATCGGGCGACCTCCACAACCGGAGGCATATCCCGTCTCGATGTGGTTCGGTTACAGTGCCGCCAATGCTCATGCTCCTCCTCGGATGCCCAAGCCCACCCGGCACCGTCGTCACAACAGACACCGCCACCCTCCCCGCTCCGTGGGAAGAGCTGGAGGCTGTGGAGTTGGAGGCAATGCGGGCGCTGATGGAGACACCGCTGACCGGCAGCACCAGGCTGAGGCAGCTCCGCACCCTCCCGAGCCGGGGCCTGACCGCGATGCTCAGCGGCCCCGACATCCTCGTCCTCGACCCGCTCTACCACCACAGTCCCGCCAGCCACTGTGTGAGCGCATCAGAGTGGCCCGGCTGGGAGCACGAGTCCCGACAGGGCAACTGCCCGGAGGGAAGCGTTCAGACCCGGCGCGGCAAGCTCGTCCCCGATGCCCCTGCGCTCGACGTGACCTTTGATCCAATCGCGCTGCAGCTGGTGGTGCTGACGGCTGCGGGGACCATCCAGACTGCCAACGCTGATCTCCTCAGCGGCAACCCGCTGGACCTCTTGCGCCTGGGCGAGCCGGTCGATCTCAAGCTCGAGACGCTCTCCGAGACCGCACGGATCGCAATGCACGATGGCCTGATCGCCGTCTCCGATGGGCCGTTCCTCTACAACGGCAGCGACACCGCCACGCTCCCTGCCGACATCACCGCGCTGACATGGGCCGATGGTGTGCTCTGGGCGCTGACAGACACCGGGCTGTGGGTGGACGGTGAGACCGTTGCGGCCGCCGGGACCCACATGACGGTCGGTCCCGATGCCGTCTGGATCGGCAGCACTGCAGGCATCGCTCGGGTTTCGCGGTCCGATCGCTCGGTGAGCCCTCTCAGCATCGACGGTGCAGCCGGTCCGCTCGCAGCAGACGGCGCCCGCGTCTTTGCTGCAACCGACGACGGCATCGCGGTCATCGAGGACGGCGAAGAGATCGCGCGCTACGTCCAGGAGCCCCCAGCGGATCTCGCCGTGGGTCCGCCCCATGAGCTCCTCTCTCTGACCAGCGATTCGGTGCAGGTCTTCCTCGACGAGACCGCACTGGTTGGTGGAGATCCGCTGGATGTGGTGATGACGGCGTTCATCGAGAAGCCCCGCAACGACACCGCCGGAGAAGACTGCCGGGGAAGCGGCAGCACGATCTCGGGGTACGTCGCGCAGGCGATGGCCAACCACGCCCTCCTCGAGGACCTCCCGCTGCCCGCCGTGGTGGGCATCACGCCGTTCTTCGCGCAGCGCGTGGCGGAGTGCGATCTGGTCGAGACGCTCGCTCCGCTGATCGACACCGCCGACATCGGCGTGCTCTACCACAGCCCCACTCCCGACGACTGCGCCGACGACTGCCTCGTGGACTGGCTGACGGAGGATGCCGGCTACGTCTCTGCGCTCGGCGCAGCGCCGACCTGGGCCAGCGGACTCGCCGCCAAGGACGACATGGACGACTTCGTGAGCCTGCTGCGACAGTCCGACGGTCCAGATCGCTACCTGTTCTTCGGCATCTCCGCGCTCCCCCAGCTCAACCATGAGGCCGACCCACGATCGAAGAATGCCTGGCCGATTGCCTCCGGTGAGCGCTCAAGCGCCTGGCGTGTCGATCACGCCGAGGAGCTGGCAGAGGGCGCTGCGGGAGGGTGGCTGAGCATCTACCCAGGCGACAACATCCCGCTGTTCAACCTCGGCGGGTGCCCGAACCTGCTGCTGCGGGAGTGTCACCAGCTTGGGCTCGGGGGCTCCTCAAACATCAACACCACCGACACCACCGCCCTGACCCTCATGCTGCACCGGGCCCTGGCCGATCGGAGCGGTGTCTCCACCTTCAGCTTCCACCTGCCCGATCTCGGCGTGTACGACTACACCGCAGGCTGCACAGAGACCGCGCGGGTGTGGTCCGGTGAGGCATGCCAGGCCGCCGTGCTCCAGGAGTGGGCGGTCGATGCCTGGCAGCGCCACGTCCTGGGTGGGACCGCCCGAATGTCCGCTCCAGCAGGGCTCACACAGCCAGAATAGTGCGCCCCGCTCATCGCCTCCAGCCCAAGCGGCTGTGGGCCGGGATCAGGGGCCCGCCTCGTCTGTGGGGGCTTCGACCTGGTGGTCGTGGTGATGACTGTGGGCGCTGTGATCGTGGTGGTGGCTGTGGGTGCTGTGATCGTGAGCGCCGAACAGCGTCTGCAGCCAGCCTCGGGTACCGACCATCCACACCCCGCGCAGGGTGAGCCCGACGAGCAGGAGCAGGGAGAGCTGCGAGATGGGACCGGTGAAGTTCGGAAGCGCGGCAAACACCATCGGCCCACCCGGCAGCCAGACCAGTCCCCAGGCCATCAGCAGCAAGCCCGCAACGATCCAGGGGCCGAGGAGCTGAAACACCACATCCAGGGCAGCGAGCAGGGGCCGAGAGCGGCGGGCGAACAGCACCAGCACTCCGAGCAGCAGCACCAGCACCGGGCCAAATGTCAGCGCCAGCGCGCTGAGCACCTCGGGAAAATCGAGCTCAGCGTGGTGGTCGCTCTCGTGGTGATCGGTGCTGGCCATCAGGATGACCGGCAGGAGGATACCGGCCCCAGCGGCCAGCATATCCAGGATGCGGTCGCGTGTCCGCTGGGGCGGGTTGGCGCTGAGATCGTGGCTGAGGATGTGCAGCAGCAAGCCAGCCATCACGGCCTGACCCCAGGGAGCAATCGGCTCGAACCATGCCGTGCCGGAGAGGTGACCCAGCACGACCCCGCCGGCCGTGGCCGCAGCCAGCATCCAGACCCGGAAGAATGCCGCATGCCAGCCGAGCCGCGTCGAGTAGCCGAAGACCGCAGAGGCCACCAGCGGCGCAGAGTGTGCCGCGATGGTCAGGGCGACCGGGAGGCCGCCATCGGTCAGCTCTGTGGCCGCGCCGATCTGGAGTCCGTCGATGAGCTGATGGCCGAGCAGGCCGAGGAACGCGAGCTCCAGACCCGGAAAGCGCACCGCGACGACCACCTGCTCCCCGATCCGCTCGGCGAGCATCGGCGCCAGCAGCCCGACCGCAAACGCCAGCAGAGCCATCCCGCCGAGAGAGACCGCCGCAGCCGGCAGCAGCTCCGCGAGGACCAGGGCGAGCGCAGCGGTCAGCGCCAGGGTGCGCAGCGGCCCCATCCAGCCACGCTCGCGGCCAGACAAGGCCGCCAGGGCACCGCCGATGGCAACCGGCACGAGGGCATAGAGGAGGGAGAGGATCATGAGCGCAACTCGACCTCTATTGCGCTGCTCCCGCTCCGGCATCACCCCGCCTCACTGTCGGGGAGCCTCCGACCGGTTCTGCGGGATTCCTTCCCTGCGAGATCTGCGCAGAGCATGGCTCACAAGAGGATCGCTGCACAGGCGACGGGACACAGCACTCCCTGCGACATCAGCCCATCTATTGCCTGAGGAGCGCTCGCCTTGAGGGCATGCGGTGCTCACAGGCACTCCAGCCACTCCGCGTCCGCCAGGCTCGCCAGGGCCTCCGGCGTGACCGTGTGATCCGCCAGCGGGCTCGCCGCTACCGCGAGGTGAACCCCGATCATTCCCGCAGCCTGAGCACCCTGTGTTGGCGGATCCGCATCCGCGAGGTGGTCGGCTTCTTCCGTCACAAACGCGGTGCGCGACAGCGCGGGCGGATCCGCCAGCAGCGCGACCGCCTCGGTGAAGATGATCGGATCGGGCTTGGGCTGGGTGGCCTGCGAGGAGAGCATGACGACCGAGAAGCGATCGAGGATCGCGGGGTCCACGAGCAGCGCCTCCAGGTCAGCGCGCTCCCAGTCCGCCGGGACGTTGGTGATCACGCCCAGCGCGAGGTCTCGATCCGCCAGGGCATCGAGCACGGCAATGGCCTCGGGACTCGCGGCATACAGCCCGTCGTCGCCTTCGTAGACGAGCGTGCTGCCGAGGTCGAAGAACAGCGCAGAGAGCGGGACACACGCGTCGGTGGTGTCGTCGATGGTGTCGTCGATGGTGTCAGCGGAGACCACAGGGGGCTCCTCGGGGCCTGCGCAGGCCAAGAAGAGGGTGAGCATGGGGTGAGCGTAGCCGACTGAGCCGCGCCCTGTGCCATCATCAGACCATGAGCAGAACCCGAGCCGCCGCCCGATACCCTGGTCGCATCTGTCTGCTCGGAGAGCACTGTGACTGGTATGGCGGCGCGAGCCTCGCTGCCCCCCTACCGATGGGCGTCACCGTGACCGTGACGGACCGACCGAGCGGGCTGAGCTGCCACGCGATGATGGACGACACCCCGATCCACGCCACGTGGCCCGGCCCGCAGATCGATCCAGCTGGCGGGCCGCTTCGGTTTGTGCCCGCAGCGGCAGCGGTGCTCCTCGCGGCGGGCATTCCGGTTCCGCCGCTGCACCTCTCCATCACCGCCGATCTCCCGACCGGGCGAGGCTTCTCCTCCTCGGCTGCGCTGTGCCTGGCGCTCTGCGATGCGATGGCCCAGCGCGCTGGCGTCGTGCTGCCTCCTCCGCAGCTCGCGGAGCTGGCATTTGTCGTCGAGCACGACCAGCTCGGCGTGGCCTGCGGGCGCCTCGATCAGCTCGCCTGCGTTGCCGGCGCGCCGGTGCTGCTGCGCTGGTCAGATGGGCACGCACCGCTCCAGCCGCTCCCCCCGGCCCGTCCGCTGTTCCTGGTCGCTGCCGCATTCTCCGCCCCACGAGACACCCCCGGAATCCTCTCCGCCCTCCGCCGTCCGCTGCCGGAGATCGATGCTGCACTGTCGATTTTTGCCCAGGGTGCAGAGGACGGGGCAGCGGCCATCCTCCGTGGTGACCTGCCAGCACTGGGCGCAGCGATGAGTGCTGCACAGTCGGCCTATGAGACCCTCCTTGAGCCCTGTCTCCCTGCGCTGGCCGCGCCGCAGCTTCGGCAGGTCTGCACGGAGCTGCGCGAGTGGGGTGCCCTGGGCGCGAAGTTCTCTGGTGCAGGAGGAGATGGATCGGTGATCGCCCTGCTGTCGACCCAGGAAGAAGCCGCGCGGGTCGCCGGACGGCTTCAGGAGACGGGACTGGCAGCGTTCAGCCTCATCATCCCCGCAGGCGCAGGTCACTCCCCCCTCCCTGGATGATGCGCCCGGAAAGCGGCACGCGCCGACCTGGATCGACTCGCCCTGCGCAACGTCCGCAAGCCGCAGCTCTCAGTCCTGGTCGAGGGGGAGCCCGAACCCCGCGCCCTCATCGGTCCAGTCCGGCCGCAGCCAGCACCGAGTGCTTGTGCGACGGCATGGCCGCCTGATCCAGCTCAAAGAAGGTGACGCCGTCGCGCTGAAAGAAGCCATACGCCCGGGTGTCGTCCCCAACCCCCAGCAGCACAAAGCACCGTCACGACCGGATCGGTGGCCGCGTCGAGTTGAAGCTCGAGGCAATGCATGGTTCAGCGGCCGTTGAGCACCGCGACCGCCGTCTGTGAGACGCCGAGCGTCTTGCTGACGACCAGCGGCTGCCAGCCGATCAAGATCAGGCCGAGGAGAGAGCGGAAGCCATATGATTTGTGCCGAGATGAAGACCAGCCCGCTCAGCAGACGCATGCATGCCCCCGGACTGCAGAACACTGTGCTCGACCAGGACATCGTCTTGGAAGGCAGCCCAGCATCTCGCCAGGAAGTGCGACACGGCTGTCGTGTAATCCGTCTCACCGTTCGCAGTGAGAATGGTTCTTCCTCGGTTTTCAAGCAGGTATGTAATTTGCTTATGGAAAAGTCGGAACGGAGGTAAGAAATGCTGACACTGCTGACACTGCTGATGGGGTGCGACAACCCAAATGAGAAGCTTTCGTGCAACCTCATGTATGCCCCGAGCAGCCTGACCCTGGAGCTGACCGCAGACTGGGCTGGAGCCATTCAGGTCGATGTGAGCGGAGACGACATGCAGATCTCCTGCACGCTGGGGGAGGACGAATCAACGGCGGAGTGCGATGGCACCACCGGATGGATTGAGCTGAGCGGGGACCTCCTGGTGGTCGAGCTGTGGGAGTTCACGCCTGATGTGGTCGAGCTCACCGTGGTGCATGATGGCGGGAGCGAAGACCGCAGCATCGAGCCGGAGTATGCAATCGATGAGCCGAACGGCGCGGGCTGCGGGGAGCGCCGTCTGGCGACCGAGTCGGTGTCTCTTTAGAGGGCTGACACAGCCTGTCTGGGACCGCTTGGGGCCAGACAGGCACCGATGAGCCACGCACAGCAGGCATTCCGCACAGCGGCACCCGGGCGAGACAACCTGAGCTGATGCCATCCGAGTCCGCTCCAGAAGAGCGAAACCCGCCCCAGAGCAGGGGCGGATCGGTGTGGCGGCAGACGATGGATTTCGATCATTCTGCGTGTTCGATGCGTTCAACCTGCCTCGGCTAGCCCTTCAGACGAGGCCGCACGCTCTGCGCACTCAATTCGATGACCGGGGAGACCTCATCCGGCAGCACCAGACGCGGCATGGAGGCTACGGCTGCGATGGTTGCCTGCCAGAGCTGTGGGCTCCGCCGCCCCCGGTAGTGCCGCCCTCCCGTCCCCTGCGGTGTATGGCCTAAGAAGCCATCAATGACCCCTTGATGGATGCCCAGACCAGCCCACTCGGTCTCGATGAGGTGGCGGCTGCCGTGGATGGGATGGTGGGCGTAGACTTCCGGAGAGGCATCCGTTCGCTTCCAGGCCCGCCGAAAGGATCGATCAATGTGCCCTCTGTGCGGCGGCAGTTCCTTCTCCGGAGAGCGGATCACCCGACCGGCGCCCGGCTCCCAGCTCCGAAGTCGTCGGACCAGATCGGGGTGAAGCGGGAGCTCCCGACCACCGTATCCGCCCTTGGTGTTCTCGCCGGGGATGCGCAGCCGAGCGCCCACCAGGTCGACGTTTCCCCACACTGTCAGCAGCGCCGCGACCTTCCGCAGGCCGGTGTAGCGGACCGAGGGGGAGCCATGAGCCACACCCCGACCGTTCTGGAGCTGTTCTCCGGGTGTGGCGGTGCGGCACTGGGCCTGCATCGAGCGGGCTGGCAGCACCACGCCTGCATCGAGTGGGACAAGTACGCCGCTGCCACCCTTCTCGAGGCCGGTCTGCCCGGAGTCCACGGTGATGTGCGGAAGTTCGACTACCAGCCCTACACGAACCGGACCGATCTGATGTGGGCGTCACCACCCTGCCAGGCCGGGTCCACCGCTGGAAAGCGGAAAGGGGCCGGGGATGATCGCAACGGGTGGCCGTGGACGATGGACGCCATCGACGCGGTGAAGCCGACGTGGTTCCTGGCGGAGAACGTGCTGGGCTGGACCTACCATCGAAAGGGCTGCAAGCGTCGCTCACGGGGACTGACCTGCATCGGCTGCTACTGGGAGCGGTGGATCCTGCCTGAGCTTCGCAGCCGGTTCGCGTTCGTGGGCTGGTGGCGGGTCAACGCCGCCAACTACGGCACGCCCCAGCATCGTCGTCGGGTCATCCTGTGGGCAGGGCCGCTCCCGCTATCGACCGACCCACCCACCCCCAGTCACCTCGATCCCGATGACGGTGAGATCCCGCCCGGTGTGAAGCCGTGGGTGAGCATCCGAGAGGCCATCGGCGACACCCTCAACCGGGGAAGCTGCGACCGTCGGGCCTGCTACCCATGCGACGATCAACACGGTCGGGCCTGCACTGAGCCGCACCGCTATGACCGGCCCTCGCCCACGGTCGTAACGGTCGAAGAAAAAGGAACAAGAGCCAGATACGCCAACGGTTTTACCTTCAACGGGGGACCGGATCGGGCGTCAGACACCGCCTTCCTGGTCGCCGGAATCCGGCGCATCGACATCGAGGAGGGGCTCCTTCTCCAAGGCTTCCCGGTGGACTGGCCATTGCAGGGCACCAAACACGCCCGGTACAGACAGGTCGGCAACGCGGTCCCGCCCCAGCTCTCCGAGGTGCTCGGACGCACCATTCGCTGGGCCGATGGTGTGTATCGCGGACTCGGCGCGGATCCAGAGGCCATGGCCGACCTGCTTCGTCGCACCGGCCAGACACTTCCGCAGGCGGTCTGAGGCATGGGCATCCTGCTGCGCGTGGGGCTGCCGTCTTCGACGGGAGCGCTTCCCGGTGAGGCCGAGCGCCTGGGTGTGGCGACGATGATCTCAGCGTCTTCGCTGTGGGACCACAAGCGCGGACACTTCCGCCGTCCCGGCGATGCGATCAACGACCTCGATGTCGCCCTCGACTCCGCTGGATTCACGGCGATGTGCCACTACGGCGGATTTCCATGGCCCCTGACCGCCTATGTCCAACTTGCTTACTCCCATTCATGGGCTTTTTGGAGTCAGCCCGATCTCTGCTGTGAGCCGGAGATCGCCCCCGACCGGGCAACCGTTCTGGCGCGTGTGGACCGCTCCGCGGCGCTGCTGGAGGAGTGCCGTCGGGTCGACTCAGACCTGCGGTGGCGTCTGCTCTCGGAGCTGTCGCTTGAGTACGAGCGCCATGAGTGGCTGGGGGGTGCAGAGGCCTGGCACCGTGCGGCCTACCCCGACCCCATGCCCGTTCTCCAGGGACGACTCCCCGAAGACTACATCCGAAGCGCCGACGCCATCGAGGAAGTGCTGCGCGGCGACTGGCCCGAGCTGGTCGGCGTCGGGAGCGTCTGCCGGCGCCATGTTCACGGTGAGGACGGCCTGCTTACGATCCTCAATGCCCTGCACCGTCGCCTGCCCGCCGGGGTCAAGCTCCACGCGTTTGGTGTGAAGGGGGCGGCGATTCCCCATCTCCTGCCGGTCTACGACCGCATCGCCAGCATCGACTCGATGGCCTGGGACGCCGACGCCCGATGGAAGGGCGACAGCTCCATGTCGGGCCGGAAAGACGCGATGCGTCGGTGGGTGGATCGTCAGCGGGAGCGTCTGGCCGACCTGGAAGGCGCGGTGCTGCTGGAGCGGGTGATCGCCCAGGTCCAACTCCCACCAGAGATGGGCAAGGCCGATCTGGATGGCTTCATGCGGCGGAATCGCTCGGCGTTGGAGGCAATGTGTCGACAGGTCGCATGACATACGGGACGCGTGCCGAAGCTGCTCGTCTGGTGTGGGGTGCCACGACCGGTCGCCTCCTGTCAGAGCAGGGGTGCAGTCCCACGCTCATCTGGCTCACGGCGCTGGTTCGAGAAGCGATCCCAGCCGGCCCGCTGGTGGGGGCACTGACCGGCTTTGTGCTGCGAAACCGTGATTCGCTGATGCAGATGGTGGACGATGCCTTCCTCAACGCGCCCCCATGGGGCAGCGCGTATGACGCCTTCCCGCCCCGGGTGGGCGTGCTGCACCGCGCCATGTCGCTCGCAGAGGCTGAAGACGCCATGCGCGGCGAGGACGAGGAGCATGTGGTGATCATCGATGGTGCCACCGGCCAGCAGATCGCACGCTTCGGACCTGCGATGACCCGGGCGCAGGGCCATGAACCCCGAGGCCTGACCGTCATCGACCGTCGCCTCTACCCGCTCGGTCAGCGATCGGGTCAGTGGATCCTGAGCCACAACCACCCCGCCTGCGGTCCGCTCTCCACCCCCGACCTCTCCCTGGCTGCGGCGATGAACCTCCAGACCATGCGGGCAGTGTGTGCCGACGGCTGGGTGTGGTGGATCGATCGTCCCGCTCAGGGCTGGCCGGACTACCACACCGTCCACGAGCTGGCCTCGGAGGCGTACCACGAGGCCTACCTCTCCACCATGCACGCCTCTGCCCTCTACTGCGACCTCACAGCCACAAACCCCCAGGAGCACAGCGATGCGTGGAAGCGAGACTTCAACCAGACCTTCCTTACCACCTTCAACCGACAGGGCCGTGGACTCGGACTGCGGGTGCAGGGTGCCCGACCCGACGGAAGCGATCCCCGATGAGCCGCACCATCCAGACCCCGACGACATCCTCCGAGGCATCCTCGACGACCGCGGCTGGCCGCCTCCACCGCCGCCCGGATGGTGCCCGCCCAGGTAGAGGCGTCTACCTCCGCGACCTCATCGCGCCTGGCGGTCAGGACGCCACACTATGAGCAGCGATGGCCTCTTCCGTGCCGCCATCGCTGCCGTCCGCGCCGAGCTGCCCCCAGGCATCACGATCTCAGACTTCAACGGCTTCCTCTCCCGGCATGGTTCAGCCCTCCGCGCCCAACTCACTGCCGCACTGGCGGATCGTCCGATCATTCCCCCAGGTGCCGAGCTGTGGCCGGTGTTCCACATGCAAGGCGCACCAAGGCCAGGAGAGCGCGGATATCGCGGCGCGGTCGCGGCAGAGGACATCGCAGAGGACCTGCTCGATGCGGCGCTGATGTACCTGTCGGAGCCCGAGCTGCTGTGGATGTGGACCGCGACCCGACAGGCGTTCCCGGACCCGGGCTGGTGGACTCCTGTTGAGACTCAGGGCGATCCCGACGAGCTACCGGAGCTGCTGGGCCTGCCCCGGTGGCTGTCTCCGGGGCGTGCCTGGTCGGTGGCACTGAGCGTGGTTCAGCGGGCGATGGAGGTGGAGGGGCGGGCGCTGTCCGCCGATGCTCAGCCGGACGGTCGCCTGCCTCGGTGGGCTGCTCTGGGTTTGCTGGCCGATGAGCTCCGGAGCGATGCCCCGATGCGAATGATCAATGTCCGCAAGTCCGTGGCTGCCGCCTTCATCGAGGCCCACCACAGTACGCTGCCCTGCATCAATCTCCGCGGGATCATGTACGCCATCGGCGTGGAGGCACAGGGCCGGTTGGTTGCGGTGGCCACAGCCGGGCACCCGACCGGTCGCTGGAGCCGGGTGGATCCGCGAAACATCCTGGAGTTGACCCGCCTCGCCAGCGACGGGAGCACCAGGAACGCCGCCTCGATGTTGGTGGCGCGGCTCCTCGACCTCCGGGAACGTAGTCGGCGGGGACGCCCCGATGAGCCCGCGCTGTTCGTGACCTACCAGCTCTCCGAGACCGAGGGTGCGGTCTACCGGGCGGTGCAGGACAAGGG
>JAQXDW010000038.1 GCA_029251165.1 Myxococcota bacterium
GCGTCGGTGTCCGCGTCGGTGTCTGCGTCGGTGTCTGCGTCGGTGTCTGCGTCGGCCTCCTGGCCCACGGCGACACACTCGCCATCTTGTTCGATGGTTCCATCGCCGCAGGTGAGGGAAGAGCAGGCCGTGAGGAGAGAGAGCATCATGGGGCGACGGTAGCATCTCCAGCGCGCGGCCCTCCCTCGCCAGCGGGTCGCAACAGGCGCGCTACGCGGACACCGGCGCGTCCGACACGGACGCACTCCCGGCTGTGCCCGCTGTGCCAGGGGTGCGTCAGCCGCCTGTGCCGCTCGATACTGAGCAGGTGCGCATCGGAGGTCTTCCGAGGGGATACACTCCATGCACCATGGATGATGTGCTGAACTGGACTGAAGAGACCCTCGCCCTCCGCCACGCAGCGATGCGCGCGAAGATGACCGAGCCGGACTTCGAATTCTTCGAGGATGTGCTGGAGTCGTACAGCGAGCGGGTCACGACCGCCGCGCGGGACCACCAGCTGTATGACCGCGACGAGGACGACGGAGACGACCTGAGCTGGTGGGCGGATCAAGTGGTCGATCTCGCCGAGAAGCTCCTCCTCGCCATCGTCCACCACGGCGCGGATCGCTACACCGCGATCACCAGCAGCGACCGGGACTACGGCGAGGGACGGCTGCCGGCCTGGGCCTACCACATCGATCGCATCGACGGGGAGTGGCAGATCGTCGGCCAGACTGCCCGCTACAGCCGCCGCACCACCCCCTACGCCGGTCGCGATCACCGCGACCACCCAGCGGCCTCGGTGCGCTACTTCAACGCCGATCGCCTCCGGAGCGAGGTGGCGAACTTCGTGGGCTCGATCCCGATCGGCTGATGCGGCGGTCATCGCTGGCTGCCCGACAGAATCCTGCGACCCCACCCACAGGCTGCGGCGTGTCTTTCTTCGCGCTGGCCGGCTCGGACGCTGACCTGAGCGCCTCTCTCGCTGGGGCACTGGTCGACGGGTGCCCGCTCCAGAGGCGACCGCGGGGGCTGCACGCCAGGGGGTGCCGCTAGCGGCCAGCGTCGTCCACGAAGAAGCCGATGGACTCCTCGGGCCAGCGTGTCGACATGACGACGGGGACGCCCCACGGCATCGGTGGGATGCCGCCGCTCCAGACGTTGACGAGCAGCCTGGGGTGCAGACCAGCCTTGTGCGCCCCGATGTAGAGCCTCTCCGAGAGCTCTTGGTTGAGGTAGATGATGCAGGTGGCGGGCCCCTTGGCCATCAGCTTCAGGGCCACCTCACCCAGCTCGTCTTCTGATTTGGGCATGACGAGCGCGCCCTCGTGCTTTGTTCTCGGTGGTGTTCCATGGACCAAGACGACGGCATCTGAGTACAGATTGTCGGGCAAGGACCATGCATCTTGATGCCGCCACTCGACCTCGAGGCCATGCTCGGCTGGAGAGATGGACTGCCAGCGCTGCCGGCACTTGGCCATGCTGCCCTCATTCCAGTCTACGCCGATGTATCGCCCGCGGAATCCGTTCATGAGCAGCCCAAGCGCCAGGTGCGGGAAGCTGCCGCAGCCGAGGTCCAGCATGACCGAACCGTCCGGTAAAAACCCCGCCTCACGCAGGGCTTGAGGCAGAGAAAGGGCTGAAGTCATTGGGGTCACCTCCGCTTGGTGAGCGCTCGATCATGCCACACCGAAGATGGGGCTGCTCACGGGCGCGGGTGCCGAATCGGAGCCGTTGTACCCGGCTGATGACACCCCACCGTGCTCGCGGTGTTCGTTCGGGTGTGTGGCTTTGTTCGACGGTCCAGCGAGTGCTTCTGCGTCGAGACCAGACGTCGCGGGCTCTTGTCCGCCGCTCTCGCAGTGCGTGCAGTAGAATGTGGGCCTGCCGAAGAGGTCCCCCATGCGTGCTCCCCGGTTGGCTCTGCTCTCGCTTCCTGGCCTGCTGGCCTGCGCGCCTGAGGACGCGTCTGCACCCTATGCTGTGCTCTCTGAGCAGGGCATCGATCGCTACCTCGGGGTGTATGCGCCGGACAGCGAGGATGTGGATGCAGAGGGCATCATCAACCATGTGTTCACCGATCCGACCGGGCCGGCCTGCATGGACGGGGCGCCGTTTTACACCGCCTTTCGAGACCAGGGCAGCGACGACCTCGTCGTCTTCTTGCAGGGGGGTGGGCTGTGCTACAGCGAGCTGTGCCTGGCCGTCTCGTCAGCGGGGCCGGGAATCCCGCCGATCGATGTGCTGCGCCCAGACCTGGAGACCAACCCGGTTCGGGACTGGAACATGGCCTATGTCCCGTACTGTGATGGCTCACTGTTCAGCGGTGATGCGGAGCTCGATGACGACGGCGACGGATCGATAGACCGGATCCACCATGGCCTGATGAACCTCTCTGCGGCGCTGGATGTCGCCGCCCGTCACCACGCGGCTCCCGAGCGGATCTTCCTCGCCGGGAGCAGCGGCGGCGGGTACGGAACCATCGCGGCGTCGGTGCTGGCCCGGCGGACCTGGCCGGACGCGGAGCTGATGGTGTTCAACGACGCGGGTGTCGGGCTGGGGCGCGACGGCGACCTGGACTTCCTGTGGACCATCATCGATGAGTTCAACGCCAGCGCCTTGATCCCGGCTGACGAGGTGCAGCTCCTCGACGGCGGTCACCTCACACCGCTGATCGGCTGGCAGCTCGAGCAGGACCCCAACCTCCGGGTCGCGGCCTACTCTTCTTATGGCGACTACGTCATCTCTCAGATGTACCTCCAGGCTCCGCCAGAGGACTTCGAGGACTGGCTGTCGGTGCAGCTCGGTGCGGTGAATGCCGCACACCCTGAGCGCTTCCAGAGCTTCCTCATCGAGGGGGTGGGGCACACCACCCTGCTCGGCGATCCGTCTGGCTTCCTCAGCGGAGACTCTCCGCTGATGTCGGTGGTCTCTGCGATGCTGGGTGGCATCGACACCACAGAGGCGGACGGGGTGACCATCGCGCAGTGGATGGCGTCGATGATCGACGACGACGGCTGGATCTCAATCGGAGACTGATAATGCTTCTCTTCTCTCTCCTCTCGTCGGCCAGTGGCTGCGAAGAACCCCTGGAGATCCGCAGCATCTATCCCAACGAAGGCACCGAAGATGTGCCGCTCAATGCCCGCATGCTCGTCAGCTTCATCGGCATGGGAGCGGCCGATGAGTACCGGGTCCTGCTCACCCAGGATGACGTCCAGATCGAGACCACGCAGACATCGTGGTGCTACGAGCACGAGGGACCCGGCGAGGTCCACTGCTGGATTCGCGTGGTGGTGAAGGAGGAGCTGGAGGCCAGCACCCGCTATCGGCTCTCGGTCACCACCACGGACAAGTGGCCCCACAGCGGCATGCGGAGCACCCAGAGCACCTTCACCACCGGCACAGACACCGTCGCGCCTGTGGAGGGGACTCCGGGACTGGTGGTGCTTGATGCTTGGATGGAGAAGGGAGAGGAGTGCGGCTATGACGTCGCCCGTCGCTACTGGCTTGCTCCGAGCCTACAGCTGGCCGATGACGACACCGGAGCCGCGGTCTTTCACCTCTTCTCGCTCGACGAAGACGGCGCACCCGGCGACATCATCCACACGATCTTCTCTGGACCTCCCGGGGCGAAGAAGGGCGGCGGTGAAGCCAGACGGAAGGCCGACAAGCAGCAGGAATCACCGGGGCTCAAGCAGTACCTCGACGGCAGCACCCTCCAGACGGACTGCTTTCGGATCCTCGAGGAGGACGGCGCGGGCAACCTGACCCCCCATGCTGATGCCTGCTTCGGCGACAGCGGCGGCACCGACAGCGGCGGCTCCGACAGCGGCGGCTCCGACAGCGGCGGTCCAGACAGCGGCGGCTCCGACAGCGGCGGCTCCGACAGCGGCACAGGCTCCACCGGGAGCGACTCTGGCGTCGTCCGTGACGACCCGCCGGTGGAGGATGGCTGTGGCTGCAGCGGTGGGCAGGGCTGGATCGGCCTGCTCCTGCCCCTCTTCCTGCTGCGGCGACGGTCTCGGGGAGCCGCCTGAGCGTCCAATCAGCGGCGGTTGTGGTTCATGAACCAGGGCTCCCACTGCGCCGTGACCTCTGCGCCGGCCTCTGGACGGGCCTCGCACATCGCATCGATCAGCGCTCGGCACCTGGACTCAAAGTCCGAGAAGGCCTCGGCTCTGGTTCCGAAACCCTCTTTGGCGAGGCAGAGCTGGTAGAACAGCCCGAGTCCGTCTGTATCGAAGAGTGTGTCGCGTGCGGCCTGCCAGGCGCGTGCTCGGTGACGGAGAACGAGAATGTGTCGTCGGTGTGGGGTGAGGGAATGGCGCGGCATGGTTGCTCCAGTCTGAGATGCAGCGCGGTATGCCCTGCACCCTTTCATCCCTGCTCGAGCCCTCGGTTAACCCCCACCGGTAAAAAAAATCGAAGACCGTGCGGCTCCGGATGGTGGCCTCAGGGCCACACGGAGCCCTCCAGGCTCGCGAGCATGGCTGCCTCTGCGCGGTGACGACAGGTCATACTGTGGCCATGAAGAAGCCCCTCTCGCTGCTCCTCGTCCTCAGCCTCGCCTGCTCTGGGGTCGGTCCAGAACCAGACGGTCCTGCTGCGCCCGTCAGCGGGCTGTGCCAGGACGGCATGGAGGCCGCCGAGGCCTGGCAGGGGGAGTATCCGGGGCCTGTGGTTCACGTCATGGAGGCGGCCCGGCTTCCCGCTCGCGCGGAGCCCTGTGGGGTCATCGAGGGAGAGTGTATGGTGCCCGCCGGACTCTACCACCCCTGGACCAGCGGGGCGCTCGGCTTCGCCACTGTTCGGCCGATCCTGAAGTATCGGGTCACGCGGGATTACACCGATGACGCCGAGGTGTCGTTCTCAGAGGGCGACACCGTCGAGGTCACCGTCTACCACGGCGAGGGCTTCTGCGGAATGCGCATCAACGGCCAGAGCGAGAGCGGCTACTGCCCGGGGGTGTATGAGGAGGATGTCTTCACGCTCCTCAACCCCGAGGACGAGCGTCGCCCGGAGACCCAGCTGTTCAAGGTCCGCTGTGCCGATGGCGGAGACAGCTGGATCGAGGTCGGTGCTGCGCTGACGGCGCCGGGCGTCGAGGAAGGGGTGATCGTCGGTCATGGCGAGGTCGCACCGCACGGGACCCCGAGCGGCATGTGAGCACCAGGGTCTCGGACCCGAGCGGGGGCTGAGGCGGCCCAGCGTGGTGGCCTCCAGAGCCGACATGAGAGCATGCGCGGCGAGCTGTCGGAGGTTCCGGAGGGCTCTGATAGTGTCAGCAGCATGAGTGACGATGCCATCTGCCGGCGCGCAGCCCTGCTGACTGAATTCTACGCGCATGCTCCGATGAAGAAGACCTTCGGGATGGAGCTGTCGTATGACGCGGCTGGCAACGCAACCTTCACCATGCCCAACGACCCAGGCATGCACCACTCCTTCCGCGACACCCACGGCGGCGTCATCGCCACCCTCCTCGACAACGCGGGCTGGTTTACCGCTGCGACCCGGTATGACCACTGGGTCAACACCAGCGAGCTGACGGTCCGACTGCACGAGCCTGCAGGCCGAGAGACGCTCATTGGAGCGGGCACCGTGGTCCGAGCAGGAGGACGGCTGTGCGTGGTGAGCATGACGGTACACAGCGCCACGGGCCGCCTGGTCGCGACCGGCACCGGCAGCTTCATGGTCAGCAGCAAGACCATCTCGCTGCCCTCCCCGGGCTGAAGAGAACGCCCTGAGCAGCCCGCAGAGGGGATGAGGTCAGGTGTCGTCGGCGCGGCGGCTTCTGTGGGGGAGCACCGATGAGGCGGGTGCTGTGTGAGGATCATTTTGATAATGATATTGATAATCGTTATCATCAAATTATAGGAGCCACCCAACCCCGGAGAAACACATGAGCCTCATCGGAAAGCCCGCCCCGTCCTGGTCTGGCACCGCCTACTTCAGCGGTGAGCAAGCCCTGATCAGCAGCAACACCCTGAGCGGGAAGTGGTATGTCCTGTACTGGTACCCCCTCGACTTCACGTTCGTCTGCCCGACGGAGATTCGCGGCTTTCAGGCTCTCCTTGAAGACTTTGAAGACGACGGCGTCACCGTCATTGGTGCCAGCACCGATTCTTTCTTCAGCCACAACGCCTGGTTTGCAGACCGCGCGATCTTTGCTGATGAGATCACCCACCCCGTCCTCGCAGACACAAGCCACGCCGTCACCCGGGCGTTCGGTGTCCTCAAGGAAGAAGCCGGAGTCGCCTATCGGGCAACCGTGATCGTGGATCCGCAGGGGATCGTGCGCTCGGTTGCGATCAACGATCTCGACGCCGGACGCGCGCCATCGGAGACGCTTCGCACGGTCCAGGCTCTCCAGAGCGGCGGCCTGTGCGGCGCAGACTGGAAGAAGGGCGATGAGTTTGCATCCTGATTTGCTTGTCCTGATTCCATGAGGAGGCCCCCATGGCCTTGCTTGAGATTCTCGATCGGGAGTCCCTCGGTGACTTCCTCAGCAGCCCCCACGCGGTGCTGGTTCTGGCGAAGAGCGACTGCGCGGCCTGCGCAGCCTGGAGCGAGGAGCTGTCTGGGTTTCTGGCCGCGCTTCCCGAGGGCGACCGCCTCGGAGCGGTTCGCTACGGGAAGCTGCTCCTAAACCAACCCGGCCTGGGCTTCTTCAAGAAGCCCAGCCTCTGGCTCAAGGACGTGCGCGACCTGCCGTTCACCGCGCTGTATGTCGGCGGTGAGTACAGCCGCGGCTTCATCGGCGGGGGCCAGACCCGCCTGCTCAATCGACTCAACCGGATGCTGTCATGACACACCTACGCTGGCCGCCACCCCCGCACGATCCCCGAGAGCGGATCCTCGTAGAGCACCTCGGAGACTGGGAGATCCGGATCTTCAGCCCCACGGGTGACTTCCACCGGTACTTTGCGGCCAAGGGCATGCTGCATGTCCAGCTCTGGCACGCTGAGGCCCGGCTCTCTCTGCTCACGCCCTCACCCATCACCGCCGGGCGATTTGAGGTCTACCCACTCGCTGGCTGGAAGCACGCTCGCCACGGCTACCGTGAGCTTGCACAGGAGGTGCGGAGTGGGTGTGGGGTGGTGCTCCCGAGGTTCGATCGGGTGCTCGGCTTGATGAGGATGTTCGCTCCGCCGGCTGCACCGTTAGAGCTGGCGGCGAAGTGATCAGCGCCTCAGATCTCCCGACAGCAGGCAGCACTGAAGCAGGAGATGGTTGAGCCACCACAGCAACAGAAAAGCCAGCGTCGCCGACACGATCATTGCATCCAGGTCCATCGAATGGAGAGGTTTGCACTTCCCTCTCCAGGGATCCCGGCGTCGTTGCAGGTCTCTTGTCCGGTGGCGTAGTAGGCCTCAACGACCATCTTCAGCACGCGGCCATCGGCGGTCTGGATGAGGTGTGGATAGCCGCTGGTTGCCACACAGCCGGGGTATGTCCACCAGGAGCCGAGGACGACCTGGGGGCTGTCGGGCAGTCCAGAAGAGTCGTTGATGAGGGTGCAGTCGGGGGTGTAGTAGTCGTCCGTCCCGTACGAGAGCCCCTCGGGGATCGCGGTGAGCGCATCGTAAGACGACTCCAGGATGGTGGCCGCGCCAACGCAGGACGGGCCAGAAGAGCCTCCGTTGAGCCGGATGATGAACCGCCGCGCGGCCAGATCCCAGTCCATGCTCTCTAAGGCGGCCTCGTCGTCGAGCTCGACCTTCTCTGCACCGTCATCAGTGAACCGGAGGTACACCCACGGGTTCTGCGTTGCGTTGCTGTAGCCTCCGGCGGTGGCGTCGATGTCTGTGAGGAAGTCTGAGCCGCTGACGGTGGTGCGCACGCTTCCCGCTGAGACCGCATCATTGTGCAGCGACAGATCGAGGATCAGATCGTCGACACAGGTGACCTCGGACGCCTCCTCGCAGACCGGCTCTTGATCGGCAGGAGGCGCGGACGCTCCAGTCTCACCGGCCTCATTCGATGGTGATCCGCAGCCAATGAGGAAGACAGCCAGCGCGCGCATCATGGTCTCTCCGGTCTGATCGCCAGCCCCAGCATCGGAGCGTGAACGAACCAGGCGGTGAAGTGAGAGATGATGTTGGGGCAGGGGAGGAGCGGGCCCCTGAACTCGGCGAGCTTCTCAGCGACATGCTGGTAGCAGCAGATCCGCATCCTCAGGTTTGGAGTCCAGAGCTCATAGTGGTCGTTGGTCGATGCGGATGGCGTGAGGATGGAGATGTTCTCTCCCGCGTGCCACAGCTGCATGTGAAGCTGACCGGCGCGGACGATCTGGGTGTAGTTCGGGATGTTTCGCGGGGTGCTCCACAAGCTCCAGTCGCCGACATCAGAGAGGCATGCGCGCGCGCTGGGATCGTGCGGGGCGGGAGGCTGGATGGGAGGCTGTGGAGAGAAGTGTCGCCGGAGGAGTGGCATCTCGTGGGCTCCTTATTGATAATGATTCTCGTTATCATTGGCGCCCGAATGGACCGCTGGCAACCCTCGGTCAGATAAATATTATTTGCCAAAAAAGTAGATTATATGCTTTATATGTAGATTTTATTTTATTAATTTGATAATGATTATCGATTTCATTATCAATTGTAACCATGAATCTCCTCCTCCCCCTTCTCTCCGCTGCTCTTGCCGATGGGCACGACGAAGAGATTGTGATCACCGGAACCCGCACGGAGAAGCCGCGCGGAGAGAGCCCTGTTCCTGTCGAGGTCATCGACCGGGCTTCCATCGAGGCTTCGGGTGCAGAAGATCTTGCCGAGCTCCTCGAGGATCACCCTGGAGTGGATCTTCAGCAGACGATGGTGGGGGCGAG
>JAQXDW010000039.1 GCA_029251165.1 Myxococcota bacterium
CGGCTCTGCGCGAGGCGGCGGCTCTGCGCGGGGCGGCGGCTCTGCGCGGGGCGGCGGCTCTGCGCGAGGCGGCGGCTCTGAGCGAGGCGCGTCGCGCAGCGGGGGTGGGGGCGGTGCCAGGTTGCGCGGGGGCTCCGGGAGGTTGACCGGCGAGACGAGGTCTGGCCCGGGCAGGGGTGCGACGCTGGGCCGCTGAGGCTCACCGGCTGGTGACCACGACTGACGGCGCTCTGCAGGCGGCTCGTCGTCCTCGTCCGCCAACAGAGCCGCGATGCGCTCCTTGGACCAGAACGCGGTGCTCTCGCCCTTCGCGCTAGCGGCGACCCGGAAGCCCCCGGTGCCGCTCATCGGTCCCGAGAGACTGGTCGGGCCGCCGAGGTCCTCCTCGACAGTCTCCGTCGGTGCGCTGCGTCCGCCAGACATCCGCCCCATTCGCTGCGCTGCCCAGGTGTTCAAGTCCGGGTGGGGAAGCTGTGTAACGACCTCATAGAAGATGTTCGCAACGTCGAGGGGGTGAGGTCGTTCGCTGGGCTCAAAAGAGAGCATCGAGCAGATGAACCGGAGGACATCATCGAACCACTTCCGATCCTTGATCGCATCCCAGCTCACTCCAAGCAGCCGGTCAACGATGACCTGATCATGCTCGTCGCGCTGTCGGGGAACCACCCCGAATGCGCCTGCGGTCAGCATGGCATGCATCAGCAGGCCCATGCCGTAGGTGTCGGTGGTGATGCCGACCGGTGCCCCCTCCGGAGCGCGGCCGCCACGGCGAGGCTGACCGAAACCCTCGACCGCCACCGCGCCGGTACCGTCGAGCTTGACCACGCCGGGCTTGAGATCACCGTGGGTGGCACCATCCTCCTCAGCGATGGTGAGGATGTCTGCGACGCTCCCGATCAACTCCAGGGCAACACGATGCGGAAGTGGACCTTGATCCAGCAGATCAGAGAGCGGGACACCAGGGGCTTCCCCCTGCTCGGTGAGGAGCTGACCTTCGGCTCCAGGCTCGCGGAGATAGTAAAAACTCACAGGGATTGATACCACGTACCGGGCAGCGCGTCTGCCAGAAGCAAGACGGGCCGAAGCGAATCGCTCCGGCCCATCAGAGAAGCCTCACAGGGAAGCCTCAGCCCTTAGTAGTCGCAGTCACCCTGGACAGCGTAGGCGATCTCGATGATCGAGCCACCCTCGGGGATGTTGTCGTTGTCGAACACGACAACGTTGCCGTCAGACTCATACTTCCAGCCCACGACGGTCTGGGTGGAGTCGATGGCGACCACGATGGTCTCGGGCACTGGGTACTCGGAGAGCTCGAAGGCGTTGAGGTCTGCGGCAGAGTTCTCAGCGAGCTCCTCGAGGTGAGCACCCCAGTCGGTCGCACAGATGGAGAGGAACGCACCACCGGTCGCAACGGTGGCCTCGTAGAAGCCGGTGTAGGGCTCTGCGGTGGCGCAGCCGCCGGGGTAGTCGCCGCCGATGGCGTGCATGACGACATCGTCCGGGTCGTCCTTGAGGTCCTGGAAGTAGCCGACGTAGTAGCTGTAGCTGTAGCTGCTCTGCTCGGGCTCATCAGAGACACCGATGAGGTTGAGCTTGGCCTCATCTCGCAGCCAGGAGCTGTTCTGGCTGACACCCTGAGAGAGCAGCGTGAACGCCATCTCGGTGTAGCCGCCCTCATTGCCGGAGAGCATCTCCTGGACGATGCTGACGGCGTCGTCGGCGTTGTCCTCGTCGATGTAGGGCTCGCCGCCGTAGACCGCGCCGGAGTCCTGGACAAGGACCGCGACCCGGAAGTCCGCGCTCAGACCCTCGAGGGTTGAGGTGTAGGCCGCGAAGTTGCTCTGGACGTTGGCGAGGTCATCACCCATGGAGCAGGACTTGTCCGCTGCGAACAGGATGTCCGTGGCGGCCTGGAGGGGCTGCTCGAAGATGTCGGTGTTCTCACCGTACAGCTCGCCCTCTCCGTCCTGCTGCGCGAGCGCCTCAGGGGTGAAGGGGTCGTTGGACTCGACGAACAGGTAGGCGGTGTCGGAGAACTCATCGAGGGGGTAGTACTCGACGTAGACCTCAGCAGACTCGCCGGGAGCGAGGGTCCAGGGAAGCGCGCCGTTGATCTGTGCGGACTCGCCAGACTCGAAGCTGAAGTCGACCGAGCCGGTGTTGAACGCGAAGCCATCGACGATGAGGTCGTCACGGCCGACGTTGCGAATCTCGACCTGCTGGAGGGTCTCGCAGCCGATGAAGATCGTGCCGAAGTCGTAGGTCTCCGGGGAGATCTCGATGTCGGGAGCGATGCCGTCGCCGATGACGGAGATCTCGGTGGAGGGCTCGTCGGGGTCGTTGGACTCGACGATGATGGACGCGGTGTTGGTGGCGTCGGTGGTCGGGGTGTAGGTGATCGAGAACTGGGCGGAGCCGTCAGCCTGGATCAGGGTCGAGGAGATCGCAGAGACGGTGTAGACCGAGAGATCATCGCCCGAGATGTAGAGGTCCTCGACCTGGAGGTCACCGAGCCCGTAGTTGTAGCAGGTGACGATCTGGCTTGCGATCTCGTTGTCGATGACCTTCAGCTCGCCGAAGTCGACGGTGCCGGGGGTGCACTCGATGTCCGGAGACTCGCCATCACCGAAGTCTCCATCGCCGTTGCTCTGGTTGACCAGTTCAAAGTCCTGGCAGCCAAACATCAGCGCAAACGTCAGCGGGAGAATTCGATTCATGTGGATGGCTCCTGATCTTCTGATTCGTGAGGTCTGTGCTCTTGGTGCCCAGGCCCGAGAACTATCGTTACTTCACGTATTAGGTTTTCGCGAGTGGAAGTGTGACAAAGAAAATCTACACGTTCCAGAAAATTACCTGTGCAGAACTGTTTTGATCCAACATCTGCCCCAAGGCACGGTCAGATCGGACCGCCTCAGCGGACCGTCATGCCTGGAGTTGCACCCTCAGGAATCGACGCCAGACCGACGACCTCACGCCCTCCGGCCGCCAGCAACATTCCCTCACTCATCACTCCACGCAGCTCGGCGGGCTTGAGATTGGCGACCACGATGACGGTCTTGCCCACCAGATCCTCCGTGGTGTAGCGGCTGGCGATGCCAGCAACGATCTGCCGCAGCTTCGGCTCGCCGATGTTGACCTTGAGCACCAGCAGCCGCTCCGCATCAGGGTGCGCCTCTGCGGAGACCACCAGACCGACCTTGAGCTGGATCTTTGCGAAGTCCGCGATGTCGATGGGCTCGACGACCTTCTTTTTCTTCTTCTTTTTCTTCGGCTTCGCTGGGGCAGCATCCTCGGCGGCCTTTCGCGCCGCGAGGATGGAGTCCGGCAGCTTCTGCATCCGGGGGAACAGCGGCTCGCCGAGGGTCAGGGTGGCGCCAGCGATGAGACCATCGAGGGAGTCGAGGTTGGCAAAGCGGATCTCAGGGAGTCCCAGCTTCTCCAGCATCTCAACAGACTTCTCCGGCATGATTGGGCTGGTGAGTACTGCTGCGATTCGACAGATCTCCAGCGCCCGACGCATCACGCCGCCGAGTCGGGCGGTGTTGCCTTCGCGGTTGAGCCTCCACGGCTCCTCGCTGTCGACGTACTTGTTGCCGGCACGCACGAGGCCCCACAGGGTCTCGAATGCCACGGAGAACTGCAGCGCCTCGAGCTGCTCGGTGTACTCGGCGAGGGTGCGCTGGGCGAGCGCGGTCAGCGCGTTGTCGCGCTCGGTGGGCTCATCCAGCGCCGGGACCACCCCCCCACACCACTTGCCGATCATCGACAGGCTGCGGTGTCCGAGGTTTCCGTAGTCGTTGGCGAGGTCAGCGTTGAACCGCCCCATGAAGTCGTCGTGTGCGAAGTTGCCGTCACCGCCGAACGGGATCTGCTTGAGCAGAAAGTAGCGGACCGGCTCCCGACCGTAGGCGTCGATCAGGAGGTTGGGATCCACGACGTTGCCGAGGCTCTTGCTCATCTTCTGCCCCTCAACCGTCCACCAGCCGTGGGCGTAGAGGCACTGCGCCGGAGGCAGGCCGAGGGCAAAGAGCATGGTCGACCAGTAGACCGCGTGGGTGGCGAGGATGTCCTTGCCGATGATCTGGTAGGTCGCCGGCCAGCGATCCATGGTGTTCTTCGCCGGATCGGGGTGGTAGCCGGCCGCGGTGATGTAGTTGAGGAGGGCATCGAACCAGACGTAGGTGACGTACTCCGCGTCGAAGGGCATCGCGATGCCCCAGGGCAGCCGAGTCTTGGGCCGGGAGATGCACAGGTCGCCGACATCCTTGCGCAGGTAGCCCTCGATCTCTGCGCGCCGGGAGTCGGGCCGGAGGAAGTCGGGGTGGTCGACGATCCACTGGCGGAGCTGATCTGCGTACTTCCCCATCTTGAAGAAGTAGTTGCGCTCCTTGAGCCAGTGGACGGGCTGACCGGTATCTGGACACTTTCCGTCGACGAGGTCTTTCTCCGTCCAGAACCGCTCAGCGGAGGTGGAGTACCAGCCCTCATAGTCCGCCGCGTAGATGTCTCCGCGCTCATACAGCATGACCAGGACCGCCTGAACGACCGTGGTGTGTCGCTCCTCCGTGGTCCGGATGAAGTCGTCGTTGGTGATGCCCAGCCGCTCCCAGAGGTTCTGGAACGGCTGCACCATGTCATCGGCATGCTGCTTTGGGGTCATTCCCCGCTTCTCAGCTGCCTCGTAGACTTTCTGGCCGTGCTCATCCGTGCCGGTCAGGAAGTGAACATCGTCGCCTTTCAGCCGGTGCCAGCGGGCGATCACATCTGCGGCAATGGTGGTGTAAGCGTGGCCGATGTGGGGCTTGTCGTTGACGTAGTACAGCGGAGTGGTGACATAGAAGCGGGACACGGCAGTACCCTCTCAGGGGGTTGGTCAGGATGCGCGGGGCTATCCCATCACCCGGCAGACCGCACTCTCGCCCCAGCAGGATAAGAAGCGACGATGTCAGTCAATGCACTTGGATACTGTGAGGACGCGTTCGATCCCTCTGACCCCGGACGGCTCTGCCGAGGACGGGAGCGGTGGATCGAGTCGTACCCAAACGAGACCCCTGAGGCCATCCACCGGGTCGTCATCAGCGGAGCCGCTTTCTCCGATGACAGCGCCGGAGATGCCCGACGCGGGCTCTGCTACTCCGGCAGCAGCGCCGCAGAGCTTCTCCAGGAGTTCTACGGCAGCCGGCGGCTCACGGCGTGGGCAGAGGAAGCCAGTCCGTCCCAGATCCCGGAGGCCGCCACTGCGGTCGAGACCTACACCGTCACCCAGCCTGGCGGACCGCTGCGGCGCTGGGCTGCGCGCTGGACCCTGGACTGCACCTCTGCAGAGGACATCCAGACGGCGCTGGAGGCGGGCGCCGATGTGTTCATCGTTCGCAAGGACGACGAAGAAGACCCCCGCCCCCTTGGTCCCGGTGTCGATCCAGCCTTCGCGCCGATTCCCCCGCTGGCGGATGCCACGCCGCGCCCGGATTCCTCGCTCGGCGAGGGACTCCGGCAGCGCCTCTACCTGCTCTCGGGCCTGCGCCAGGACACCAGCCGGCGCTTCCAGGCCGCGATCCTGCCCGAACTACTGGAGCACGTCGAGTCGGTCATCCTCATCCACAGCGACAAGCATGGTCGCTGCCTGGGCCTCTACTCGCGGTCTCCCTTAAGTGTCTCCGAGCAGCTCTCCGCGCTGAGCGCCGAGCGGGAGACGCTGGTGGTTCCGTTCGCCATTCCTCCGATGCTCGCCCGCTGGGATCGCGCGCTGTGGGAGCTGAGACAGACCTGGGATTCAGGGGTTCGCGGTCCATTCCCAGTGCCGGAGGCACCAGAAGGCGTGCAGAGCTGGGGCCGACGACAGAGCAACCGGTCAGACAACCACTGACAAGACCGCACGCTGCGACGTGCTCAGCGGCGCTGAAGCAGCGGCAGCACCATCAGCGTCATGCTGCCCCATCGTGGTCGGCCAGCCCGCGGAGTACAGCGCCAGCCCTGCCGGAGCCACCGCGTCTCCAGACCACAGCGCGGACAGCAACCACTGCGCCCCCGGTCCGGACCACCCCGGCAGCGGCCCACACGCTGCGGTGTGGTGCCCACGACACCATGCCTGCTCTGGGCAGCGGGCAGCAGAGGAGCCGCTGCCGGAGCATGATCCGCCCCCGGCTCAGTCCCTCCATGCTGCGCATCTCGTCGCGCTCTCAGCTCCGCTGGAGACGGTGCTCCCGGGCGCGGGGATAGGTGTAGAGGCGGGTGCTGGCCGAGGCGGCAGCGGGCCAGCAACAGCGTCCATGGGGAGGCGATCCTGGTTGGTGGTCTGGAGCCGCTCGAGGAGCCCTGGCGGCAGCCCGCTGTCAGCGCTGTGCGGCACCAGCCTTCCGGCGTTCAGCCCCTCCGCTCAGCCTGCGGCCTGAAGCCAGTCCGGAGCTTGTCCGAGGCCATCCAGCACCGCAGAGACCACCAGGCCCAGCTCCGGAAGGTCGCCCCACACCGCATCCAGCAAGCGGATCGCGAGGGCGTCTTCGCAGAGCCCCGGACATCCTGGGCCGCCGCTGCGGGGAGCGCGGTCATGTGGCCGCCGGGGCTGGCTTCTGCTCAGCCGGTATCACAGCCACTCGGCCATCGCCCGGACGGTGGGGTGGCTGTCGCCGAGCTGCTCCGTGAGCCGCATCCGGGCCGCCTCCATCCGCGCAAAGCCACGCTCTGGATCCCCACAGTCCACCTCCATCCGCCCCAGCTCAAACCGGGTAATCCAGGTGTGCATGTGGTCGCTGCCCTGGCGCTGCTCGGAGAGGTGGAGTGCCTCGGCGAGATGGTCTCTGGCCTCCACGAAGCGCCCCTGACGGTGCAGCGCCTGGGCGAGACCATGCAGACAGGCGGCCAGCGCAGGATGTCCGGGATCAAAGCGCGCCCGATAGATCGCCATCGCCTTGCCGTGCAGCTCCACGGCGATGCTGGAGAGCCCCAGACGACGTGCCGTCAGGGCCATTCCCGACAGGGTGACTCCGAGCTCGGGGTGATCGGCAGGCAGCACCTCTCGCCGCAGCGCGAGGGTGCGGTTCCACGCCTCGCTGGCGGGGCCGTACTGTCGGGCGACGTGGCAGGACTCCGCGAGGGCCTGGGTGCCCAGCGCAATGTCCTGGGGACGCACCTCAGCCTCGGTGAGCACTGCGATGGCGCGGGTGGCGGTGGCGATGGCCTCCGGACCGCGACCCTGAGCGTGCTCCGCTGAGGCCAGGGCCACCAGCGCCAGCCCATTAGACAGGGGCACGGCGCTGGCCAGGGCGACCGCTTGCAGGCCCACCGCCATCGCCTCACCGGGCTGTCCGACCGCGACGAGGGCCTCACTGAGCACCGTATATGCCGCGCCAGCCGAGATGCCGCTCGACTCTGCCGCGGCCTGACGCGCCGCAGCCAGCGCGGCCTCATAGTGCCCAAGCCAGATCAGGGCGCGGCTCTCCTCGATGCGCCCCCAGGCCCCCGGTGACCGTCGGGCACTCTCCAGCGCCAGGGAGTAGTCTCCCGACTCGCGATAGCCTCTCGCTGACTCCACCCAATTCATTTTGTCTCCAGGAGGGAACCATGGCCGGTGTGGCCTTTCTCTGCGTCGCCAATTCCGCCCGCTCTCAAGTCGCTGAGGCCATCGCCCGGCACCTCGACCCGGATCTGGAGGTCTACTCCGCCGGCTCCAGGCCGAGCCATGTTCGCCCTCAGGTCTACACCATCCTGAACCGCAACGGGCTGGACACCCGCGGGCTGCGCAGCAAAGGGCTGCTGGAGATCCCGCTGGGTGACATCGATGTCGCCGTCGTGCTGTGCGCGGAGGAAGAGTGTCCGCTGCTGCCCAGCCACATCAAGAAGCTGTCTTGGCCGCTGCCGGATCCAACGTTCTACCCCGATGATGAGATCCTCGATGCTTTCCAGGCGACCTACGAGGAGCTGATGCGCCGGCTTCCGAAGCTGCTGCAGACCCTCTGAGTTCAGCTCAGCGCCCCACGTGAACGCGGAGCCTCACGCAGCAGCACGCTCAGATGCCGCTGCCGCCGAAGAACACCCAGATCATCGAGTCGCCGTAGGCACCCACCGCGAGGTCATCGACCCCATCACCGTTGATATCCCCGACACCAGCGATGTCGTGACCGAGGTAGACCGCTGACTTCGGAACCACCACCGCGTCGACCGTGTCGAGGCTGTAGGTGGCATCCAGCGGCCCATACGCGATCCCGACCGCGCCGCCAGTGCTGACCCCGTAGCTGCTGAGCAGCTCGGTGTAGGCGATGTCGTTGATGCCATCATCGTTGAGATCACCGGCCATCGCCACACGCCAGCCGAGGTAGTCGTTGCTGGTGTCGCTGGAGATGATGGTGTCTGCTGCCTCGTCCTCGACGGTGCTGTCGAAGGGGCCGTTGAAGACGTAGGCCATCCCGCCGCTGCCGCCGCTGTAAGCGCCGATGATGACATCGTCGTAGCCATCATCGTTGATGTCACTGGCGGCACCAGCGTCCTGACCGAAGTAGCCAGAGCTGGCGGTGCCCAGCAGGATCGTGTCGGAGTCGTTGACGCTGAAGTCGCTGGTGAGGGATGTGCCCTCCACCAGGTAGACCGCGCCGGAATATCCGAGCCCGCTGACCGAGGAGCGCCGCGCAGAGACAAGAACCTCGCGGATGCCGTCGCCGTTGGTGTCGCCGCCGTCCATGACGTGGAAGCCGAGCTGGGCGTTGTAGGAGGTGTCGCCGTAGAGGACTGGATGCTCGGTCAGGTCGACAGCTGCGGTGATCGGTCCATGGACCAGGAACGCCCGCCCCTCGTAGTTCTGGGTCTCGGAGAAGAACGGATCGCCGACCAGCAGATCCGCCGCGCCGTCGCCGTCGAAGTCCCCGCCCCCGAGCACACCAGCCTCGAGATCGTAGGAAGAGTCGAGGCCGTTGATCATGAACGCCGCGTCGCTGACGAAGAATGCCCCGTCGAGTAGGTCGTCGAACAGGCTGATCTGGCCGTTTTCGGACATCGTGATCACATCGTCGATGCCATCCCCGGTGAGGTCATCGAGCGCGACAGTGTGGAAGCCCAGGCTGCCGCTGTTCGAGCCCACGCTCTCCTCGACCTGCCCGATGGCATCGTCTGTCACGAGCTCATCCCCGGTGCTGAGCGGCGCAAAGACAGAGACCAGCCCCTGAAGATTGGAGGCACCAGGATCACCGATGACCAGGCTGCGCCCGCTGCTCCCGAAGAAGTCCGCACTGGAGATCCAGCGCCCGAAGTACGTGGAGTCTCCCTCGATGGTGGCGTCGGCCTCGTCCGTGGTGAGGTCACCAGACAGCGGCGCGCAGTCTCCGCCGGTGCCATCGCAGTTGTTGTCGATGCCGTCCTCGCAGATCTCTTCCTTACCTGGGCTCACTGTGCCGTCGGAGTCGTCGCAGTCGCCGGCATCGATGACGTACTCCTCGCTGGGGGCGCTGCAGCTCTCCAGGACGATACCCGCGTCTCCGTAGCCATCGCTGTCGGCGTCGAGATACCACAGCCGCCCGGTGGTCACCGTGCTGTCGAAGTCGTCACAGTCGCCGCCGATGTCGGTGAAGCCTGAGGGCAGCGCGCAGAACGAGAAGCCCGGTGCGCCGCCAAAGCCGTCGCCGTCGCCGTCGATGTAGCCAGTAACTCCGCCGGTCAGGGTGCCATCCTGTGCATCCGTCGCGCCGTCACAGTCGTTGTCTGCGCCGTCGCAGACCTCATCGGCGCCCGGACTGACAGCAGCATCTTGATCGTTGCAGTCGTCGCTTGTGGTGGCGTGGCCTGGCGGAAGCGCACAGGCTCGGACGCTGGAGAGAGACGTGCCGTAGCCGTCGCTGTCACCGTCGGCGTAGTACGACTGAGACGCAAGCCCTTCGTCGATCTCACCGTTGCAGTTGTCGTCCTGGTTGTTGCAGATCTCCGCAGCATCCGGATCGCAGTCCTTGTCTCCGCACGCCGAGGTCAGCAGCAGCACCCCGAGCAGCATCCAGCATCTCATACCGGCTCCCATGGCAGGTCAGCTTATCCCAGAGGCCTCCTCAGCGTTGGTGTCCATGTAGGATTGCCCCGTGAGCTGTCCTGCGCTGATGCTGGGAGATTCGAGAGAGGAGCCGTTTGTCGGCCACCTCAGGCTGAGCCTGTCGGGTGACGATACCTGGGTCGCAGTGGCGGGTCGGGTGGCAGGAGCAGCGGGTGCGGTGGCAGCCTTCGAGCCAGCACGGCGTGTGGAGGCCGCTCTGCGTGCAGAGCTGACGCCGCTTCTGGTGAAGGCTGAGCGCAACCTGCTCCTGCACCGGGCCTGGCGTGCGATCGCGGCGATGCCCGACGATGCCCTTGGCCCCGACGCTGGGGCACGACTCAGCCTGCTGCTGGTCGCTGGAGATCTCCGGGGCGTCGGCGTGAGCGGAGTGGGGCTGTCGATGGTCTGGGGTCGCTACTACGGGCGCTGGCGTCCGCTGGTCCGGCCAGCACATCCGCTGCTGAGCGACGCTGGGCGCCCAGCACGTCCGCCGGGGGTCCTTGCCCTCCCCCACAAGCCAGAGATTCTCCTGTGCACCCCCGCTGACCTCCCTGGCCGCCTGCCGGCAGACCACATTCTTCGCCGTGCAGGAGTGTATCGATGACCCCCGACGATCTCCTCGCGCTCACCCTGCCCGACGACCTGCCGAAGATCATCGCTGCCATCGAGGAGCAGCTGGCCGCCAGTCAGCCCCCGACCGCCATCTTCCGCGGCCTGGAGGTCCTCAACCCGCTGGCCCTCGTCGACGTGGTGATCGGTCCCCGCGCGCCGGGAGGTGCCGCGATGGTTCCGGCGGTGGCGGCGGTCATCGACACCCTAGAGTCCGTGGTCCCCGTCGGTCCGCTGTACCGTCGGCTGGTGCGCCAGGCCCGCGCAGGGCGGGGCGGCATCCTCCGGCTGGCGGTCACCCGTCACCACGAGGAGAGCTGGATCATCCCGCTGTCTCGACTGGCAGAGGGTGCTCAAGCCGGCCACATCCACCTCATCGAAGCTGCCGAGCGCTGCACGCCTCAGGCACTGACCGGACTGTGTCGGGCGCACATCGAGGCCGGTCATCGGGCAGGGCTGGTCACCGCTGCACGTCAGCTTGCCCGGATGGAGCCGGTGCTGGCGCTGCTGGAGGTCGATGATCTTCACTATGCCGCAGCCGGTGTCGTCGCCCTTATAGAGGCCGCGCCAGACGGCAGCTTCGTCGAAAAGATAGCAGCGCGATGGGGTCCAGGTCTTGCCCCGCTGCTCGCCGCTACGCTCTCCCACGTTCCCCGTCATGCGGTCGCAGAGCAGCTGGGTCACTACACCCGCTGGTACCCTGACATTCACCATGCGCTGACTGAGCGCATGGCGCGCCTTCCCCCCTGAGCTATTCCAACGCTATGCAGCACACCTTCTGCCGACTCTGTGAGGGCGCCTGTGGGCTCCTCGCTGCCACCGCTGGCGGCCAACTCACTGCGCTCTCGCCTGATCGGGAAGACCCGGTCACTGGCGGCTACATCTGCGACACTGCCGAGCACTCGGTGGCCGCTGTCTCTCATCCCGAGCGCATCACGACTCCGCTGAGACGTGACGGCGAGCGACTCGTCGCGGTCTCCTGGGACGAAGCCATCGCCGAGATCGGCAGCGCGCTTCGCCAAGTCCGCAGCCAGACCGGCCCGGGCAGCATCGGCCTGCACATCGGCGACGAGGTGTTTCGCTCGTCTCAGGACTGGGTCCGGTCGCTGGCGTTCGCAGTCGGCCTCGGCACCCCGGCGGTGCTCAGCGATCTCTGCCTCGGCGCGGGTCCGCGCATCCGACTCACCGAGATGATGATCGGCTATCCTGCCGCGCTCATTCCCGATGTTGGCCGTGCCCACCATGTCGTGATTCTCGGCGGAGAGCCCCTGCGAGAGGGCTGGGGACCGCTGGTCGCCGGCGGAGACTTCCTGCCAGAGGTCGAGCACTCCCGCAAGACCAAGGGCACCCGGGTCGTGGTCGCCGACTCTCGCCGGACAGACCTGGCCGGGCAGATGGATCAGCACCTCGCGATCCGGCCGGGCACCGAGCCCTTCCTCCTGCTGGGCATGCTCTCAGCAGTCGTGGCTGGAGGCTGGCACGACACCCAGTATGTCCGGGACTACACCACCGGCTACGAGGCCCTCACCGAGGCGCTGCGCCCCTGGCCCATCGCCCGCTGTGCAGAGATCTGCGGCATCTCCACGGCGGCCCTGTCCGGTGTTGCCTTGAAGTTCAGTCGGGCCCCAATGGGCGTGATCAGTCCCGGGTTCGCGGCATTCAACAACGCCAACTCCGCGCTCGGTGCGTGGGCCTGGCTGGCGCTGCACACCGTCACCGCCAACACCCTTCGCCCCGGCGGCATCTACGAGAACCCGGGCCTCATCGACATCCAGCCGCTGCTGTCCTCGGTTCCCACTGCTGATGCCCCCCGGACCCGCACCGGCCATCCGCTGATGCTGCTCCAGGCACCCTCCACGACACTGGCAGAAGAGGTTCTCACTCCGGGCGAGGGCCAGCTCCGTGCGCTGATCACCCTGTCGGCAGATCCGGCGGGTCGGCTTCCAGGTCGGGCGCGGATTCACGAAGCACTCGATGCCCTGGAGCTGAAGATTCACCTCGGCCGGGTCATGGACGAGACGGCACAGCGCGCCGACTGGATCCTGCCCACGCTCCACCCCTGGGAGCGCGCAGACATCACCCTGCACACGGCCTCGCTGCTGCCGATGGCTGGACTGCTCTCCACTCCGCCCGTCGTTGCCCCTCAGGGCGATGCCCGCGCCATCTCCGACATCCTCCCGGCCCTGTTCGCTTCGCTGAAGCCCGGTCTGCGGGGCTCCGCATGGGGGCACCACCTCGGCCTGCTCGCGCGCTACCTGATCAAGACCGACCTCGACACTTGGGAGAACCGAGCGCTGGACTGGGGCAGCGGAGTCGAGAAGGCGCAGCTCAATGAGGCCCCGCACCGGGTCGTTCGAAGCGCCACCGACCGCGCCCTCTGGCGTCCGAGCACCCCCGATGAGCGCATCCTCCTCATGCCTGAGGGCATCCAGGACATCTTCTCTCGCGTTGATCCGCCAGACAGCGCCCTGCTCCTGCGCACCTCTGCACGCCCCGACCGCGCGCCCGATGCTCACCACCGCAGCGCACAGGAGGCCATCGCCTTCTTGCACCCTGACTCCGGGATCGAAGATGGGGCTGAGGTGAGGGTCTCTACCCGACACGGCAGCATCACCCTCACCGCCCGACACGACCTCTCTCTCCGTGAAGATACCGTCGACATCTCCGCCATCTCTGTGCCGGAAGTCCTCGGACTGCTCGCGGCAGATCGGGCCGATCCGATCACCGGCGCGCCGGTGATGGACGGGGTGAGCTGTACCCTCGAGACAGCTTAAGACACCCGCAAGGGACCGCATGCGCTATGGTTCTCCATCTCAAAAAGTGGAGGGCCCCATGCGCCTGCTGATGTTGATCCTTGCTTCTGCAGCCCTTACCGGCTGCCCGGTTCCCCCTGACGAGTCCACCGATCAGAACCAACAGGGAGGCCCAGGCGGCCCCGGCGGTGAGATGGGCGGGCAGGGCGGCGGCCCCGGTGGTCAAGGCGGCGGAATGGGCGGCCAAGGCGGCCAGGGCGGCGGGATGGGCGGTGGAATGGGCGGCCAGGGCGGCCAGGGCGGAATGGGCGGCGGAATGGGTGGCCAGGGCGGCCAGGGCGGCCAAGGCGGCCAAGGCGGCCAGGGCGGCGGAATGGGCGGCCCCGGCATGGCTGGCGGCAGCGGCGTTCTGATGGTCCTTGAAGAGATGAAGGGACAGCAGACCCAAGACGAGATCAAGGCCGCCGATCACTTCACCATCTCCGGAGAGGTCAGCGGAACCTGTGAGGGGACGATCCGAATCGACATCATCGACGGCTCACTCGCTGGCGCACCTCCATCTCCCGACGGTCAGATCCCTGGCCCGCTGACCACCCTCGACATGGAGACCGTAGGCTCCTTCTCAGTGGTGGTGCCCAAGGGCAAGCCAATCAACCTGTCTGCTCTGTGCGACAACGACAAAGACGGCAAGATCACCAACTCCGTTGATGCCCTCTCCCTCGGCGCACAGCTCGGTGAGATCTCCGGCGATCAGGACGGCGTGAGCCTTGAGCTCAGCTCCCTGAGTCCCTCCGGTGTGCCGGAAGGTGCAGGCGGTGCGGGCGCGGGTGGTCCTGGTGCCGGTGGTCCCGGCGCAGGTGGTCCCGGCGCGGGTGGTCCCGGCGCAGGTGGCCCCGAAGGCGGCGCTCCAGAGGGCGGTGCGCCCAGCGGCGGAACCGACCAGCCGCTGTAAGGTGTCCGCATTGCGGGAAGCCTGGGTCCGTCCCATGGCCTTCCCCTCTCTATCTCATGGTGTCAGGCCGCTCCTGCGGTCGGGCCATCGGTGCGTGTGCACACCGAGTGCTGGCGAGACCTCGATGCTGTACCCACCCCGACAGGGCAGGGCCTAAACAGGGAGCCTGGCGCACTCCGTCGCACGCGGTCCGCTCCGTCAGGCGAGTTCCAGGGAGCTGGAGACGTCCGCCAGCTCATCTTCTTCCTCGATCTGAACCGGTGTGACCGGCGGGACGGCCTGGGTGTTCCAGTTCAGCCCGGGCAGAGCAATCTGTCGGGGATCAAACGGGCGCGACTCGATGAGCTGGGCGCGGGGGTGGGTCAGCAGGCGGAGCAGGTCGAGCCCACCAGGCTGGCCGTTGGAGCTGCGTCCAAGGCCAACGCTGGGTAGCCGCAGAGAGGCACCGATGGTCCCACGGTTGATGTTCAGCGAGCCGGTGCGCAGTCGATCCCGCATCTCGAAGATGACAGGATTGTCCGGGCGGGTGAACAAGCTGGTCGCCCCACGGAACATCGCCTGGTTGTGCAGCGCAGCGGCCTCTTCCCAGCGCCCGACCCGGTAGACGAGCAGGGTCGGACCGGGGGGCTCGTCGGACATCGAGGGGTTGCCGTTGTCCCAGTGGATCCGGTAGATCGCCGGACGGGCATAGAAGCCACGGCGGCTGGGGGTCTCCTGACCGGCCTCCAGCAACGCCTGGTGACCCCGGCTGACCAGCCGCCGACAGTACCGGCGGTAGCGGGTGCGGAGGTTCTCGGAGATCAAGGGACCGACGAAGGTGTCCGGGTCGAAGCCGTAGCCGACAGACAGCTGGCTGGCCCGACGAACCAGGGCCTCGATGAACTTCGGGTAGATGCCCTCGGTGACCAGGACCCGGGCGGTGGAGTTGTGGCGCTGACCGGCAGTGAGGAATGCACCGACCGTGACCTCGTAGACCGCGCGCTCCAGATCGGCGTCGTCAAGCACCAGGGCGATGCCCTTTCCACCGCAGTGCATCATCACCGGCAGCTCAGGCCGCTCGGTGGTCAGCCGGCGGATGGCTGCGCCGGTGGCGTAGCTGCCAGTGAACAGCAGCGTGTCGAGGCGAGGGTGGGTGACGAGGCGCTGGCCGATGACCGAGCCGGGACCCTGGAGCATGTTGTAGATGCCACGAGGCAGCCGACAGCGGTCCCACAGGCTCGCCAGCTCCTGACCAACGCCGGGCGTGAATTTGCTGGACTTCACCACCACTGCGTTTCCAGCGAGGATCGCTGCAGCAGCCTGGGTGGTCGGAACGAGGACGGGGAAGTTGTACGGCGAGAGGATGCCGACCACGCCGCGGGGCAGCCGATCGGCGCGCGCGCCGATCTCATTCATCACGATCGGCGAGAGGATGCCCGGCCCCTCCTCCAAGAAGAGATCCAGCGCCCGGATGGTGGCCATGACCTCCTGCCGAGATTCCCACAGCGGCTTTCCGGTCTCCCGGGTGACCAGACGCGCCATGCGCTCCTGGTATCGAGCGAGGTGATCACGGAACCGACGGATGGTGTTTCCACGCTCCTGAATCGGGATCCGTCGCCAGATCCGCACACCGATTCCGGCGTAGTCTACAGCCTCATCGACGCTGGACTCCGAGAACGGAAACCGACCAAGGACATCAGAGCGGTCCCCGGGATTGACCCCGTTAATGTAGCCGTCGACCAACTCTGGCTTGAAGAAAGAGCCATAGACATAGTCGCCTTTTCTCAGCAGACGGCCCGTCGAATTGTCCACAGATACTCTCCTCAACCTCTGCTGAGTATACGCCCCCCGGCCACGAGATGGTCTGGCGCGGGTCAAGAAGGCACGACACCATAAAGTTTTGAAGAGTATCCCGCCCCTGACCAGCGGTAAACGCGCTCGGCAGGCTATCGACGCTGTGGCGGGATATACACCTCGTCCTTCAACGCTTCTGCGCCAGGAGATTCCGTGCACCGGGTATTCAACAGCATTCTCGATTGCATCGGTGATACGCCGATGGTCCGCCTGAACAAGGTCACAGAGGGCCTTCCGGGTACGCTCTACGCCAAGGTGGAGTTCATGAACCCCGCCGGCTCCATCAAAGATCGCCTTGCTCGTCAGATCGTTGACGATGCGGAGGCTTCTGGTGAGCTGACTCCTGGCGGGACCATCGTCGAGGGTACCAGCGGCAACACCGGCGCTGGTCTGGCGATGATGGCTGCCATTCGCGGCTACAAGTCGACTTTCGTCATGCCCGACAAGCAGTCCGAGGAGAAGCGCGCGGCGCTGAGGGCGTGGGGCAGCCGGGTGGTCATCACCCCGACCAACGTCGAGCCCGACGATCCGCGCTCCTACTACAAGGTGTCCCGGAGGCTGGTCGATGAGTCCGAGAACTCATTCTACGCAAACCAGTACCACAACCCCTCCAACCCCCGAACGCACTACCTCTCGACCGGCCCAGAGCTGTACAAGCAGCTCGACGGCAAGGTCGACGTCATCTTCGCCGGCCTCGGTACCGGCGGCACGATCACTGGAATCGCGAAGTACATCAAGGAGCAGAACCCAGACATCAAGATCGTCGGCATCGATCCCGTCGGCTCGCTCTACTACGACTACTTCAAGACCGGCCAGCCCACCCAGCCGTTCACCTACCTCGTCGAGGGCATCGGCGAGGACTTCCTGCCGAGCACCATGGACTTCGAGAACGTCGACGACGTGGTCCGGGTCAACGATCGGGAGTGCTTCCTGATGACCCGACGGCTCGTCCGTGAAGAGGGACTGTTCTGCGGTGCCTCCTCCGGTGCCGCCGTGGCCGGTGCGCTGAAGTGGCTGCGCCGTCAGGAGCGCAAGGACCTCGTCAGCGTGGTCATCCTCCCCGACAGCGGGCGCAGCTACCTCTCGAAGGTCTTCAACGACAAGTGGATGGAAGAGAACGGCTTCCTCAGCCCCGAGAACCCGCTGGGCCACGTCGCAGACCTCATCCAGACACGCGGCCCCCGCAAGCTCATCTCCTCCTCTCCCGATGCCTCCGTCGGCGAGGCCATCGAGGCCTTCAAGAAGCACGGCATCTCCCAGATGCCGCTCATCACGGACGACAACGTCGTCGGCGTGGTCGGTGAGCGCACCCTGCTGCAGCGGGCACTGGAGGGCAAGCTCGATGCAAAGGTGAGCGAGGTGTCAGACATGAACTACTCCACCGTCGATCCCACCACCGAGATCAGCGTGCTCACCGAGATGTTCCGACGCTATCGCCTCGCGATCGTCTACCAGAACGGCAAGCCGGTCGACATCATCACCCGCATCGATCTCATCGACTACATCTCGCGCGCCACCAACGGGAAGGGTCAGTAAATGTCTGACGAAAGCGACTACAAGCTCGGCACCCTCGCCATTCACGCCGGTCAGCCCCCTGAGCCGATCACCGGCGCGGTGATGACCCCGGTCTTCCAGACCTCGACCTACGCCCAGCCCCACCCCGGCGCCTGGGACTGGGAGTACTCCCGGACCCACAACCCGACCCGCACCGCGCTCCAGGAGTGCCTCGCAGCCCTGGAAGGCGGCAAGCACGGGATGTGCTTCTCGTCGGGCCTCGCCGCCATCGACACCGTGATTCGCACCCTGCGCCCCGGCGCGAAGGTCGTCTGCGGCGACGATGTCTACGGTGGCACCTACCGACTGTTCACCAAGGAGTGGGCTGAGTTTGGCCTGGAATTCTCCTTCGTGGACACCAGCCAGCCGGACGTCGTGATCCCGGACGGTACTGACATCGTCTGGATCGAGACCCCGACCAACCCGCTGCTGAAGACCACCGACATCACCGCGCTCGCCAAGAAGGCACACGCAGCCGGCGCGAAGCTGGTCGTCGACAACACCTTCGCCACCCCGGTCAACCAGCAGCCGCTGAAGCTCGGGGCCGACATCGTGGTCCACTCCACCACCAAGTACCTCAACGGCCACTCCGACGTGGTCGGTGGTGTGGTGATCACGAGCGATGATGCGATCGCCAAGCGGATTGCGTTTCTGCAGAATGCTGCCGGTGCCGTTCCGGGTCCGTGGGACTGCTTCTTGACCCTGCGCGGCCTCAAGACGCTGCATGTCCGGATGGACCGCCACAAGGAGAACGCGATCGCGATCGCGGCGTGGCTGGAGGAGCGCGGGGATGTCGGCAAGGTGATCTTCCCTGGCTACTCCGGGATGATCAGCTTCGTGCTCAACGGCGACCTCGACGCCGCGATCCGGTTTGTGAAGGCAACAAAGCTGTTCTGCCTCGCGGAGAGTCTCGGCGGCGTAGAGAGCCTCATCGAGCTGCCAGCGATCATGACGCATGCGAGCGTTCCGCCCGATGTTCGCGAGGCAATTGGCATCCCAGATGGGCTGATCCGACTGAGCGTGGGAATCGAGAACCTCAGCGATCTCATCGCGGACCTGGAGATGGGCTTCGCTGCTGCGGCAGGATGACGCTGAGGGCACTTCGCGCAGAAGCACGCACGACACCGCCGGCAGCCCCCCAGTGACCTGCCGGTGGTACCCTCCTGGCAAAGATGCCAGCATCGCCTCTGCTCACCACAGCCGTCTTCAGCACACAGCCACCATGCTCACGCTCCTCCTCACTGCCTGCCATGTCTTCGAGTCTCCAGAGATTCGATTTACCTGTGACGAGATCCCGGAGTGCAGCGAGGACGACACCTCCGCCCAGCCGACGGACGAAGACACCGGCACGCCGCCGACAGACGAAGACTGCGACGACGGCATCGACAACAACCTCAACGGTCTGGTGGACTGTGAGGACGACGACTGCCTGGAGGTGTGCATCGAGGACTGCACCGACGGCATCGACAACGATCAGGACACGTTCACCGACTGCGGTGACGATGAGTGCTACGGCCTCGACGGCTGCGGTGGCCCGTACAGCGTGCAGATGTACACCACCTTCACTCAGGTCGCGCACATCATCGGAAGCGACCTCCCCATACTCAACAGCAGCTACACCCACAGCATCGCCCTGCTCGCGGAGGGCAGCATCGAGGTCTCCGGTGCGCCGGTCGGCTGGGACGGCGGCGTGCCCTTCAGCTGCCAGGGAACCATCGCCGGAGGCTTCGATGTACCGGGATATACCGACGTCTTCACCTACATTGGTCCGCAAGACGACGGCAGCTATGCGATGGGCTTCCAGCCCTCAGAGCTCACCAGCACCCTGCTCTGGGACAGCGACTGCCCGCTGACCGTCCTGCCGTACAACATCCTCAGCTTCATGCCCCAGCAGAGATACATCTCTCAGGAATACGACGGGAGCTGGAGGCGGCAGTACTACGCGCAGGACTACATCACCGCGACCTACACGGACTTCAACATGGAGGTCACCCAGCTCTACGAAGTCCTGCCGTACAACATCCGCGAGTGGACCGGGGTTTACTGAGTCGCGCGAGGGGTCGAGATGCCATCGACCGGCGCGCAGGCAGCACCAGCAGCGGGGTGGTCGACTGGGGGCTGGGGTAGGCTTGTGGTCGTGTCGAAGCGTTCGCCCCATCTCCAGCAACAAGCGGCCAGGCGGGACCACGGACGGCTTCCTGCACGTCCGGACGCCCGCGAGATGCCCATGGCAGGAGTCACGCGCGCGCTCCTGCTCCCCTCAGGCGGTGCCCGCCTTCGGCTGTCCTTGCCGTGAAGATCACCTACCTCCTGCCCGCGCCGGGGATCCCGGTCCAGGGGCCGTCGGGCGCCTCCGCACACGCCCGAGGCATCGTCCGGGCGCTGCGCCGGGACCACGAAGTCCGGCTGCTCGCTGCGAAGCTCACAGACCGAAGAGGCACCTTCGGAGAGCCAACCCGGGCACGTGCCGTCGGGGTGCCGGGGTGGCCGTCGTGGCTGAAGACCTACCGAGATCTGACCGAGGTCATCGCTGCACGGCGGATCAGCCGGCGAGTCATCGAGCAGGCCCATGCCGGCTGGATGCCAGACCTGGTCGTCGAGCGCCACAGCCTGTTCTCCGACGCCGGCTGGCGGATCCACGATCGGCTCGGGGTGCCGTGGGTGCTGGAGGTCAATGCCCCGCTGTGGGAGGAGCGCCGACGCTTTGAGGAGCTTCGACGTCCTGCCTGGGCGCTGGGCTGGCAGCGGGCGGTCCTCCAGGCCGCCCCCTGCATTGTGGCGGTGAGCCGGTGGCTGGTGCAGTGGCTCCAGGACGACATGGGCTGTGACAATGTCCACTGGCTCCCCAACGGGGTCGATCAGCGGCGCGGGGATCGCGCTGCAGGGCGGACGCGGCTCGGGGCTGCACCGGACGAGAAGCTCATCGGGTTCGTCGGCTCGATGAAGCCCTGGCACGGCTTAGAGCGGCTGGCCGGTGTCGCGAGAGAGACCGGGGCACGGCTCGCGCTGGTCGGGCGGCTCGCGCCAGGGATGACCGCTCCGGAGGGTGCGCTGGTCACGGGCCACCTGGAGCCAGATGCCCTCGCGGACGCCGTCGCGGCCCTCGACGTCGGCCTCGCGCCCTACCCCGCCGACGCTCCGCCGTGGTTCTGCCCGCTGAAGATCCTCGACTACCGTGCACAGGGCACTCCGGTGGTCGCCACCGATGTCGGGGAGTGTGCAGTCCTGGTCGGAGACGCCGGCAGCGTGGTGGCGGCAGACGACGACGCAGCGCTCATCCGAGAGGTCGCCCGCTGGCTCGCGGCCCCCCGTCCAGCTCCGGCTGCCCGGACGTGGCAGGAGGTGGCCGAGACGCTGCTGGCGGTGAGCGGTGTGCCGCCTCAGTGACACCACACAGCCCCATCCTGTCCACGCGTTAGTCCGTCATGATGTCCGATCTCCCTGCCCCATCTCCCCGCGACACCGCTCAGCTCCTCCGCTCCGGCATGATCCGCCGCTTCGGCCCCCTGTTCCACCTCAGCGGGCTCTCCATTCTTCTGCGACGCGCAAGCCTGGATGACTCCTCGGCCGAGAACGTTCGCCGTGCCTCAGAAGCCGGACCGGTGGTCTACGTCCTCCACACCACCTCCGCGGTTGACTGGCTCGCCCTCAACCGGGCCCTGAACGCTCGACGACTCCCTCTGGCGGCCTTGACGACCGGTGTGCGTGGCATCTGGTTCCGTCCGGTCTACCAGGCCCTCTACGGAGCCTTCCTGGGCCTCAAGCGGCGGCTGTCCCTGTCAGGCTTCCCAGATCCGGTGACGTCGGGTGCGCTGGTCGAGGCCATCCAGCACGGACGCCCCGCCGCAGTGTTCCTCGTCGACAACCACAAGCCGACCCTCGGAGTCGTCGAGGCCCTCAACGCAGCTCAGGCCCGCACCGAGCGACCGGTTCAGCTCGTCCCAGTGGTCGTCCGCTGGCGGCGTGAGCCGGGCACTGCACGCACAGAGTCGGCTCGGATGCTGCGCGGCTCTGCGGATGATCCGGGCTGGATCCAGAAGATGCTCACCGTGCTGGCCGCCGACAGCGCGGTCCACATCCAGGCCGGCACGCCGATCGACCTCACCGGCCTGCCGGAGCGCTTCGCGGATGAGTCCATGGAGCGCGCCAGTCGCCGACTGCGCATCCTGCTGCGGCGCTACCTGTATCGGGAGTCCCGGGTCGCCCACGGGCCACGGATCCGCTCGCATCGTTGGATGAAGCGCCTGGTGATGCGGAGCCCGGAGGTCCGCCGGCTGGTGCTGGAGGAGTCTCTTGCGACCGGCCGCTCCGAGGAGAAGATCCGCGCAGAGGTCCGCAAGGCGTTCTCCCACATCGCCGCCCGGATGTCGTTCTCAGTCGTCCGCGCCAGCCGGTTAATCTTCAACCTCCTCTCCAGTCGGATCTTCTCTGGGATCGACATCCGCGAGGCGGATCTGGAGCGGATGCGCGCGGCCCTGCGTGCCGGCACTCCAGTGCTCATCCCGTGCCACCGCAGCCACTTCGACTACATGCTGCTCTCCAGCGTCTGCTACGAGAACAACCTCGTCATTCCCCACATCGTCGCTGGAGAGAACCTCTCGTTCTGGCCGCTGGGAGCCCTCTTCCGGCGCGCTGGAGCGTTCTTCATCAAGCGCAGCTTCGGCGAAGACCGCATCTTCCCGGTCGTGTTCGCCCGCTACCTCCAGCAGCTCATCCGGGACGGCTTCCCGGTGGAGTTCTTCATCGAGGGCGGCCGCAGCCGCACCGGCAAGCTCCTCCCCGCGCGGCTCGGGGTCCTCTCGATGATCCTCGACGCCGCCGCGACCACCCGCGCTGACCATGCCGTCTCGCTCTTGCCCATCGCGATCACCTACGAGCAGGTCGCCGAGGGCGGCGCGTACGCCAGAGAGCTGTCCGGAGAGAAGAAGAAAGCCGAAGATCTCGGGCAGGTCGTCAAGGCCCGACGGATCTTCAGAAAGCGCTTCGGGCGGGTCTACATCCGGGTCGGGGAGCCGATCACCGCCGCGCAGGCCATGTCGGGCATCGACGCGCCGTGGAGCGGGCTGCCGCGAGAGCGTCGCGCGGAGATCCTCCAGCGGACCGGCGAGCGCATCCTGTACCGCATCGCCCGCAACGAGGTCATCCTGCCCTCCGGGCTGGTCGCCATGGGGCTGCTCTGCCAGCACCGTCGCGGCGTCCGCCAGAGCGCACTGCTGGCGCGGGTCACGCGGCTCGACACCCTCCTCCGCGACATCGGCGCGAAGCCCGCCGCTTCGCTGACGTATGGAGGCTGGGCGGTGCGGTCGGCGCTGGAGCAGTTCCGCCGCGCCGGCCTGATCGCCCGCCTGCCGGATGAGTCCGACGACATCATCCAGATCATCGAAGAGAAGCGGATCGAGCTGGACTACTACAAGAACGGACTCATCCACTTCCTCGCCCCGATGAGCCTGCTCGCAGCCGGCGCCCGAGCCGCCGCCGATGACCATGGATGCATCAACGAAGACGAGCTGTTCCGGCTGTTCCGCACCCAGGTCTTCCTGATGCGCTACGAATTCACCCTCGATCCAGAGCAGGCGCTGGAGACTCTGGAGGTCGAGAGCCTCACTCAGCTGGTGCGCTATGGCGCGCTGTCACAAGACGACAGCGGCTACCAGATCGCCGATGCCGCCCTGCTCGCAGAGCTTGCGGGGCTGACCTGCAATTTCCTGGAGTCCTACCGGCTGGTGCTGCGCGGTGCGCGAGCAACCCGCCACCGGAGCCTGCCGATGAAGGAGCTGCCAGACAAGATCCTGGAGTTCGGTCGGGGCCGACTGGCGGTCGACGAGCTGTCTCGCTCCGAGGCGCTCTCGAACGTCAACCTCAAGAATGCCCTGCGCGCCTACCGAGAGGAAGGCGTCATCCAGGCCCGAACCGGCGGGGGGCTGCAGTTCGACGATGCGGGCCTGGAGCAGTACCTCTCCGACTTCGCCGCGCTGCTGGAGTAGAACCTTCCGTCCCGTTCCGCTACGAATAGGGGCATGGAGAAGGTCGACGCACTGTTCGCCGGAGAGCCGCCGCCGCCGCCGATCGAGGCGGCGCCGAAGCTGCGGCTGATCCGCGGCGCGCTGATCGTTGCCGCCCCGCTGGACCTGCTGGGCGTCTTCTGCTGGACCGGCGTGCCAGGCGCGGCGCTGACCCTGTGGGCGTGGCTGCAGGCGGACGGCGAGATGGCCCGCATCGAAGCGGGCGAGTACGACTCAGACGATGCCGCCGCGATGATGCGGCTGCGGGTGGTGTCCGGGTGGCTGCTGGGCTTCTGCGTGCTGTCTCTGCTGCTGCAGGCCTGGCTGCTCACCACATCGTTCTACAACCACCTGTGGGGACGGTTCCTCAGCTGAGGCCGCCCCCGCCAGGCGCTACTCGTTGTTGCCGCCGTCTTCCTCGTCCTCGACGGGTGCCGGAGGCTCGGGGATCTCGACATTGACCAGCAGCGCGTAGCCTGGGGAGTAGGCATTGAGCTTTCCGGCGCGACGAAGCATCTCCTCGCCGCGCGCGATGTCACCGGAGCGGACGTAGATGTTGCCGAGCGAGAGCCAGGCGAGGGCGGCGTCGGGGCTGGAGATGAGCGCAGCCTCCGCAGCCTCCTGGCCAGCGGCCAGTCGGTCGGTCTCGACCAGGAACAGCGCCCGGTTGGCAGCGATGTAGCCGTTGCTCGGGAACAGCATCATCCGATTCTCATAGAACGCATCCCCGCGGCGGCTGAGCTGCTTGAGCTTGCCATTCTCACCGGCAAGACGAAGCGCACGAGCATGGGCGGTGTAGGCCGCACCGCTGTCGGGGTTCTCGGCGAGGAACGCCTCGGTGGCCCGGACGGTGGCCGCGGCAGACTTCGCGCGGATGGAGGCATCAACCCACAGCTGGGCATTCATCACGCCATAGGCGTTCAGCTCCAGGGCCTTGCGGTAGAGGATCTCGGCATGCGCCCATTCTCCCGCGTTGTCATGCACGAGCGCCTGACCGATCCGGCTGCGGGAATTCGCAGAGCCCTCCAACATCGAGGCCTGGTAGTAGGCGGCACGGGCGAGGCTGAGGTTGCCGTCGAGGAGGGCGGCGTTGCCCTGGATGAGAGCGAGACCGTCGTCGAGGTCGAGGTGCGCAGCGTAGATCTCGCCGACTTTCTCGGTGTCGGCCTGACTGAGCCAGGCCTTGGCGAGGAGGCCATCGGCGGTGTGACAAGAGCCGGGCTGGACGTGGACATCAGCGTGCTCGGAGGCGGCCTTCTCCTCGCCCTCGTACTCGCCCAGGGCCTCCTCGATGGCCATGCGCTCCTCGGCGCTCTGGTCCCACCAGCCGTGGTAGAGGTTCGAGGCGGTGGTCAGCGAGGCGATGGCCTCGTCGAGCATGCCCGCGTCGAGCTGGGTGCGGCCGATGGTCTTGTGGATCGCGCAGAACTGATCGTTGTCCTCGTACTCCAGGCGCTTCTGCTCGGAGGCGAGCGCGCTGGTCAGATCGCCGACCGCGGCCTGAAGATCGGCGAGTCGGGACCATGCCTTGCTGCTGCCGGGCTTTGCATCGGGATCCGCCTCTTCGCCCTCAGCGACCTCCGGCATCTTCTCGACATCCGCGGTGGCATCTGCGATGAGGAACTCCAGGGGACTCTCGCGCTTCTGCTCGGTGACAGACCGGAAGACGATGGTCTTGCTGGTCGGGTCTGCGGCGATGTCAAACTGAGAGAGCACCCGGTTCCCGACGATGCCGTCCATGTAGTCCTGCACGAACGCGGAGCGACCGAGGAGCTGCAGGCTTCCAGCGGTGCCGCCCTCGGTCTCGACCCAGGAGTCCAGCGCGGGCTGGGAGCCGATCTGAACCGGGAGCCAGGAGTGGCTGCGATCACCGTAGGAGCGGGTCGCGACCGTCTCAGCGAGCTCAGTCTTAGAGCTGACGACGCTGTTCCACCAGAAAAACGAGGGAACAACCTCGACGTCCGCACCGCCGACCTTCGCCGGGATGATCATCGTCTGTGCGGGAATTCCGAGCTTGTGCTGCTTCTTCAGCCAGGGTGCCCAGCGGACCGGCTCGACTCCGTAGACCTCCACGGCGGTCTCGGTCTCTCGCCAGGTAAAGGCCTCGCCGCCTTCCTTGAGGCCGTTGACCAGCTCCGGCCCCTCGGAGAGCGGCGCAAAGACAACCTGCCCGGTGCTGGGCTGGATCGACCACGCGACCTCGGTGAGGGTGGAGAGCCCGATGTAGCCGTCCAGCGCCGTGCCCCGAACAAGGGTCTGGTAGAACGGGCTGCGATCGTTGTCCTCAGGCGAGCTCGCCAAGGCCATGATGTTGTTCAGCGTCATGTCGCCGACAGAGAGAGACTCAAGCTCGGTGGTCTTCACCTCAGCGAAGTACTTGAACTCTTCCTCTTCGGGCTCAAGTCCCTGCTCAGAGACCACCCGCTCGCTGAGGTAGATGCCGTGTCCGGTATCCAGCCCGAAGAGATAGACATCCTCTCCAATCGTCACCTGAACACACGGCAGAATGCTGCCGGATGCGGTGGTGTACAGCGGCACACTGACGACGCTGTCTAGGGTGATGGACTCGACATTGCCGAAGTCTTCAGTAGTCGTGTCTGCGAGCGCGGTGCTGGTGGCACCGAGTCCTGCGACAAGGAAAGAAAGGAGAGCGGTGTTCCGCATGGGGCCTCCACGTTCGTCGGCGAGTATCCCTCACTCGGGGTGGTTGCAAACGGCAGCGCTGTTAGATACCACCGTTGCCGTTCGTTCCCGGGAGAGTGCCATGTCTGCGATCTTTGAGGTGTTTGGTCGAATGATCCTCGACTCCAGGGGAAACCCTACGGTCGAGGTAGAGGTCACAACAGAGGAAGGAGTCGTGGGGCGTGCTGCAGTGCCCAGCGGGGCCAGCACAGGAGAGCATGAAGCCGTCGAGCTGCGCGACAATGTCGCCAGCGCATGGCTTGGGAAAGGAGTGGATACAGCAATCCGCCATGTTAACGAGGTTATCGCGCAGCATCTAATCGGCGCTGATGTCGGTGACCAGCGTCAGATCGACCAGATGATGATCGAGCTGGACGGTACGGACAACAAAGGCCGACTCGGGGCAAATGCGATCCTCGGCGTCTCTCTCGCCACCGCACGCGCCGCGGCCGCCACCATGGACCTCCCGCTGCACCGCTACATCGGCGGGCTCGCCGGCGGAACCCTGCCGGTGCCGTTCATGAACGTGCTCAACGGTGGCTCCCATGCCGACAACAATGTCGACATCCAGGAGTTCATGATCGCCCCGGTCGGTGCGCCCACGTTCTCGGACGCGATGCGCAGCGGGGTGGAGATCTACCACCACCTCAAGAAGCTCCTCAAGAGCCGCGGGCTGGCCACTGGTGTTGGCGACGAGGGCGGCTTTGCCCCCAACGTCGAGTCCAACGAGGCCGCACTCGCCCTGGTCGCGGAAGCCGTCGGCAAGGCCGGCTACACCCTCGGCAGCGACGTGGTCCTCGCGCTCGACGTCGCCGCCACCGAGTTCTTCCGGAACGGCGCCTACCACATCGACGGCAAGCAGATGGATGCCGACGGCCTGATCGACTACTACGCCGACCTCGCCGCCCGCTACCCCCTCGCCAGCATCGAGGATGGCCTCGACGAGAACGACTGGGCCGGCTGGGCGAAGCTCAACGCCCGCCTCGGCGACAAGATCCAGCTCGTCGGCGACGACCTGTTCGTCACCAACGTCCAGCGGCTGCGCAAGGGCATCCAGGAGTCCTCCGCCAACGCCATCCTCATCAAGGTCAACCAGATTGGCTCGCTGTCGGAGACCCTCGACACGATCAACCTGGCCCACCGAAGCGGCTACCGGTGCATGATCTCCCACCGCTCCGGCGAGACCGAGGACACCTTCATCGCAGACCTCGCGGTCGCCACCTCCGCCGGCCAGATCAAGACCGGCGCGCCCTGCCGAAGCGAGCGGGTCGCGAAGTACAACCAGCTCCTCCGGATTGAGGAAGAGCTGGAGGGTGTCGCGAAGTACGCCGGGAACATCTTCGGGTGATGGAATCGGGCCCGCCTGTCGGAGGGTCCGAGCCGCTCAGTCCTCGAACACCTCGATCAAGACGTAGTTGTCGGCGAAGTGGTATCCGCGCTCGATGAGCGCCTCGGCGATGGCGTGCGGGATCATGTTTCCGGGGGGGCGGCACAGCCCCTCAATGGTCATGTCCTCGTAGCCGACCAGCCGGTCGATCTCCTTCGTCGAGCGCACCATCACCCGGATCTCCCGGCCGATCGTGTCGCGGGGAGCCAGCAGCGGGAACAGGTTGTGCTCGCCCTGCTTGATGCGCAGCTCGTGGTGAGCAGTGCCCGTGATGCGGACCCCGCGGTGATCCCGGTGGATGGTCTCGACCGTGACGTCTGTCACCGGGGGGCGGAAGCCCGGAGGCGCCCCCCGATCCCACCAGATGATCCCGAACGTCGTGGAAACGACAAGGAAGAACGGACCCAGAATGGTCAGCAGCAGCTTCTTCATGGCGACCTCATAATGGTATCGACCCTCTGTGTCGGAGATCGTTCGCGCTATGATGACCCTACGGACGTTCGAGGAGAAGAGTGACCCATGCCTATCCGTATGATCCCCCTGGCTTCGCTGCTGCTTGCTGGCTGTACTGCCATCGAAGGCAGCAGCTTCTCCAACCAGGGAACCTACAACGTCAACGACTACCTCTCTGAGACCGACACCGGCAGCGCAGATGACGACTCCGAGGAGGCCGTGCCCGAGGGCACTCCGGTCATCGAGGTCCTCTCGGTCTCGAAGGAAGAAGACTACGCAGGCTACAGCCTCGCCATCGTCATCAACGCCACTTACCTCGATGACGACGACAACGTCGACGGGGGATACATCCGCTGCACATACGATGTCGACGGCGGCAACAGCAACTCCTGCGCTGCGCAAGACGCCGAAGGCAACACGCTCTCCGGCGGTCTTATCCCCATCGATGGCTTGAATGCCTACGCCAGCAACGGCAGCGTCGAGATCGGGTTCGGCGCGGACATCTATGACAGCGACCAGTCCTTCTACGTCGAGGTCTCCGTGATCGATGTCGACGGGAACGAGTCTGAGACCATCGGGAGCAACGCAAAGTAAGCGGCGGCTGGCGTGCACCGCGTCTGGATGGATCAGGGCGGCACGTTCACCGACGTGGTGTCCCTCCGAGACGGCATCCTCACCGTCCGCAAGGTGCTCTCCGATCAGGCTGATCTGCTGGTGCTGGGAGAAGGCTCCACGACGCGGCGCGGAACCACGGTCGCGACCAACGCGCTGCTCGAGCGGCAGGGCGCACCGACGCTGCTGCTGACCAACCGTGGCCTCACCGACCTCTCCGTCATCGGTGATCAGACCCGCCCCGACCTGTTCGACCTCAACATCACCCGCCCGCCGCCCCTGGAGCGCGCCGTGGTGGCGGTCGATGGACGCATCGCGGCAGACGGAACCGTGCTGGAGCCGGCGCGCGTGGATGCGACGGCGCTGGCGCGGTGGCGGGCGGACGGGGTCATCGCGGTGGCGGTGGTGCTGCTGCACGGTCCGCTGGCCCCCGAGGAGGAGGAGCGGATCGGCGCGCAGTGTGCTGCCGCAGGCTTCGAGACGGTGGTGCTCGGTCACGAGGTCGCCCCCTCTCGCGGCTTCCTGCCCCGGCTGCGCACCGCCCTGGCCGATGCTGCGCTCTCCCCGCTGCTGCCCCGAGCGCCCGGCCACTACATGCGCTCCGACGGCGGACTGGCGCACGAAGATGGCGACGGCGGGGGCACGTGGCGGGGGCGGGATGCCGTCCTCTCTGGACCGGCTGGCGGGGTGATCGCCACCGCAGCGCTGTGCCGCGAGGCGGAGATCACCGCAGCATTTGGGCTGGACATGGGCGGAACGAGTGCTGATGTCTGTCGGGTGGCTGGGGCACCGGAGCGGGTCGCGGCGGTGACCGTGGGTGACTGGACCCTTCGGACTCCGGCAGTTCGTCTGGACACCGTCGCAGCCGGCGGAGGAAGCCTGCTGTCGGTGCAGGGTGGGGTGTTCGCGGTCGGCCCTCGAAGCGCCGGCTCGGATCCAGGACCAGCCGCGTACGGACGCGGTGGACCAGCGACAGTGACCGACTGCGAGGCCGCGCTCGGACGACTCCCAGACTTCCCCCCGGTCTGCGGCCCTGCCCGAGACGCACCGCTCGACCGCGATGCTGCACGAAAGGCCCTCGCCGCGCTCTCCCCCCACACACCGATCGAGATGATCGCCGCCGGCTTCCAGGCGGTCGCTGCGGAGCACATGGCCCAAGCGATCCACAGGCTGGCTGCTGCGATGGGCGTCGATCCGTCGGGGCATGCTCTGGTGGCGTTTGGCGGTGCTGGACCAGGGCATGCCTGCGCGGTCGCCGAGCGACTGGGGGTGGAGACGATCCTGGTGCCGACGCTGGCGGGCGTGTTCTCTGCGGTCGGCATCGGGCTGGCATGCTCTCGGGCCGAGGCGATCGCTCCGGTGCGCGACGGCGACATCGACGGAGCGACCGCGGCGGCAATCAGACGCCTGCCGCTGGCAGGCAAGGTCTCCGCGCGTCTTGCGCTGCGGCACATCGGCACCAGCGAGCTGATCGAGGTTCCCCTGCCCTGCACGGATCCCGTCGCTGCGTTCATGGTCGCCCACCAAGCACGCTTCGGCTTCCAGCGTCCGGGTGTTGCGGTCGAGCCGGTCGAGGTCCGGGTGTCGGTGGAGGGCAGCGACGGCGGCAGCCTCTCTGACCTGCCCGTCCCTGCCGACGCGCGGAAGCCGCGGCAGGTCCGCGCCTGGTTCGACGGCTGGCGGATGGTGCCGCTGTGCCCCGCCGCTGCGGTGACCACCTTGGACGGTCCTGCACTGATTCAGGGCGCAGGCACTACGATCGTGCTCGGGGCAGACTGGCGCGCTGTCGGGGAGCCGGGCTTCCTGAGGCTCACCCGGACGCGGCGACCGAGTCAACCCGCACCGCTCGACTTCCACCCGGTCCACACCGCCGTCTTTGGAGCGCGGATCCAGGCCATCGCAGAGCGCATGGGAGAGCGGCTGGCTCGGCTGGCCCGATCGGTGAGCATCCGGCAGCGCCACGACTTCTCCTGCGCGGTGTTTGACGCGGACGGACAGCTCATCGCCAACGCTCCACACGTCCCCGTGCACCTCGGCGCGATGGGCGTGACGGTGCGGGACCTCATTGCTCGGCGGGGCGATCAGCTCGCGGCAGGGCAGGCCTGGGCGAGCAACGATCCCTACGCCGGGGGCAGCCACCTGCCCGACATCACGGTCATCCGGCCCGTGCTCATCGACGGGACGCGGCTGGGCTTCGTCGCCGCTCGGGGCCACCACGTCGACGTCGGCGGGATTCAGCCCGGCTCGATGCCTCCCCACGCCACCCACATCGACGAGGAGGGCCTCGTCTTGTCACAGGTCCTCATCTCCGACGGCGACCAGTTTCTCCCGCCGCCGCTGCCTGGATGCCGACAGCCCGATGAGGTCTGCGCCGATCTCGTCGCTCAGATCGCAGCCTGTGAGGCCGGAGCATCGCTGCTGTCCGCCCTCGCGGCAGAGCAATCCGCCGCAGTCGTCACCGCGCAGCTCGCTCACCTGCTGACCCAGGCTGGCGCAGTGGTCGCCGCGCACCTCCCCCGCCTCGCCGGTACCCACACCGCCACTGAGATCCTCGACGATGGCACGCCGCTCACCGTTACCCTCACAGTCTCCGGTCGCCGAGGGTCCCTCACGATCGATGCCCCACCCCACCCCGGAAACCTCAACGCCCCCCGCGCGGTCGCGGTCGCGGCGCTGCTGTACGTCTTCCGCTGCCTCGTCGACACCGACCTCCCGCTGAGCGAGGGTGCGCTGCGGCCGCTGAGCCTGACGGTCACCCCGGGCGGCCTGCTCGATCCCGTCTGGCCCGCTGCGGTCGCTGGCGGCAACGTCGAGACCAGCCAGCGACTCGTCGATGCCCTCCTCCGTGCGCTCGGCGCCCAGGCCGGCTCACAGGGCACCATGAACAACCTCACCGTCGGCACTCCGAGCGGCGCGTTCTACGAGACCATCGGCGGCGGCAGCGGAGCTGGACCCGGCTTTGATGGTGCGCATGCGGTTCAGGTCCACATGACCAACACCGCAGCGACCGACATCGAGGAGCTGGAGTCTGCGTTTCCGGTGCGCCTGGAGCGCTGGGAGCGGCGGACAGGGAGCGGCGGAGCCGGGCAGCAGCGGGGCGGAGATGGCTGCGTGCGGCAGTGGCAGTTCCTCGCACCCGCTCAGGTCGCGCTGCTGGCAGGACGGCGGGAGCAGGGAGCACCTGGCCTGGCGGGCGGTGAGGACGGCTCACCAGGATGCGACGAGCGGAACGTGGGCGGCGGCTGGGAGACCGCACCGCCAACCTGGGAGGCAAAGACTGGCGATCGGCTGCGGATCTCGACTCCGGGCGGGGGCGGATTCGGAGCCCCCCACACCAGGGAGACGCCACCAGGAGAAGCCGAGTCTCGCTGACAGCAGTCACCGTCACTCATGACACCCCCTCCAGCAATCTCAGCAACTTAGCGCAGGCACATTCCCTGCATCTTCGCAGCGATGCGAGGTGAGGAATGCGTCGACCGCTGGCATGGGGTGGACTGGCGATGTGGCTCGGGGTGCTGCTGGGAGGATGGTGTCCCGTCCCGGTGGACGCGCTGCTCGCCGGGGTGTGGTTTATGGGTGCGCTGGCCTTAGCCGGGAGAAGGTGGCGTGGAGCGGCGCTGGCGTGGCCCGTCGGGATGCTGCTCGCCGGGGCAGGGGCAGTCGCGATTCAGCCCGCGCCCCCCCACCTACCAGACCGCGCGACGGTACAGGGTGTGGCGGTGAGTGCCTCCGGACTGCTGGTGACCGCCCGCACCGATGCCGGAACCCTGCGCCTCCAGTTCTCCGGCGAGGTCCCCGAAGTCGGATCTCAATTCGCCGCCTGGACCCAACCTGGCCGACCCTATCCCCAGCTCCCCGGTTCATTCCCCGCTCTGACCGCCGACCGCCAAGTTCGGCGATGGGTCGCCCTCAACGCCATGCCGCCCGATCCGCGCCTCGAGCGGTTCGATCTCGTTGCACACGGCGGGCTCCTGCGTGCCTTCGCGACCGGACAGCGTGGCGGGATCGAGGAAGCGACCGCCGAGCTCCTGCGCCGCACCGGCACCGCACACCTGCTGGCGATCAGCGGACTGCACATCGGCCTGATCGCAGCGATGGGGTGGGCGGCAGGCTGGCTGCTGGCCCGTCCGCTGGTCTTCCTGCGCACACCCTGGCCGGCTCGGCTCGCCCCAGCACTCACCGCGCTGACGGCGGCATGTGCCTATGGGAACCTGGTCGGCTGGCCGGTCTCTGCACGACGAGCCGCAGTGATGGTCGGGCTGGCCTGTGCCGGACGGCTGCTGGCCCGTGCCGTCGACGCCTGGAGCCTCCTCGGTGGAGCAGCAGTCGCCGTGCTGGGAATGGATCCCGAGCAGGCTGTGCAGCCCGGGGCGCTGATGTCGTTCGGAGCAGTCGCCGGGATCCTGTGGTGGTCACCAGCGATCACCCGACTCGTTCCACCAGACACCCCGCGGTGGCTCTCTCGGATTGCGACCTCGCTGGGCGCCTCGCTGGGCGCAACTCTTGGAACCCTGCCGGTGACGGCCTGGATCTTCCAGCAGCTCTCTCCCCTCACCTTGCTGACCAACCTCCTCGCCAGTCCACTGATTGCTGGGATCTCGGTGCCCTGCGCGCTGCTCGCGTCTCGGCTTCCCGAGCCCGCAGCCCTGCTCGCCCTCGCGGTCGCCGATGCCGCCGCGCAGGTCGGACTCGCCCTCCTCACCATCCTCGATGTTCCTCCCCTCTCTCCAGCCGTCGGCTTCCCCGGCGCGCTGGCCCTGGCTGCCCTCCTCCCGCTGCGCCGACACCCCGCAGCAGCGGCCCTCCTTGCGCTCATCGCCCTCTGCGTACGACCAGTCCCAGTCGGCCGACTCATCGTGACCTTTCTCTCCATCGGACAAGGAGACGCCGCCCTCATCGAGCATCCCGATGGACGGCGGTGGCTGGTTGATGGCGGACCGCCCTCCACTCGCACCATCCGATACCTCCGGCGACGGGGCATCCGCACGCTTGACGCCGTCTTCCTCTCTCATCCCCACCCCGACCACTCCGGCGGACTCCAGGCGGTGATGGAAGGCATCACGGTCGATGCATTCTGGACCCCGCGTCCTCCAGAGCACGACGAGATCAGCTACCGGCGGCTGTGGCTCGCGGTGTTTCGTGCCGGTGCGACCGTCCACACTCCCGGTGATCCTGGCGCAGACATTCTCCACCCACTGGCCGACTGGTCCCCGCGCCGAAGCAGCCGTCGGGTCAACGAACAGAGCCTCGTCCTCAGCGTCACCCATGGGGAGCACCGGTTCCTGTTCACCGGCGACATCGAGGAAGAGGCGGAGGCAGCGCTCGCCCCGCGAGTCGGGAAGGCAACCGTCGTGAAGGTCGCCCACCACGGCTCCGCCAGCTCCTCCTCCTCAGCACTCATCGCAGCCGCAGACCCCGACTGGGCGGTGATCTCTTGTGGACAAGACAATCGCTTCCGACACCCCCGCGATGAAGTCCTCGGCCGCTGGCACGGTGCCGCCATCGCCCGGACCGATCGAGACGGAACCGTTGAGTTCAGCTCCAACGGCACGGCGCTGACGGTGCGGGCCTGGAGAGCCGGCGAGGGCTGGCGAGGGCTGGACGGACGACAGATGATGTCAGCCCCCCCCGGAGACCTCCACAGCGACAATCAAGTGGTCGAGCCTTGATCCGACGCGTCTCCCAAACCTGACGCTTACGTTAAGGTTTGACACCCATATCAGTGGCGGGTAGATCCCAACCCTGACGTTAACGTCAGGGTCAAGCAGGAACGCCGTGTCCACCAACCTCAACACCCGACTGCTTCGCGTCGGAGAGCTAGCTCGCCGGGTCAACAAGACCACCCGTGCGCTGCGGTTCTACGAGGAGATGGACCTGCTCGCCCCGGTACAGCGTACAGCCGGCGGCTTTCGCCTCTACCACCCCGACACGCTCACCAGAATCCAGTGGATCGATCGGCTACAAGAGCTGGGGTTCTCTCTCAGCGACATACGAGGTTTCCTGGAGACCTTCCGCGGCGAGCCCCATGGTCCCGCCGCGATGGAGCAGCTCCGAAGCTTCTACACTGAGAAGCTGTCTGAGACCCGTGCTGCTGTCGCCAGGCTCAAGAGCCTGGAGTCCGACCTGCAGCACAGCCTGACCTACCTGGAGGGGTGCCACTCCTGCGCACCGGCCACTCTCCGATCTGCCTGCCATTCCTGCAATGAAGAGCACGAAAACGACGCGCCGGCCATGGTGTCTGCCGTCGCCTCTCCGATCTGAGGTTTATACCAAGCCCATGTCTGTCAAGACCCCAATCTACCTCGATAACCACGCCACTACCCCCTGCGACCCGCGGGTGGTTGATGCGATGGTCCCTTTCCTGACCAGCACCTACGGCAACGCCGCCAGTCGCAACCACAGCTTCGGCCGGGAGGCCAAGGAAGCTGTCGAGATCGCACGTCAGGAAGTCGCCGACCTCATCGGCGCCTCTGCCAAGGAGATCGTCTTCACCTCCGGGGCCACCGAGTCCGACAACCTCGCGCTCAAGGGTGTCGCTCGGTACAACCACAAGAAAGGCAAGCACCTCATCACGCCGCTCACCGAGCACAAGGCGATCCTCGACTCCTGTCATGCGCTGGAGCAAGAGGGCTTCGAGGTCACCTTCCTCGGTGTCGACTCAGAAGGGCTCATCAGCCTCGACGAGCTTCGCGCTGCCATCCGGCCAGACACCATCCTCGTCTCGGTGATGTTCGGCAACAATGAGATCGGTGTTCTTCAGCCCATCGCAGAGATCGGCGCGCTGTGTCGTGAGAAGGGCGTCCTGTTCCACTGCGATGCGGTCCAGGCCCTCGGACGGGTGCCGATCGACGTCAAGTCGATGAAGATCGACCTGCTCTCCATCTCCGCGCACAAGATGTACGGCCCCAAGGGCATCGGCGCGCTGTACGTGCGCCGCGGCCGGCCGCGCATTCGGCTCAGCCCGATGATCGACGGCGGCGGCCACGAGCGCGGCATGCGGTCGGGCACCCTCGCAGTACACCAGATCGTCGGCCTCGGAAAGTCGGCCCTGTATGCGAAGGAGGACCTCGACACCGGCAAGATCAACGAGGTCCGTCGGCTCCGTGACCGCCTCTGGGCTGGCATCGAAGCAGAGCTCGACGAGCTGGTCATCAACGGCTCTTGGGAGCACCGGCTGCCCAACAACCTCAACGTCAGCTTCGCCTACGTCGAGGGCGAGTCGATGATGATGGGCATCAAGGACATCGCCTGCTCCTCCGGCTCAGCCTGCACCTCGGCCAGCCTGGAGCCCAGCTACGTGCTTCGCGCCATGGGCGTCGATGTCGAGCTCGCTCACTCCTCCATCCGCTTCGGCGTCGGTCGCTTCACCACCGAGGAGGAGATTGACTTCACCATCGGTCGCGTCATCGAGACCGTCAAGAAGCTCCGCGACATGAGCCCGCTGTACGAGATGGTCAAGGAAGGCATCGACCTCAAGACGGTCAGCTGGGTCGCACACTAATCTCCTCATTAAATGTCTCCTCATTAAATTCATCACGAACCACGAACACAAATTCTCAGGGAGCCGAACCATGGGCTACAGCGACAAGGTCATCGACCACTACGAGAACCCCCAGAACGTCGGCAGCATGGACCGCAACGCTGAGGATGTCGGTACCGGCCTCGTCGGCGCACCGGCCTGCGGCGACGTCATGAAGCTCCAGCTGAAGATCAGCGACGACGGCATCATCGAAGATGCCAAGTTCAAGACCTTCGGCTGCGGATCAGCCATTGCCTCAAGCTCTCTGGTCACAACCATGGTAAAAGGTCGCTCAATCGACGAGGCTGAGCAGATCGAGAACTCTGAGATTGCCCGGGAGCTGTCACTGCCCCCAGTCAAGATCCACTGCTCGGTTCTCGCCGAGGACGCGATCAAGGCAGCGATCGCGGATTACCGGAAGAAGAAGTCCAAGGAGGCATAGACCATGGCCATCTCCATCACCACAGGCGCACTGGAGCGGCTCTCCTCCCTCAAGAGGCGTCGTCAGACGCCTACTGCAGTGCTCCGGGTCGGGGTGCGTGGGGGCGGCTGCTCCGGTCTCTCTTACTTCATGGACCTCGTCGAAGGCCCCGAGCCCAAGGACAAGATCTTCTCCTTCGAGGGCCACCGCGTCGCCATCGATCGAAAGAGCTACCTGTTCCTCAACGGCACCGAGATCGACTTCGAGAAGTCAATGAAGCGTACCGGGTTCACCTTCAACAACCCGCTCGCCTCTCGCTCCTGCTCCTGCGGAGAGTCGTTCACCCTGTAGCCAGGGTGATCAGAAGAAAGAGCTGAGCGATTCAGAGACAACCCCCATCTGGGGGTTGTCTGGTGCTTTATGACTGAGCTTCGCGCCCAGAAAATCTCATCTCGCTGCTGGAAGTGTCGTGAGCCGGTCTCCGGCCCGATCTGCTCCAGCTGCGCGACCATCCGTCCTCCACCTCCGGATGCCGATCTGTTTGAGGTGCTGGCCTTTCCCCGGCGCTATTTCTTCGCGAAAGCTGCGTTGGACACGGCCTATCGAAAGGTCTCTCGTAAGGTCCACCCTGATCGCTATGCCCGAAAGTCTGCGGTCGAGCGTCGGATGAGCCTGCAGTGGACCGCCCTGGTCAACGAAGCGCGGCGCACCCTGCGAGATCCCATCGCCCGGGCACGCTACCTCGCCACCGGACTGACTGCAGCCCCAGAGGAAGGCGGCGTGCCGCTGGACTCGGACTTCTTAGAAGACATCTTTGACATGCAGATGGAAGCTGCATCGGATCCCAGCGGCGTCTCTGGACGCGCCACCGAGCTGCGCGCGACCATCCTGACCGAGCTGGACGCCACCTTCACCCGCTGGGAAGCCGGCGAGGGTGACCTCTCAGCAGTCGCCGAGCGACTGGACCGACTCAAATACATCAACAACGTCATCAACCTCACCGCGACGGCCTGAGCCGCGCTGGAGCCACCCATGGCAAACATCGGAATTGATCTGGGCACCACCCACTCGCTGGTCGCAGCGGTGATGAGCGGGAAGTCTCGCTGCATGCTCGATGAAGACGGAAACGTGCTGCTGCCGAGCGCAGTGCACTACGACGACGAGGGGGCGCTGGTCAGTGTTGGCTGGCCGGCTCTGGAGCGGGTCGGAAAGGCCGGCGGTCACACCTTCACCTCGGTCAAGCGGTTCATGGGTCGCGGCCCGGCTGAGGTCGCAGATGAGGCCGCCCTGCTGCACTACCCCCTGGCTGATGACGACCGGGTGGTCCGGTTCGCAGTCGGCAGCAAGCAGATCACCCCCGTCGAGGTCTCCGCAGAGATCCTCAAGGAGCTCGCGGTCATCGCCGAGGAGTGCCTGATGGGCAAGCCGACCGGTGCGGTGATCACGGTCCCAGCCTACTTCGACGATGCCCAGCGACAGGCCACCCGAGACGCCGGCAAGATCGCCGGGCTTGAGGTCCTCCGCCTGCTCAATGAGCCCACTGCAGCGGCGCTTGCCTACGGGCTCCAGAGCGGCCGTGATGGGGTCAAGGTCGCGGTCTACGATCTCGGCGGCGGCACCTTCGACATCTCCATCCTGGAGCTGGATGATGGTGTCTTCCAGGTGCTCTCCACCGCCGGAGACACCCACCTCGGCGGCGACGACTTCGACCAGGCCCTCGCTGCGGTCCTGCTGCGTCAGGCCAACCTCGCCGATCCCGACGGCCTCAACTTCCGCCGTGCGATTCGCGCTGCAGAGGCCGCCAAGCGCGAGCTGACCGATGCCGAGTCCGCCACCATCTCCGTAGAACTCGCCGGCCAGCAGGTCGAGGCCGGCATCGACCGGGCCACCTTTGAGGCGCTCATCCAGCCGATCGTCGCACGCACCGGAGCAGCATGCCGCCAGGCGCTCTCCGATGCGGACCTGACCGCCGCAGACATCGACGAGGTCGTCCTTGTCGGCGGCTCCACCCGAGTCCCGCTGGTTCGCCAGTACGTCGCCGAGCTGTTCGAGACCACCCCACACACCGATCTCAATCCCGATCAGGTCGTCGCGGTCGGTGCCGCGATGCAGGCCGACATTCTCTCCGGCGTCTCCGACCTGTCTGACGAGCTGCTGCTGCTGGACGTCATCCCGCTGTCGCTGGGTCTTGAGGTCATGGGCGGCGTCGTCGAGCGGCTCATCCCGCGCTGCTCCACCATCCCCGCCACCGCCTCTCAGACCTTCACAACCCACGTCGATGGACAGACCTCGGTAGACATCCACATCGTCCAGGGCGAGCGCGAGATGGTGCGAGACAACCGCTCCCTCGGCCGCTTCAAGCTCACCGGTCTTCCCCATCTCCCCGCAGGACTCGCCCGCATCAAGGTCGAGTTCACCGTCGACGCCGACGGCATCCTCCGGGTCTCCGCCGATGAGGAGTTCACCGGAAACTCCGCAGACATCCAGGTGCAGCCCAGCTACGGCCTGGAGGAAGAGGAGATCGAGCAGATGCTGGAGGACGCCATCGACAACGCCGAGACGGACGTCGACGAGCGGCTTCTCATCGAGGCACGGGTCGAGGCAGAGGGTGTGCTGGCGGCGCTGGAGAAGGCACTGCGAGACGACACCGACATGCTCCAGGGCAACGAGAATGAGGTCATCACCTCAGTCGCCAGCGCACTCCATGAGGCGATGGCCGCTCAGGATCGCAAGCGCATCGGCGACCTCACCCACAAGCTCGACGAGGTCTCGGCGCCGTTCGCACAGCGTCGCATCGAGCGCGACCTGACCCTCGCGCTTGAGGGACGCAACACCGACGACGTCGCCACCCACCTCGGCATGGGCTGAGGTGCCCCGCTGGCTGGCCCCGCTCCTCGGGGCGGCTGCGTCCTGGGGGCTGGCGGCGGCCTGGCGGCTTCGGTCTCTGGATCAGACCAGCGTCGGCAGCGACAGCATCGGACAATTCCTTCCCGGTCTATACCCGCTGGTCCTGCACACGCCGCCCAATCCTGAGGCAGGCTATGCGCTGTGGGTGACCGCAGCGCCGCTGGTCTGGCTGTCAGACTCGCTGACCATGCTGCTCACCCTGCGGTTCATGGTCGGCGCCCTGATCGCACCGCTGGGCTTCCTGACGGCGTGGCGACTGGCGAAGACGAACCGGCTCCTTGCGGCCTCCATTGCCGGCGGACTGCTGGCGATGGACTCGGGGCTGGTGGACACTCTGGTCTCGTCGTTCCGGGGCTACGGTGCACCGGAGCTCGTGGCGGGCGCCACGCTGGGGCTGCTGGCCGGTCGTCGGGTCGGACTGGCGATCGGCGCAGTCCTGCTGGTCGCGGCCGCCGGACACCATCCGTTCGCCACCGGAGCCGCACTCGGTGCGGCGCTCGTCTTGCCCTGGCGAGACTATCGGACACTCGCCCTCACAGTGGGCATCGGATGCATCGTCGCGATGCCGAGGCTGGCATGGATCGCGGACATGGCCGACTGCGGAGACACCCTCGCCGCCTGTCTCGCCCCGATCGCGCTGGGCAGCTCCGAGCCGCTGAGCCGGGTCGCCCTCCTGGCACGAGCTGCCGCAGACCGGGCCGGAGAGCTGTCGGTGGCGCTGCCGGTGATGCTGGTCGGGCTCGTGCTGTGCCGGGACCGGCGGGCGCTGCTGCTCGCCCTCGGTGCGCTCGCCGGGATTATCGCGCTGGCGCTGTCGGTTCACTCCCTGCGCCCCTACCACCTCCGCATCGCAGCAGCTCCGCTGGCGGTGGCGGCTGCGCTGGGACTGGCGCGGTGGAGCCGCCTCGGCATCGTCAGCGGGCTCATCGGTGTCGGTGCGCTGGCAGCACACCCCGCACCGCAGGGAACCTCCGGCGCGCTGTCACGACACGATGCCGTCGCCTCAGACCTCGCCGCGCTGCCATCCCCGGTGTGGGTCGAGGGGGCATGGTACGGCGGTGAGGTCGTGCTGGACCCCGCCGCAGCAGTGCTCTCCGCCATCCTCCAGGGTCAGCCGGCAGCGCGCTTTGGCCCCGATGGGACCATCGTCCTGCTGGTCAGTCAGGAAGACGATGGTGCGGTGCACTCCTTCACGGACGCCGCACAGGCCCACGACTGGCTGGCAGCTCATCCAGCCCCAGAGGTGCTCGGCGGGGCGGCAGACTGGGCGGCAATTCTACGCCCAGACGCTGCCGCGAGCTGGTGGACAGAAGGATCCGAGCGCTGAGGCACGGCCCCCCACAGGAGCGGGCCGCTGGAGGGCACGGAGTCCAACCATCACTGGCGGCGCCGCATCACCATCATCATGAACACCATGGCCACCAGGCTCCAGGTGGGGATCCCGCGCACAGAAGAGCAGCCGCCGGGGGACACCGCGCTGTCCAGGGATGAGCCTTCTTCCGCTCCAGTGTCCGACTCGCTGCCGTCCTCACCAACCAGCACGGTGACCGCGTCGCCGCTGTCGTCTCCAGCGGGCACGTCTCCGTCCTGGCAGTCGTTGTCGATGCCGTCTCCGGCGATCTCCGGCGCGGACGGGCTGATGAACGGATCCTGGTCGTCGCAGTCGGCCGCCTCACCGTCGGCGGCGTAGCGCGCGGGAACGTAGCCGTCGTGATCCGCGTCGAAGTCGTCGTCGCCAGCACAGTCACCGTCGATGCCATCGTACCAGTGCTCATCAGCGCCGGGGTAGATGCTCGGATCGTCATCGTGACAGTCCGCGTCGTAGCCGAAGCCGTCACCGTCGCTGTCGACCAGATCCACGCCGTCGCAATTGCTGTCCACGCCGTCGCGTTCCTCATCGGCACCCGGCCAGATGTCCGCGTTGAAGTCATCGCAGTCTCCGCCCCAGGCCTCGCTCTCAGAGTTGAACCCGTCGCCGTCTGCGTCAAAGTCGTTGGCGCCGTCGCAGTCCGTGTCCTCGCCGTCGTACCAGGCATCAGACTCCGACTCGTTGATCCATGCACTGTGGTCGTCACAGTCGCGCCCAGCCACGAAACCATCGCCGTCCTCATCGGGGAGGACTGCGGCATCCAGTCCACCGAACAGTCCGATGTCTGCCGCAGTACCATCGTGATCGATGCCGAAGGCTGCATCCAGGCCCGGCGAGCCGGCCCGCAGCGTCCAGTCTCCGCCGACGGTGTTGGAGAACAGGGGATCGAAGTGGAGCCCGCTCGACACGTCCACGCTGCCGAGTCCGTTCCCCTCGGAATTGCTCCAGAACACCGTGTCTTGGGTCGAGACGGCCAGCGCGTGTGTGCTGGCGACAGCCTCTGCACCGACGCTGCCAGAGAGGATGCTGGCGGTCAGCGAGACCGTCCCGCCAGATGAAGCAATCGCCGCGCCGATGTCCGCCTGATTGCTCGCCATGACGCAGTGTGCGAGCACCGTCGAGCCGCCAGACACAGACAGACCACCGCCGCTCAGGGCGCTGAGCCGATGCCAGAGGACGTTGTGAATGCGGACGTCGCCGCCGACCACCGAGACCCCACCCCCGATGTCCGCGCTGCCCATGCTGAGCATTCCGCGACGCCAGGTCAGGCTCCCGTCCTCGATGTGGATGTGTCCGCCAGACGAGGCGATGTTTCCATGCAGGTCAATATCGGCAGCGGTCACGGTGGCGCCGTGGATGTAGAGGCCGCCGCCGAGGTCCGCAAAGGAGTCGCTGATCTGAACCGCGCTCATCGACAGGCTGCCCGACATCGCCGCGATTCCACCGCCGACCTCTCCGGCACATCCGGTGATGGAGGTGCGCTCCAGGGTTGCCGAGGCTCCTGCCGCGTAGACCGCGCCCGCCGCGCCGCCCTCGCAGTCAGAGATCATGACGTCTTGCATCTCAAGCATGCTGCTCGAGGTCACCGAGACAGCACCCTGCGGCCCCTGAATGCGCTCCGCAGCAACGTTGACCAGCGTCAACATCGCGCCCGCTTTTGCGGAAAGCGCAGCGGCATGGGGGCTCCCGACATCGCGTAAGAGAGAGTCCTCGATGAGCATACTGGCCGCCTCGACCATGACGGCTTCCTCAGCATCGGCAAAGACCACTCGCCGCACCGTCAGCATGCCACCAGAGACCGACACGCCGCCCAAGATGGTCTCTCCCTCCCCAGCCACAGCGCCCTCGATCGTCAGCGACTTCCCACCGGAGATCACGACGGGTGGGTAGCTCCCGGGCATCAACTGGAGGGTGTCACCATCACTGGCGGCCTTTATGGCCGATGCCAGCGAACCTGATGTGGGCGAGACCACAAGCGTCTCAGCGTGGACTGGAGGGGTAAAAAATGATGGAACGAGAAGCGAAATCAGCATCATTGGCCTCGCGAAGTAAAACATACGCCTCACCAGTTCAGAAGACTGATGAGCCACCATTGGGTCGGATGCAGACGACTCGGACATGAGATGGAGGAGTGAATTTTATTCAGCAACAGCATCGCACCGAGGCGCCTGTAGACTACACTGCTCCTCAGAGGGAACGTTCAACTTGAGCAGACAGCGCATCGGCGAGTACCCGATCATCCGAGTCATCGCGAGAGGTGGCGCTGCTGAGGTCTTTGAGGTCGCGTGTCCGACGACCCACAGGCACCTCGCCCTCAAGAGGCTCAACATCAGCGGTAGCGCTATCCAGCGCTTTAAGCGTGAATTTCAGATACTCAAAACCCTCAGACATCCCAGCATCGTCCGGGTCTTTGAGCAGGGCATCACAGACGACGGGCGGTGCTTCATCACCATGGAACTGCTCCGGGGCAAGGTCTCGCACACCTGGATCCGGGGCATTGGCTCCCCCGGAAGTCCCCGACGCACTTCAGAGGCCGCGCGAGTCATCTCAGCCACCGCAGAGGCACTCACAGCCCTGCACGCACAAGGCATCATTCATCGAGACATCAAGGCCTCCAACATCCTCATCTTGTCCGATGCCTCTGTCCGGCTCTTGGATTTTGGCTCTGCAATCGCCGAGGGCGTGTGCGGCGGAATCACAAACCCCGGTGAATTTGTCGGCACATTCGCCTACGCCGCCCCCGAGCAGATCCTCGGAGAGCCGGTCAGCGGTCGCATCGATGTGTACGCTCTCGGGGTCATGTTCTACCGACTAACGACCGGAAAGATGCCGTTTAGCGCAGACGATCGATATCGCCTAGCCCAGCAGCACCTCCGGGATCGCCCCCGCTCTCCCCGAGAGGTCCGTCCCGAGATCCCGGCATCGCTCTCCGACCTCATCATGACAATGCTCCGCAAGGAGCCCAGCGCACGCCCGACGGCTTCAGAGGTCCACACCCGGTTAGTGCACGGCGAGCTTGAGGCGGTTCAGGTCGACTCAGAGAGCATCCGACAGCGACTCTCATCGCTCCGTCCCGTCGCCCGTCGGTTGATGCAGGCCCTGGCCGTCGCCGGAGAGCCGGTCGATTATGAGACGCTGGGTCACATGACGGACATTTCTCTTGATGAAGCACGGCACTTCCTCCAGAGCTTAGAGTCCGATGCCTGGGTACATCGGGCAAAGAATCACTGGTTTATTGGGGACCGGTGTGTCGGGGAGCAGCTCGTCAGGGGTCTGAGAGAAGCACGACGCTACCTCCTCCAAACTCGACTCCATGAATTCCGAAGACTCATTACAGATACGGTCTGCTAACCACAGTCCATCCCTGGAGTGGTGACTTCACATATGACGGTCTATCAGAGAAGAAATATACTTATACCTGACCAATAAGGCATATTTGAGCGCGAATGATGTCGAGGTGATTGCCGTCACTGCGTAAATACAATGTGGCACCGTGTTGTGAAATAAAGTAGGAAACGTATGCCTCATATGAGGCATACAAGACCGATGCATCTCTTGATGGAGAACATTTCGTCATGCCACGCCCAGCGAAACCAACCGATCATTTAGACGAAATTCGTCACCTGATGGGTACCATGCCTGATCACGAGGTCGCAAAGAAGTGCGATTCGACACCATCCATTGTCGGTCGTTATCGACGTAAGCACGGGATTCCGGCTTATGAGGGCTACAAATTTGGAAAGGGCCAGCGGCCACCGTCCAAGGTGTCTGAGCAGGCTGCCAAGAATAAGACCCCGCGACGGCGTCGCTCCAAAATCGATGCTTTCCGCAGTCAAGTCGGTAAGATTCCCGACCAGGTGATCGCAAAGAAAGCCGGCGTGTCTGTCGAGGGTGTACGCATGTACCGCCGGCGTCACAACATCACGCTTGAGCCTGAAGTTCGGCGGCGTCGGGGCTCCAAGACGTCGAAGCCCACAGCACCTACGGCACCCGTAGTCCGCAGTACCGGGCCGTCGGTCCTCGACTCTTTCCGCGACCAGTTCGGCTCCGTGCCAGACAGTGAGATCGCTGTGATGGCTGACATCACGGAGGCTGAGGCCACCGCGTATCGAACCGCACACGGCATCGCTGCTGCTGCCGAGCCGCCGGCTCCCCGTCTTCATGCTGCTCCGCCGACCGCCATGGACCTCCAGGGCTACAGCGTGACCATCGATGGAGTCGACCATATTGTGGTCGCCGCAGACATCGCTGATGCTGCCGAGCGGGCCGTTCGTGCGCGCTTGTCCGGCGCAATTACCGCCATCCACCACCTCGGCACGGCGCTGGTGGCCAGGTGAGCCTCCGCAGTGCTTGAGGCGCCCCCGCCCCTCTGGAAAAGCAGCTTGGCCGAGCGCGTGCCCAGCGCGATCTGGAGTCCGTTGGTCAGCAGGCAACACAGTTAACTTCAGACTGACTTTGCGTTCTCACTCCGCATCATGACTCCACCATCTCTGCCGGCCACATATACTGCTGGTCAGGTGAGGTGTCTCAATGTTCATGCTGCTTACCGCGTCCCTGGCGGGTGCTCAGGATATTCCTGAAGCTCGTGTTGTCATTCCCTGGCGCGACTTTCAGACGCTCTATGAGCGTGGTCAGGCTCCTCAGGACAAGCCGCCGACAGCTCCCCGCGACTATGCGATCAGTCGGGTGACTTATACCGGCGAGGTCATCGGAGAGGCTGCCGTTCTGAAGGCAACCTTCCAGATCGATGTTCTCAAGAGCGAGGGCTGGACCACCGTTCCCCTCCTGCCGACCAATGTGGCCCTCCGAGAAGCAAAGTTGGGCCGCACGGATGCCCCGATCTATCTCGACGATGGCTTCTACCGGCTCATCACGGACAAGCGCGGACCGCTGACCGTCGAGGTCGAGTTTGCAGTCGCCACTTTCTCCAGCTCAGGTCAGCAGGGCTTCTCGTTTCAGATGGCTCGCTCCGGTGCCACTGAGGTCGCGCTGAGCGTTCCGTCAGAGGACCTCCTGGACTTCGAGGTCGCGGGGGCGCAGCGAGTAACCACCACCGATCGGGCCGGAAGCCGTACCATGCGTGCCCTCCTGCCCTCCACCGGCAACCTCTCCGTCTCCTGGCAGCGCTCGGCAGCGGACGATGCCGTCACCCCGAGCGCCGTGAGCGAGCCGCGAATCTACGCCGAGCATCAAGCTCTGGTCGGTGTCTCTGAGGGGCTGCTGCAGTGCAACAGCACCGTCTACTACTCCATTCTTCAGTCTGGCATCGAGCAGCTCACCGTGCTGCTGCCCTCGGATGTGACCGTGCTGGAGGTCGAGGGACAGGGCATCCGGGACTGGTCGATGGTTGATCAAGGCAACCGCGCCCGGCTCACCGTCGATCTCAACTTTGAGGCCAAGGGCGCCTACACCCTGTCGCTGGACTACGAGCGCCCGCTGGCCGAAGCGGCCTCCACAGTGGAGGTTCCGATCGTGCAGCTCCTCGGCGTCGAGCGGGTCAAGGGCTGGGTTGGCATCGACGCCCGCAGCAACCTGGAGATCGACTCCGGTGACGTCGCGGATGCTCGGGTGGTCGACGTCCGAGAGCTTCCCGCAGGCATCCTCGGTCAGACCGACTGGCCGGTCCTGCTGGGCTTCAAGTACCGCAAGGCCTCCTACAACATCCCGCTGAGTATTCGACAGCACGAAGAGGTCGACATGCTGGTGACCATCATCGACCGGGCGGAAGCGACCACCGTGGTCACTCCCGATGGCCGTCGAATGACCCAGGTCACCTGGTCGGTGCGCAACAACCGCGCCCAGTTCCTCCGGCTCGACCTTCCCGACGGCGCGATCCCATGGAGCACCTTCGTCGGCGGTCGAGCGGTCAAGCCGGCACGGGCTGAAGACGGCCGGGTCATGGTTCCCCTCGCCCGCAGTCAGTCCGCTGGCGGTGAGCTCTCCCGGTTCGCGGTCGAGATGGTCTACATCGAAGACGGCGAGCCCTCCGAGGGTGGCCGGACCACCTTCGACGGGGAGCTGCCCATCGCCGACGTGCCGACAACTGCAGTCGCCTGGACCATCTACGTGCCCGACAGCGCAAAGGTCAAGAAGCGCACCATCGAGGGATCGCTGCGACAGGTCGACTGGTTCACCCCCATCGAGGTGCCTGTCGCTGGCTCCATCCAGGCGATCCAGGAGGTCCAGCAGGCCGCCAACCAGACCTTCTCTACCGAGGCAATGGCTGCAGGTGTTCAGCCGGTTCGGGTCACCCTGCCCGTCGACGGCCAGGCGATGTACTTCGAGAAGCTGCTGGTCCTCGATGAGCGCCTCAACATCGGCTTCACCTACAAAGAGTAGGCTGGCGCACGGATCGTTCACCGTCCTGTTGCTGGTCGATGGCGACCAGTCGAAGTAAAAGGCGCGGCATGAGCACTCCCGTCGACGTCGCACGCTTCCTTCCCGCCGATCACGATGCCGCCATGCGGCGCACCGTCACCGATGTGATGGCCAACCTCCGGGGCTCAATGATCCTCGGGATTGGTGCAGAGGTTCGGGCTCTTCAGGCAGAAGGCCGCGAGGTCTGCAACCTGACCATCGGCGACTTCCGCTCCGCGCAGTTCCCGCTTCCCACCCAGATCTCAGAGGGTGTGCTCGCCGCCTACAAGGAGGGTCAGACCGGCTATCCGCCCGCAGACGGCGTCCCAGAGCTGAAGGCCGCCATCGCTGCCCTCTACAAGCGCAAGCTCGGGATCGACTACGGCGCAGCCAGCGTCTGTGTCGGCAGCGGTGCTCGCCCTCCGATGTACGCCACCTGGCGCCTCATCACCCGCCCAGGCGACCGCACTGTCAGCTTCCTTCCCGCCTGGAACAACAGCTACTACGCTCATTTCTGCGAGACCGAGCACGAGTTCGTGCCGACCCTGGCGGAGAACGACTTCTTCCCCACTGTCGAGGCCTTCGCTGCCTCCCTGAAGGGCACCCGGCTGGTCGTCCTCAACTCCCCGCTCAACCCAACCGGCACCGCTGTCAGCCGCGATGTCCTCACCGGCTACGCCCAGGCAATCGTCGACGAGAACCGCAGCCGCGGCAGCGGCCGACCGGTGGTGATGATGTTCGATCAGGTCTACTGGCTGCTGACCGCTGAGGGCGTGGAGCACCACAGCCCGGTCGCGCTGGTCCCTGAGGTTGCCCCCTACATCGTCCACACCGACGCCATCAGCAAGTGCTTCGCGGCCACCGGCCTGCGGGTCGGCTGGGGCGTGATGCCGTCGTACATGCAGGGTCGAATGAAGGCCCTCATCGGCCATGCCGGCTCCTGGGCCCCTCGCCCCGAGCAGCTCGCGACGGCCTGGCTCCTCCAGCGCCCAGAGCAGATGGATGCCTACATCGTCGGCATGCGTGGTCGGATCAGCGATCGCCTCGGGCTGCTGTACCGTGGACTCCAGGACATGAAGGCCCGCGGCCTCCCGGTTGATGCCATTGCCCCGCAGGGTGCCATCTACATGAGCATCCACCTCGACCTCATCGGTCGCGGCTTCGACACCAACGAAGAAATCCGCAGCTACCTGCTGCAGAAGGCGGGTGTCGCGCTGGTTCCATTCCAGGCCTTCGACATGCCCGAGAACAGCGGCTGGTTCCGCGCCAGCATCGGCTCAGTGAGTCCCGAAGATCTCGCCGTAGCCTTGGATCGCATGGAGACCGCTATCAAGGCACGCCTTTAGTCGATCAGGTCATTGCTTGCACGCCGCCGTCAAGACGGTACGGAGAGGCACAACGCTGGAGCACGCGAGCAACATGCCACAACGATCTGACTTCACCGACGACACCGGCTTTCGACAGGCTGTAGGGGCTCTTCTGGGGGTGCTCCTGGATCAAGTCGACGAGCTGGATGATGATGAGCTGGATCCGCGCTTGACGGCGGGCAATCTCTCCGTCACGTTCGAAGACGAATCCGTCATCCTTCTCTCTCAACAGACCCCGACCCACGAGCTGTGGCTCTCCGCCAACTACACCGCCTGGCACTTTCTCTGCATTGAGGGACACTGGGTGGAGCGTGACACTGGCGAGCCAATACTCACGGTCCTCTCCAAGCTCTTCTCTGAGAAGCTGGGAGAGTCGGTGTCCTTCAGTCTCTGAGCCGTGCCCCAGCTCCCCATCCTCCCGCAGCGATATCAGCCTCAGCGCCTGCTGGGTGAGGGAGCGACCGGCTACGTCTGGCTCGCGAACGACAGCCTCGCCAATGCCGAGGTTGCGATCAAGATCGTCCGTCCGAACTTGGCAAAGTATGCACGGTTTCGGACTCGGTTTGCGCGAGAGGTCGCCCTCTCTGCGCAGGTCATTCACCCCCGCCTGGTGCCGGTCTATGACTACGGCAAGCTGTTCGACGGTCGCCCCTATGTCGTGATGGGTCACGCAGACCAGGGCAGCCTGGGCCACCTGCTGCGGTGGGGCCCGCCGGTCAATGAGGTCCTCCGAATCATCGATCAGGTGCTCGAGGCCCTCTCTGCGCTGCATGCCCGTGGACTCGTCCACCAGGATCTCAAGCCGGCCAATGTCCTGCTGTACAGCGGCCCGATGGGCGATCTCAACGCCTGGGTTGCAGACCTCGGTGTCGCGGGAACATTCTCGGAGATCGCCATCGAGAAGCGCGGCATCTCTGGCACCCCGACCTGGATGGCTCCCGAGCAGCTCGTCGGTCGCCCCCAGGAGCTCGGCCCGTGGACGGACCTCTACGCCATGGGCCTGATGCTCTACGAAGTCCTCGGCGGAGCCCGAACTTCAGACAATATGGGAAGAAAGCAGCTCCTGGAGAAGCGCCTCAAGCTGCCTCCGCCGCTGTCGGGCGACGTCCCCCCCGCGATCTCCCAGGTCATCCAGCGCCTCCTCGATCCCGATCCCCGCCAGCGCTATGACCGGGCTGCAGATGTCCGCCGGGCGCTGCGAAACGCTGGCCGACAGTTCGGCGCCGATCGAACCGCAATGGGCAGCCACGGTGGGGTTGGTCCGGGCACCACAACCTTCCCGGTCACCATTCTCCCCGAGGCGCAGGCCTCCGTGGCGATTACCCAGCTCAACATCACCCCCTCCGGGGCCGCCCCGCGCTGGAACCGGGTTCCACCAGACGTCATGCCGACGGAGCTCGTCGAGCCCTCGCTGAACATCCCCCAGCGCGCCAGCCTCAATCTCTACGCCCTCCGTGAGCCGCCGATGGTCGGCCAGGAGAAGGTCCGTCAGTTCCTCTGGCTGAAAGCACGCGAGGTCATCTCCTCTGGAGAGCCCCGGGTGGTGCTGCTGGTCGGCCCATCAGGAACCGGCAAGAGCACGGTGGTCGAGTCGGTGGCCCTCGCGCTGGAGGCTGGCGGCTACATGGAGACGATCCGGCTGCGCTACAACCGACCTGCAGGGGTCGACGATGGCTATCGTGGAGCGGTCCGCGAGCTGCTCGCCCCCTGGAATGACACCCGAGAGCAGATGGAGCTTCGCCTGCAGCGGTGGCTCGGCCGGGATCGACAGGTCGTGCCCGAGAAGGCCGCCGGAGAGGCTTCGGTGCTCGCCCGGTGGTGCGGCTACATCAGCGAGGGGGAGAAGCCCGTCAACGCCGCGGTCGGCCTCGCCTACCTCTACCGACACCTCGACGCCCGCTCCTGGCGTGGTGGCTCCTGCCTCATCCTGGAAGATGCTCACCTCGCCCAGGTCGAGGGCGACGGTCTCGCCATCTGCGAGGCCCTGCTGGAGCGCAGCGTCGGCAAGCGCCCGGTGCTGGCGATGGTCACCATCTCCTCGGAGTCTCTCCAGGAAGACCCCTCCATCGCCGCCAAGCTCGCCGCCCTGGAGGCGATGGGAGCGGTGCGCATCAACGCCCCCCGCCTCTCACGGATGGAGCTGCGCAAGGTTCTGGTCCGGTCGTTTCGGATGGACGAGGGGCTCGCTGCGCTGGTCGCGCCGGTCTGTCAGGGCTCCACCGGAAATGCCTCGCTGCTGATGCGGGACTGGTCGGCCCGAGACATCCTCATCCAGACCCAGGACATGCGCATCAAGCTCCACCCGGAGATCCGCCTGGACACCGTGCTGCCGCGAGATCTCAGCGAGCTGTGCGAGAGCCGCATCAGCGGTGCGCTGGAGGCCTCCGCGACCCCGGTCTCCGCCAGTGAGGCCCTGGCAGCAGCGGCGCTGGCTGGTCCTGAGCCGCCGGTCTCGCTGGTCCGTGCGGTCAATCCTGAGGGCCTCGACAGCCTGTTCGCCACCGGCCTGCTCCGTCAGCAGGGCTGGCGGCTGCGGTTTGAGCATGCCGGCGTTCAGCGTGCGGCCCACCGGCTGGCCCTGTCTCGCACCGACCTGCCGGAGCTTCATCGGCGCCTCGCGGATGCTTGGGAGGAGCTGGGGAAGCGCACCGGCGCGGACGTCGACCTGCCGCTGGGTTCGCACAGTCTGTACGCCAACGAGCCCGGACGGGCGATGACGCCACTGCTCAAGGCTGCGCGCGTCGCGCGAGAAGAAGGACGCGCTGCCATCGCGCTCGACGCAGCCCGGCTGGCGATCAAGGCCGCCGACCGTGCTGGAGTGATGATGGGACGGGTCGAGGCTCGTCACCAGGCCGCTGCCGCCTTCCTCGACCTGGAGCGTGCTGCCAAGGCCGCGAAGACTGTCCAGGAAGCCTACGCCCTTGGACACCTCGACCGGCGCAGCATCGCTCGCCTCCAGGTCCTCGAGGCCCGTGCCGCCATCGCGCTGGGGAAGCTTGAGCAAGGCCGCAAGGTGCTGGAGAAGGCCAAGGAAACCTTCATGGCAACCCGCGACCGCCAGGGGCTCATCGAGACCGCCCACGGCCTCGGCATGCTGTACCGACTCGCGGGACAGCCGAAGGCTGCTGCGGGCTGCTATCGACAGATGCTCCGCCTGAACAACCGCGACCGCAGCATCGAGGTCCGCGCCCTGAACGGACTGATGGAATCGCGCATCGCTGCCGGGCAGCTCACTCAGCTCGATCAATTCATCGATCGGCTTCGGCGAATCGCGAGAGAGAGCGGTGACACCCGCAACATCGCACAGTCCACCTACTCCATCGGGCTCGCGCACCTCCGCCTCCATCAGCTCGATGAAGCCGATCGACACTTTCAGACCGCCCTTGCTCTCGCCGCCACCCTCGGCTCCGACCGGCTCCAGCTCGCCTGCATCAACAACCTCGGTGAGGTCTATCGCTATCGCGGCGATCTGCGCGCAGCTGACCAGTGCTACCGGCGCTCGGTGCGGTTTGCAATGGAGCGCGGCTGGACCTCCATTGCAGCGGTCGCGCGCCTCAACCTTGCGCTGCTCTACCTCACCAGCGACGGCGGAGATCGCCTCGCTCGCGCCCAGGTCGATCAGGCGGCCGAGCTGCTGCGCAGCCACCCCCAGCACTGGGCGTGGCTGTTCGTCGGACTCACTCGCGGGCTGTGGGCTGCGGAGGACGGAGATCGCAATGCCTGCCAGGCGTGGTGGGCCGTCGCCGTCGAGCGCGGTGTCGGTCGCCTGTACCACCCCGATCTCGGCCGCCCGCTGGAGCGCCTCGGGCTGGCTGCGGCACGGCACGGCTGGGATGACATCGCCCGGAAGGCTGCCGCCATTGCCGGAGAGGTGTACGCAAAGTCAGTCCCCTCGCTGGCCGGGTCCGCCGAGGAGTAGGTCGCGCCGGACCGCGCCAGACCGAAGGGCGCCGGGTCGACTCTGTGCTGCGACGAAGCCCCTCCAGGAGTGGTCAGTGAGGAGCCCTTCCAGGGCGGCGCGCTCCGCCTCACGCGTGCCACAGCCCGCCACCATCACCGGCAGGCCCACCTCAAAGAAGGCTTCGTTCTCTGTCGACTTCGGCGCCCTGAGCGCAGAGGGGTCTCGATCGCCCAGGAAGCCCTACGAGACGGTGTCAAGCACGGCACCGAGGCCCTGCTCCAGGAGAACTTCAAGCAACAGCCCCCCTCAATCTCGCCTCGACTCCTGGCCGAGCCGTCCTCACCCTGGCCACACCTCTGAGCCGAAGTGCACTGCTGCTGTGGTAAACCTGAGGGTCGCAGAACAGGAGTGTTGGCGTGCGTGGACTCTGGATCTTCCTGTTGATGACTGGCTGCCCTGAGCCTGTTGATGAGCCGACCCTACAGACCGAGACACCGGGAGGTCCTGGTGCCCCCAGCGGCGCTGGTGTGCCCGGCGGACCGGGCGGCGAAGGCGGCGAAGGCGGACCGGGTGGCCCGGGTGCGCCGAGCGGCGAGATGTCCTCGGCACCGCTGGACGGCGGGCCGGGTGTTGGCGGCCCCTCAGATGCCGGCAGCGCAGGCACCCCCGGTCAGATGACCCCACCGACCGGAGGCCTCGACGTCGCGGCAGCTCCGCCGACGCTTGGAACCTTCGCCGGCAACCTCCCGGACGGCGAGCTGAAGGCTGCGTACACGCAGGAGGAGCTGGCGGAAGGCGCGACCATCTCCGGCACCCTCAATTGCGACGGCTGCTCTGGACAGCTGCTCGTTCGGGTCCTGCCCCCGCCGCCGTCCAGCCCGACCATCGGTGCAGCGAGCAGCACGCTGCAGCTCATCACCCAGGCGTCCTATTCAGCAGCCGGAGCCTACACGCTCCGGGTCCCAGACGGTGAGCCCGTGGTTCTTCAGGTCGTCGACGACGCCAACGGAGACGGGTTTCCCTCCCAGGGAGAGCGCATGGGTATGCGCGCCGATGGCCCCGTGCTCGCCGAGGGTGCGCTGACCGGAATCGACCTCACCGTCGGTGTCTTCCCTGAGATGGCTGCCGCAGTCGGCACGCCAGGCGATCTGGTCGGTGGACCAGACGGCACCCCCGGAGATGGCGCCCCGCCGATGGACGGTGCTCCCCCGATGGACGATGCCCCGCCGATGGACGGCGCCCCGCCGCCTGAGGGCGCACCGCTGATGGACGGCGCCCCGCCGATGGACGGCGCCCCGCCGATGGACGGCGCCCCGCCGCCTGAGGGCGCGCCTGCGGACCAGTAGATGCGTCATCACGCGGCGCTCATCGCGGCGCTGGTGCTGCTGGCGGCCTGGCCGCTCCGAGACGCCCTGCTGACCAACACCGTGCCTGGGGCGGGCCCAGACGTAGTCTCAACGCTGTGGGGCATGTGGTGGTTCTCTCAGGTCGGCCCACTGGATGCGATGGGCAGCCAGACCGATCTGGTCAACTTTCCCTACGGCGCAACCGGCTCGGTGCTCTCTCCTTCCAGCGCGCTGCTCTGGACGCTGCTGGCCCCACTCCTCGGCGCAGCGCGCGCGGCATCTGCCGCGGCCTTGCTTCAGATCGCTGGGCTGGCGGCCGGCTGTGCGTGGCTGGTCGGTCGGCTGACAGGCAGCCGCTGGGGGGGCGCGGCGGCCGGACTGGTCGTGCTTGCTGCCCGCTACCTGCCGTTTGGAGCCGGCGAAGGCTCTGCGGTAGCGGTCGCCGCGCTGCCGATCCCGCTGGGCCTGATCGCCTTGCGCGCTGGCGGCTGGACCGGTGGCCTGCTCGCAGCGCTGTGCATGGCTGGAGTCGCTGCGGAGAATCCCTACCTCGCTCCGGTCCTGCCCGGCATCGCAACACTGATGGCGCTCAACGCCCTGCGACAGCGTGCCCCGGTCGCACCGCTGCTCTGCGCTGTGGTGCTGGGCAGCCTCGGCATCGTCCTGTTCGCTGGAATGTTCTCCAGCAGCGCCAGCCCGGACTATCCCCGCGAGGTCGCCGGACAGACCGTCGCGCTGCTCGGGAGAGACTTCTCCATCGTCGATCTGCCGTGGGCACGCGCCGGACTCTCCGAGCTGATCTGGCCGGGCACGGTCCGCTGGACCCTCTCCGCACAGGAAGCCACCGCAGCAACCGGCGGCCGCTATCTCGGTCTCGCTGGGCTGCTGCTGACGGGGGCAGCGGTCGCGCTCCGTCCACGACAGAGCCTCCCCTGGCTCGGCCTCATCGCGGTCGGTGTCGCCTTGTCTCTGGGCTCGATCACCGGAGGACTCGCCGGACCGTTCCTGTTCCTCAATGCCCTCATGGAGGCCGTCGCGCGCCCCCTCACCCAGCCCACCCGGTTCCTCGCCCTCGCGGTCATCGGTGCCGCGGCCTGTGCCGGAATCGCAGTGGCCGCCCTCGTAGAGCGCTGGGGCCGCCGAGTCGGCATCGCAGCGCTGGGGGTCGTGCTGCTGGACGGGCTGCTGCTCGGTGGGCTCTCTCTGCGCCTCCCAACCACCGCGCTGCCGGCAGGCACTTGCCTGGCCGACCTGGAGGACGGCGGGCTGCTGATGTGGCCCTGGGATGCCGAGCTTGGAGAGCTGTCGGACACCCAGCTCTACCAGATTGTCCACGGCCATCCCTCTCCTCAGACCGGCATCGCCTCCTGGGCGCTGTCTGCGGAGGGACGCGTGCTCACCCCTCTGCGCGGATCGGGCTGGAGCACCGATCCCACAGGACGGCGACTGAACCTCACCAAGCTGATCAACCTCGGCTACCGGTGGGGTGTGGTCGCGGAGGCCGCAGATCCAGAGGGTGCGGCGTGGCTGGCGAGCAGCCTGGGTTCCCCCCTCACAGCCTGCGACGGGCTCGTCATCTACGACCTGGTGGCTGCTGCGCCGAGCCAGCGGAAGCCGCGTCCGGGCGCTGGCCAGGAGGGTGGCCAGGGGGGCGGACGCCCTCCGGGGAGCCCGCCGTCCCGCCCGGCGAGTGTCCCAGAGCACCGCTAGTACCCGAGCCTCCAGAGGGGGCGCGGTGACCGCTGCGCATGCCCGGCGGCTTGAGACCGTAGCCCGACTGCGCCTCGGCCCGGTCAACCTCCGCGAGGAATGCCTGCCCCTCCGTCAGCGCCCGCTGGAGCACCGCATCCGCCCGCGCATCGCCGGCCTCAGCCAGCAGCCGGCCCTCGATGGCTGAGAGGATCCCCGCGCGGTTGGGGCAGGCCCAGTCCTGGTTGTGCAGCGGGAGGTTGTCCGCGAGCACACTGGCGGCGAGAACGAAGTCTCCCCCCCGAGCGAGCTGCCGGACGATGTCATTTCGGGCCTGCTTGACGTTGTAGAACCGGCTGCCGTGGCTGTGGCTGTCGAGCCAGGCGACCGCCTCCCGGCCCGCTGCGGTGACTCCCTCGGCGTCCGCACCGCTGAGGGTCGCGGCGGTCTCTTCCAGCCATGCCCGGTGTACAGGGTCATCGAGGCCCAGCTTCTGAAGCGTGCCGATCGCCCGAGGACCGGGATGCCCGGCGAGGTCGATGAGGCTGTCGCCGGTCGGAAGCCACCCGAGCCCCTCGGCGGTGTACGCAGGCACCTGATCCCGGCTGACCAGCGCGTCTGCGAGCTCAGAGGGGTACCGCAGCGGCTCACCCAGCGACGGGATGTCGCCGATCAGGGCGGCCTCGGTGAGCCCTGACCACGACGCTCCCCCCAGCGCACCCGAAGCGGCTCCGAGGAGCAACGCCTGACGGGCGATCTCGTCGGCCTCCCAGTACCCCCACCGCTCTGAGATGCCGAGCGGATCAAGGCTGTCGAGGTAGGCCTCGAACAGACGGACCCGGAGCGCATGGCGGGCGGTGAAGTCGGTGAAGCTGTCGAGGTCGAGGTCTGGACGGGGCTCCAGGTAGGGCGTGAGAGCGGCCTGGAGTGAGGCCGCTTCCGCAGAGACATCCACACCCGCAGCGTGGCGCAGGGCGAGGGCGTAGTACTGAGAGCGCAGACCAGAGAGACCCGATCCAGACGGCGGAGGCTGGCCGGCAGTGAGGGCAGTGAGGGTCGCAGCATCTCGCTGGGCAGCGGCGAGGAGCAGGGCGTTGAGCTCCGCAGCGATGCCGTCTTCGGGCGTCGGGATTCCGGCGAGGACGTCGGCGAGGCCCTGGTAGGTCGCCGCAGCTCCGGCGAGGTCACCCTGCTGCGCCTTGAGGCGAGCACGATCACGCCCGGCTGCCGAGAGGTGACCCGCGACCCGCATCCGGACATCGGCCCAGCTGTGCTCGCCGTACCAGCCGAAGTCCCCGACAAAGCCGCCGGCATCCCACTCCCAGGCAGGGTTGTCAGCGGGCAGCGGCGGGTGCTGCTGGCCCTGGTCGAGGTTCTCGACGGGGACAGGCTCGGCAGGGGGCGGGTGCTGCGGATCGGAGGTGCAGGCAAGGAGGACAAGGAGCATTGGCGAGCAACCGGCTGGAGGCGTCTCTGGATACTACAGCGCGCGCCCTACGGCACCTGGCGTGGCCGCGCGGCTCCGAGGAGCAGCCTCACAGACACCCCTCCAGCGCCTCCGCGACCACCGCATGCCCATCGGCCGTCCAGTGGCCGTCGTAGACGAAGTACAGCTCCTCACCGACATCCGCAGCCGCCTTGAGCGGCTCAGTGAGGTCGCAGGCGGGAATGTTGAGCCGCTTCAGGACATCAAGTGCAGCGCGACGGGGGGCATCGAGGTCCATCCTCGCGGTGTCCAGCCCGACCACCTCAAACGTCGCCTCGGCCCGGTCGGTCTCGATGACAAACGCCGGCGGAGCCACCGCCACCAGGAGGGTGTCGCCGCGCGCCTGGACCAAATCTCGCAGGGTCCGAAGGGCCTTCTCAGACTCTCTGGAGAGCTGAGAGAGAGACTGAGCACCGTCGGTGGAGAAGATCATCAGCTCCTGCTTCCACCGCTGCCCGCTGTGATCCTGCCCCGTGGAGACCGTCGCCCGGCGCTGGAGGACCCGCCAGTGGGCATAGAGGTGAGAGTGACGCAGCAAGAACCGGGTGAGCGGCGGCATCACCTCGCGGGGAATGTCCGCGCCCTCTGGCATCGAGGGTGGGTTGCGAGAGATGTGGGGAAAGTGGGCGTTGTCCTGAAAGTCATTGCCGAGGAAGAAGGTGAGGACGACCTGCTCAATGGGCAGCACATCGTCGATCTCGGCATAGCGGATCCCAGCCTGCCAGGTTGAGAACCCGTCGACCCCGGCGTTCCAGATGTGGGCACCGACGGGCCCGGAGAGCTGACCGGCGAAGGTCTCCTCTTCCGGGACCTGAACGGACATCGTGAACGAGTCGCCTACCGCCAGCCACTGCTTGCCGCTGACCGAGGCGGTCGACGGCCCGCGAAGCCCAGCCTCGTTGATGCGCAGATCGACGGCATAGCCGGGGGAGCGGATGGTGCCAGAGAAGCCCGGGCGCGGGGTGAGCAGGGTCTGGTGATCGATGACATACAGGCCCATCGGAGAGGACTCTGGAGACCCGAACAGAAGGTCTGCGCTTGCATCTGGACGAACTGCCCGACTGAGAATCTCTGCACCGATGGCCCCGAGGAGCAGGCCGCCGAGCACCAGGAGCAGCCGACCGATCCAGCGCCGTCCGCCGCCGCTCATCTCGCGCACCGAAAGCCTGAGGTCTTGCGGCGGACTTCAGGAAGGAATTCGTTGCGCTCGCCGCCTGGGTTGGGGCGAAGATCGAAGAAGTACGCGCCGCCGCGAACCGCGACGTACAGGCCAGGTCCGGGCGCAGTGATGTCTGCACCGCCCTGTCGAGTGACCGCCCTGCCGGCGCTGTCGGTGTACATCGACCAGTCGTCCCGACGATGATCAGCGGTGAACTCCCAGGCATTTCCGAAGGCGTCATAGAGCCCATACGGGCTGCGTCCGGCCGGGAAGGCATCGACCGGGGAGGTGTACTCAAAGCCGTCAGAGTCGTCGAAGTTCGGGGCGTCCATCTTGCCGTGGTTGAGGAGGTCGCCGCTGTAGTCATTTCCCCAAGGGAAGCTCCGCCCGTCGTCTCCGAGCGCCGCGAGCTGCCACTCGGACTCGGTCGGCAGGCGCTTGCCCGCCCAGGTGCAGTACTCCACAGCGTCATACCAGCTCGTCAAGACGACTGGATGATCGCCGGTTCCAGATGGATAGTCCGTGCCGCTCCAGTTCCAGCCGTCCTCATTGGCCCAGTCCTCAGCAACAAACGGCGGGCGGTAGCCGGTCTCCACGAGGAAGGCTTGGTACTGCTGACGGGTGACCTCGGTCAGATCGATCCAGAAGCTGCTGACGGAGACCGGGACCGGCTGGAGGCGCTGCCCGCCGTTGCCGCTCTCCCAGGCGACGGTCGAGGCGGCCGTGTTGGTGTTGTTGCCCGGCATGCCGGGAGGTGCAGAGGGGGCCGAACCGCCACGAACGTGACCAACATTGCCCGGTGCGACACCACTCTGGCCCGGTGAGCCACCCTGCCCGCCAGAGCCACCCTGTCCGCCAGAGCCACCCTGTCCGCCAGGACCATGCTGTCCACTCTGTCCGCCAGGACCATGCTGTCCACCCTGTCCGCCAGGACCATGCTGTCCGCCCTGTCCGCCAGGACCATGCTGTCCGCCCTGTCCGCCAGGACCATGCTGTCCGCCCTGTCGCCCGGGCGGCTGCCCGACCGGTGGCGGGGCTCCAGGATCGCGGTTGTTGCCCCCCTCGCCCATGTTCGGGGTCATGCCGTTGGGCCCCGAAGGCGCCTCGAAGCCAGCGACCGGCGGGATGTGCTTGGGACCGAGGGTCACGGTCGACGCTGGGATCTTCACCATGCCGTCGACCACCTCCAGGTCCGGCGGTGCCTCAATGACGGCCTCACGCTCCCCTGTGCAGCCGATGAGACCGACTACTGCGAGTAGGCGCATCGAAACCCCACGGTCAGCGCCACTCGCTCCGGTCGTGCCGGCTCACGGTGGGTGCAGGTGCTGTAGCTGGGCAGGTTCATGAACGAGCCCCCGCGCATCGTCTTCCAGGTGCCGCGCTCCGGTCCCGTCGGATCGGCATCCGGCCCCTCCGCGTAGCCCTCCCGGTGGTACCAGTCAGCGGTCCACTCCCAGACGTTTCCGGTGGCGTGCGCGAGGCCGAATGGAGAGCGCAGGGCATCGTCAACAGACTGAACCGGCTCAGTGAGCACCCCGGTGATGTGGCCGTACTTGCCGCCGGAGTACCAGACCGCATCGACGTCCTCGCCGGTGCCCCAGGCGAAGCGGTGACCGGCGGGATCCCCCTCTCCGCACGATGCATGCTCCCACTGCGCCTCGGTCGGCAGCGCGCCGCCCTTCCAGCGGCAGTAGGCGTCGGCCTCATACCAGGTGACCCCAACGACCGGGTGGTCCAGGGCGCGGCTGGCGCTGCGAACGGCGTCGCCTGCTCCCTGGGGATTGGCCTGATGCCATGCCCAGCCCTCAAGACTCCAGTGGGCCTGTGTGCTGGACGGGCCGGCCATGAACGACTGGAACTGCGCCACCGTCACCTCGTAGTGGTCGATGCGGTAGGCAGAGAGGCTGATGGTGCGCTGCGGGGTCTCGTCTGGAACGGAGCCGCTGCCGCGCAGGAAGCTGCTGGCGGGAATGTCCGCCTGCTGGGCGGCGGCTGCAGACAGCAGAGTGAGGAGTGACACAGGACGACCGGAGGCGGTAGGGTTGCCGAGGAGACGACAATACTACGACCTGGAGGGGTTCCGCAGTGTGGTGGATGCTGACGCTGGCCTGTGATGGTGGAGAAGCGACCGCGCCAGAGGCCCCTGAGGGGACTCCGGAAGAGGTCGTCACCGAGACGACGCCCCGCCCCCAGAGCGGTGCACCTGGAAAGGCCCGCAATGGCCCCAACAATCCCCCCGGTAAGGGCGGCAAGCGGGGCTCACCCGGCCCCCAACCCGGCGGCGGCATGCAGGGAGGGCCGCCAAGCGGCGTACAGAACGGCGCCTCTGGAGGCGCATTCCAGGATCCCTCTGGCTTCCCGCCATTCCACGACTGGCCGGCTCCAAAGGGTCCAGCAGTCTCCGACATGGGCGACTGGTCCGCGCCGGTCCTGCTCACCAGCAAGCCCTCCGGCGGCTACCGACCGCAGATCGCAGTCTCCCCCAAGAACGACGAGCTGCACGCGGTGTACTACGACCGGGTGGATGCCGGCGATCTCATTCGCCACCGCCGCTCCTCAGACGGGCTGACCTGGACCGAGCCGCTGCAGCTGGGTCACACCAAGGACCGCAACTGGGGACCGGACATCGTGGCTCGGGACGACGGCAGCGTGGTCATCGTCTACGACCATGCCCTGCCCGACTTCACCTCGGTCGGCTACACCACGCGCTGGGATGGCTCCTCCTGGAGCACCCCGCAGCCCCTTACTCCAGACAACGGCGGCGAGATCGGAAGCGGTCACGTCGCGAACACCACCGGCGATGACCTCGCCTACATCTTCATCGGCAAGCAGGTCGGCGAGCAGCACCGGTTTGCCGCGCAGGGGCGCTGGTACACCAACGGCAGCTGGGGAGCGATCACCGCGCTGTCCGACGGCACCGAGGATGCCTGGCACACCAACGTCGAGCGGCGTCCCGACGGCAGCGTGCTGGCCGGCTTCGACATCGGCACCGGCGGCAGCGAGACCACGCTGTACCTGGCCGAGGGCCGCGACGGCGCATTCGGTCCGCTGGAGAACCTCTCCGCCAGCGGCTCCCCTGGAGAGCGCCCTCACTTCGCGTTCTCCCCGGACGGAACGGACCACGTCACCTGGTTCCACAAGGTCTCAGGGAGCCCACAGCACATCTACGTGCGCTCCGGTAAGCCCGGCAGCTGGGGCGGACTCCAGGAGCCCTCCGCAGGCTTCGGTGGCTTCCACTTCGACCCGGACATCGCGGTCAACGCAGACGGCGTGCTCTGCCTGGTCTGGGGCTGGGATGCCGGAGACGACGCCGAGATGGTCTATGCGCTGAATGCCGGAGATGGCTGGAGCAGCCCGAAGAAGATCGCCGACATTGACTGGGGGAAGCCCGGACTCGCCTCGCTCGATGTCGACAGCAGCGGGCGGTTTCACGTCATCTGGAACCAGGGTGTGCGCGGCGAGAACGCCGTCTACTACGCCGCGCTGGATCCGCAATGATCCTGCTGGCGCTCGCCTGCAGCGGGGAGGCTCCGAGCCCCCCACCCACCCCGACCCCCGAGCCCTCGCTCGCTGTGCCCCCGATGGCGCGCCCAGCCCTCATGCTCAGCCCGACCTTCGAGCTGATCGATGAGGCCGTCGATGCGCCGCGCACCGCCATCGTCGTCATCTCGCTGGACACGGTGCGGGCCGATCGGCTGGCGGTCTACGGAGGCCGCGCGGAGAGCCCGGTGATGTCGGCGTTTGCTGCGCAGGGCACCCGGTTTGATCAGGCGATCAGCCACTTCCCGGAGACCGCCCTGTCGCACTGGTCGATGCTGTCAGGGGTGCTGCCGGAGGTCCACGGAAACGTCCCGGCCAACGGCGGCTCCCGATACACCGGCCCGACCCTCGCAGAGATCGCCGCCCGCTACGACTACGCCACCGCCGCGTTCATCGGCGGAGTGACCCTCACCGAGGCCGCCAGCGGGCTGTCCCGAGGCTTTGACACCTACGACGATCAGTTCCCCCTCGATGCCGCAGACATGAAGCGCCCCGGCGCTGAGGTTACCGAAGCAGCCGTGTCCTGGATCACACAGCAGACCGGCCCATACTTCGCGTTCGTTCACTACTTTGATGCCCACTTCCCCTACACACCGGCGCCGCCCTGGGACACCGCCTACGATCCAGACTACGTCGGCACCCTCACCGGCTCCGATGCCGATCTGCGCCCCTACCGGGACGGCGACGAGACCCCCTCTGATGCCGATCTTGCCCACATCCTCGCCCTGTACGACGGCGAGCTGTCCGAGCTCGATGCGCTGCTGGCCCCCGTGCTCGAGGCCGCCGGTCCCGATGCGGTGATCGTGATCACCGCAGACCACGGCGAGTCGTTCGAGCATGGCTACTACTTCAACCACCGGGCGGGGCTGTGGGACTCCGTGGTCCGGGTTCCGTGGCTGATCCGTGGGCCGACCGTGCCCGCCCAGGTCATCACGCGGCAGGTCGGCCTCATCGACATCACCCCCACCGTGCTCGCCCTCGCCGGCCTTCCCCGAGACGCCCGGATGCAGGGTCGCGCCCAGCTCACCGGCAGCGTCGCGCCGTCCGCGCCCGTCTTCTCGATCACCGATCCGTGGATGCCGCAGCCACAGCTCGCCCGGCGGACCCTGACCGAGAAGTGCATCCAGCAGCCCGGCGCCACCCTCCGCTATGACCTGACCGCCGATCCGACCGAGTCCAGCGATCTCGGCGGCGCGCCCTGCGCACGCAGCACATACGACGCGCTCATCGACAGCCTCGCCAGCGCGCAGGCTCCAGAGCCAGAGACTGGCCGGGTGCTCTCACCGGAGGAGTGCGCCCGCCTGGAGGCGCTCGGCTACACCACCTGCGCCGAAGCACCAGGACCGGCGAGCGGCGCTCCGCAGCAGCCCGGCACACGACCTCCGGGTGTCCACTCCCCCGGCCAGCGACCGCCCGGCCGACCACCCGGTACCCCACCACCCAAGAACCCACCCCGGTAGTCCATGCCTGACAAGCCCTCCGTCATCCGTGAATTCCTGCTGTGGTGGTTCGGACCGCCGTACAGTCCGTGGGTCTCGACCAGCGTCGCCATCGACTTCACTGACAGCAGAGACTACCTCGCCCGGCTCGCGCAGCAGGACGCGCCCAAGGTCTCCGTACAGCACCTCCTGACCGCCGCGATCGGTCGGGCGCTGGCAGACTTCCCGGATGCAAACAGCCGGGTCATCGGCGGAACGATCGTGCCGTCGAGCCAGGTCGCGGTCGCGATGCCGGTCAACCTGATCGGTCACAAGGGCGGGAAGGATCGAGAGCTGAGCGCCGCCATCGTCGAGCATGCCGACACCCGCTCCCTCCGCGACATCGCCGGACACACCCGCAAGACCATCTCAGAGGAGCGGGAGGGACGGGTGACCAACCCGATCGGACGCTGGCTGATGCGTGGCATCAAGCACATGCCCCGTCCCGTCGTTCGCCGATCGCTCGACCTCATGGACCGCGCCGCACAGCGGGTCCCCGTGGCAGAGCAGCTCTTCTCTCAGATGCCGATCACCACCGGCCTCACCAACCCCGGCGCCACCCTCGCCAACCAGGAAGGGATCCTGTTCCGAGGCGCTGCGATCAGCCTGCCCGGGCGCCTGATGCACCTCGGCACGGTCTGGGCGGTGTCCGCCGTGCAGGATGAGGTGGTCGTGTTCAATGGAGCGCCGGCGGTGCGGCCGATGCTGCCGGTGGTGCTGATCTTTGACCACCGGCTGATCGATGGGGTGCGGGCCAGCCAGCTGATCCTCCGACTGCGGGAGATCCTGGGGGATCCAGAGGGTGTGTTTGGGGCACGCGGACAGGGCTGAGGCCCGACGACTCGAGCACGCTGCGATGCTCCCACAGCCTCACTGCGGTCCGATGGTCGCCCAGGTCTTCTCGAGGAGGGCGTCGTCGTCTGGATGTGCGAACCGCGCGAGCAGCGTCGCCGCCGTGGAGAGCACCGCGACGCTGCTCGCGGGATTGCGCAGGCGCTTGCGACAGACCTCAGCCATCGGCTCACCGCAGCTCACCGCCTCGTCCTGCAGCACCTCCCGCTCCTCGGGCTCAGCCTGCGCGATGGCAGAGAAGAAGCGCTGAGGCTCGTCGCAGCCGGCCGTCTTCGCCTCGGGCGTGGCGTCCGGCATCGGGTGCTCCTGCTCCTTCTTCTCGCGGCGAGCGGCTTCCGCTGCGGTGGCCTCCGCTGCGGTCTGCTCATTCTGCGCGAGCGGCTCCAGCCGCCAGACCAGCAGGCCATCGACCCGCTCCGGCTCCCCGAGCGCTGGGGTGAGGGCATCGGCGTAGCCCGGCTCGAGCCCTGCCTGAGCCTCGAAGTCTGGGTGGAGGACGATGGCAGCATAGGTCTGACGCATGTGGCGGACGGTGGGCTCGTCAGGGGTGCTGGGTTCTTCCTCCATCCCCCGTGTGCTCCCCTCTCGCTTCATGAATGCCTGGAACGTGTCGAGGTCGCGGGTGCTGCCGAGGCGAACGTCAGGGGTGTAGGGAATCGGGCGGGTGTGGGCAGTCTGGTGCCAGAAGTAGCGGCTGGTGAGCATCGAGGTGCCCACCTCAGCGGGGAGATCGAGGACCGCGCGGTCGTCATCGACAAAGTCGGAGTAGACGGGTGCGATGTGAGCATCGGACGTTGGAATGGGCCAGGTGGCGGCAGAGCCCAGCAGCCCCTCGCCCGCCACCAGGAGACCGGCACCGACCAGGATCACGCGCTTCATCGTCTCTGTGAGCCCCGGCCGAGAGAGGACCGCCGCCAGTCCACCCGCCGCCAGGGCACACGACAGCGCCTGTCCGCCCAGCGACAGCCGCAGCGGGTGGGTGATCGCCACCGCTGGCAGCGCACGACGCAGCCAGTCAAACGGCAGGGAGAGGGTCTTGTTGTTCCCGAAAGTCACCCAGTCTCCAGACCACCACAGGTAGGGTCCGAGGCCGAGGACGAGCGAGAACAGCATCAGCACCAGCCACGGACGAAGCCGACGAGAGGAGATCGCCCCCCAGGCCACCAGCAGCAGAACTGTCCAGCGGAGGTAGCCGGTGTGGATGAACGGCTCGCCATACTCCCCGAGCAGGTCGACGGACTGGAAGTCACCCGGGGTGATGTAGACCGCCGGATCGACCGCGTTGTGCCGGATGAGCTGCTCGTTGAGCGTCGTGTCGCGCTTGACCAGACCATCGGCCGCCTTGAGGGAGCCGTAGAACGCGATGCCGTGGGGCAGGCTGACCAGGAACGCAGAGGTGGCGGTCAGCGGAAAGCACCACAGCCACGACCGCTCCAGCCCAGGCCCCGCGACACCGCGCGCCTTCCGGATGCCGCGGACACCGATCGCGACCAGGAACATCCCGCCGACCAGGATCGCGCTGGTGAGGCCGTAGTAGAAGGTCGTGACCGTGGTCATGCCCTGGAGCAGGCCGAGGGCGAGGAAGTCCTGCCAGCGGGCGGTTCGCAGCGCACGGGCCCCGAGCGTCAGGGTCAGGGCCAGCCAGTGGGTCGCGCAGACCTCAGAGATGCCGTTGGCGAGCTCACAGAGGAGGAAGGGGGTGGTGGCATAGGCGAGGCCGGCGAGCCAGGTGTGGCGCCCCGCGCCGGTCAGCTCACGCGCGAGGAGCTGTCCAGAGAAGCCCGCCAGCGCGACCCGACACAGCAGCACGAGGTTGTAGCCCACCGCAGGCCCGAGCAGGGCGGTCACAGGCAGCGCCCACAGCGCCCCGGGGGTGTCGATGTAGTAGAGGGTTCCGCCGGCCGGCGCGCCGACCAGTCCAGTGGCGAACGGCAGGATGCCCTCAGCCAGGGAGCGCTGGACAAACCAGTAGCCCCAGGCATGGTTCCAGACGTCGATGCGGGGATCCCCCAGCAGCACCGAGCCCGGCGAGACCACCACCGGCCAGGTCAGCACCGCTGCAACCAGCAGCCACACCAGCAGCCGCGTCAGCACGGTCTTCAGCCGCGTGCGGCTCTCCGGCGACATCCTCGCTACTGTGCGCCGTCCTCAGCGCCGTCCGGTCCCCCGGGCGAGCCAGCGGGGGCCTCCGGCGGAGGCCCTGCGGCGTCCTTGGAGTACCAGGGGAGCTGCTCGAGGAAGCCGGCGTCGCTGGAGAGGGTGATGTCGACGCTGAGATCCTCAGAGCCGAAGGACAGCGCGCTCTCCACGCCGCCGACCATGTCGCCCTCCGAGGGGCCATCTCCGGTCAGATCTGCGGTGACGATCAGCCAGACCGGCTCCGCGTAGTCCTGAGGAACCTTCAGGGAGAAGGTCGGCTCATCGACGACGCCCATGTGAATGACCCGGGGCGCGGCCCGACCGCTGCTCTCATCGACCACGAGAAACTCAAGCTGGTACTTCTCGGCACCTGTGACCGTTCCGCTGAGGGTGATGGCGGCATCGCCCTCGATGAGCTGATCGAAGGTCGGGGCGTTTCCAGGGGTGAACGAAGGAACCTGCGAGCCGCCCTCGCCGCCGGGCTGACCGCCCTCGCCGCCAGGACCGCCGGGCTGACCGCCCTCGCCGCCAGGACCAGCAGGACCGCCCTCGCCGCCGGGACCACCGGGCTGACCGCCCTCACCGCCGGGACCACCGGGCTGACCACCCTCACCGCCAGGACCACCGGGCTGACC
>JAQXDW010000062.1 GCA_029251165.1 Myxococcota bacterium
GCAGCGGGATGCCCCAGCAGCCATGACCTCACTCCCCTGGCCTCTCCTGCAGGGGTTTGCCCCTTTAGAGAAGGGCCGGTCCTTCACCGCCCCGGGCGTTCTTGCGGGTCAAGAAGAACGTGGGCACAGCGGCATCTCCCGGCCCCCGAGCCACCCTGCTCCCCACCGAGATGACCTCCTCGTCTTCGGTCAGCCCGACCGCCGCGAGCAGCCCGACCAGCCCGTCGTCATTGCCGTGGATGTCACCGATGATCCGCCGTCGCATGACGCCTCCTTGCGGTTGACCTGCAGCAGCAGGTGCCCGGCGACCCGGACAAACTCCTGGACAGCCGGCTACAGTCACCCTCCGAATTCGACAACGAAGGGCCGACATGCTCCTACTCCTGCTGGGATGTGCAACAGATATCCAGGATCCAAGCCAGACCGTCGGCGACATCGGCACGGTGGTCACGGTGCAGTGGTGGAGCCCGCTGGCGGTCACCGGGCAGGTTCAGCTCACGGCCGCCGCCGGCACCTACACCCTGCCAGCCACCCGGGTCGCGTCAGAGGGCGGCTACGCCTACGCGGCCCCCCTCCTCGGCCTCACCTCAGACGAGACCGCTGAGGCTGAGATTCAGCTGCTCGACGGAGACGCTGTGGTCGCGACCACGCCGCTGTCCGTGCACGCCGGCCGGCTCGACATGGTCCTCCCCAACATCAGCCTCGACGAAAGCCTCAGCCCCCCGGCGGGCCTGCTGCTGACCAGCTTCGCTGAGGACCCTGCCGCGGCAGTGATCCTCAACGAGGCCGGCAAGCCGGTCTGGGCCGTCCTCGGCACGGAGGGCACCAACATCTCCGAGACCCGCCTCCACCCCGACGGCGGACAGATCATCTTCGGCGAGTACCTCGCTGCCCTCGACGATGCGCCGGATCGCATCGTCCGGGTCGGCCTCAGCGGCAGCCCGTACACCATCCAGCCGGCCCCCGGTCTCCACCACGACCTCGACGTCCTCCCCGACGGCACGGTCGCCTACATTGCCTACGATACCCGCGAGGTTGACGGCGAGCTTATCCAGGGCGATCGCATCATGGAGCTGTCGGAGGACGGCACGCTGGTGGAGGTCTGGTCGGCCTGGGATGCCCTGAGCTACACCGCCGACACCCCCTCCTCCGGCAGCGGCTGGACCCACGCCAACGCCCTGAACTACGCTGCGGACGAGGACGCCTACTACCTGTCGCTGCACAACTACAACGCCATCCTCATGATCGACCGCGCCACCGGGGAGACCCGCTGGACCCTCGGTGGCCCGGGGAATGATTTCGACCTGCCGAAGTCCGCCATCTTCAGACGACAGCACCAATTCCAGGTCCTCAACGACAGCATCCTGATCTTCGACAACGGGTCGATGTCCGAGGGCTACACCGAGATCCATGAGCTGACACTGGACACAGCGGCGATGACCGCGACGCCGCTGTGGAACTACCAGCCGACGGAGTCACTCTACACCCTGGTTCTCGGCGATGTTCAGCGGCTCAACGACGGTGACACCCTGATCACCTACTGCGGCTCGGGGATCGTTGAGCAGGTCAGCCCGCAGGCCGAGGTCCGCTGGCGGCTCTATACCCCCCTCAGCGTCGTGCTCGGCTACTCCACGCACCTCTCCGAGCCCGCGGACTTCTTCCGCCCCACCGATCAGCGCTGAGACTGGCTGACAGGGAATTCAAGCGGCCAGCATCGCTCCCCCCTTCTCGTTGGCCTCCCAGTGCGCACTGATACGGTATACACACAGCGAATTCTAAGGAGTGCCCAGATGTTGGAGTCGATCTTCAGCTCCAAGCCTTCCCCCTGGGGGACACGCGGTGATCCCCACCTGTGGAACGATCTGAAAGTGGCGCTGAGCGGGCTCGCCCCTCCGACAATCGACGACTTTCCTGCGCTGCAGCATGCGCTGTATGCGGATCGCGTCGGGACGACTCTCTCCGATGGCGACGAGATCATAATGGTCGAGCGCTTTCGCACGGGCTCCGGTATGGCCTCGGCTCAATTCTGGTGCGAGACGGACATCCCGCTGCTGGTCGAGCGCTACAGCGCCGCTGTCGCCGATGCGCGCTTGACAGACCAGTCGCCGGGCCGCCCCTGATGCCGCATGCTGTGGGTGAGCGAGCGAAGAGAGTAGACTCGTTCTCTTCAATCCGTCACTTACTTGCCGGCATGTAATACAAGCAAGCAGCGGGGGTGTTGGGTTGATGTTTCCTGTCCTCTGCCAGCACAGAGGATAATCATCACCAGATGACCTCGGACAAACTCAAGATGAGACTTGAGCAGCATCAAATAAAGATGCTGCGCTTAGAAGCTTTACATTGCTTTTCTGGGGTCGCTTCAGAGCTGAAGCTGTGCGAGTCTGATGTTCAAGTCCTCACCATTTATGACCGCTCATTCTCAGAGCGCATCTCAAACATTCAGAGCGACTATTTCTTTGCCTGGCCTCTGGGCTCATCCAATAAATTCCAGCGCTGCGGTACTTACACAGACATCGCAGATCTAGCCGCTTTAGTGAATGCAGGGATTTCAGAGATCGGGATTGGTGTAGATGATCCTGGATCTGTGTTTTTACACTGTGAAACTACGTCATATGCTGTCGAAATCCCTGCCCAGGTATTCCTTAAGAACTCTGGCACGATCCTCGAATATCTTTGGCAGTTGTCCAGCAAGGACTACAATTCGTGTGTTTACGTCCTTCCAGAGTCAAGACAGTGGTTCTTTTTAGTTGGAACCGAAAAATCAGCCACTTTTGACTTGGCTGTGAATCCATAAGATGTACTGCGCGATGCTCATGTCTGCGCTCGAGGTCGCTGGGCATCGACTGTGCCGCCTCATCAAGCCCGATGTCCAGGACTTTAGCAGTCGGCTAATGCTGGTAGACCCGCTCGATATGTGGCTGCTCTTCTGTGTCCAGTCACCATAAAACTCTTGAATCGAAGCAGAGTGCTGGAGTGAACTGGGGGCTACCGCGAGCCCCCTATTTCCAGCGCCGACTGTCTAGTATTCTGTACTTCTTGAGTTCGGTAATCTGCGGACAAGAGCTCCAACTCCCAGCAGGAATTTCTCATGCCGTTGAGGGCTTGACGGCTGAACTCATGACATCAGCCGCTTGAACTCATCTGCGAGTCCTGCCGCCCCCTCTACCGCTTATGTTCAGTCTGTCGCGCAAGATTATCGTCCTGGAGAGTCCAGCAAGCCTTGCTCTGGGTCACGGTCTACTGGCTTCACTCAGACACACTGCTGATGCGATGTCGACGCCACAGGACCCCAGCCGTTCGGTGAAGCCGGACAACATACTGCCTCATGAGACCGTCTGGAGCGCACAGCCCAGGTCGACGAGGATCGAGCGCGACATGGGACTTCTCTATCGCAAGATGGGGGGCCCCTACGATAAGGCCGCGGCATGAATCGCAAAATGTTGCGCAAAGACCACGATTCCCTGACCACACCACCTGCGTCCGCCGACGGCTCACCGCTCGCCAGCCCTCCGACGTGCTGCCCCTCCCTCGCGCAGCATCTGGGCGTGGTCGGGCTGGTGGTAAAGGACCGGAAGGGATGATCGACCCGCTGCTGACCCTGCTGGACAGCCCCGATCCCGACGTGCAGACCCAGGGCGTTGAGCTGGCCCGGGCGCTGGGGAGCGAGGCCACCGACCGGGTGCTGGCCTCGTGCAAGACCGGTCCCGATGGTCGGCTGTGGCGTCCGCTGGGGCTGTCCAACGCACTGCTCTCGCTGCTCCTCGATGCGCCGCCGTCGGACTTGACCGGCATTCGACAGCTCACCCTCTGCGGTCAGATCGACCCAAAGCTGCTCGCCCGGCTCGTCGAGCGCATCCCAAGACTCACGTCGCTGACCCTCTCAGCGATGGAGCTCGAAGACCTCTCGCTGGTCGCCCGCTTCTTTTGGCTGAGCAGCCTGTCGATCCTTCACTCGTCCGTTGATGACCTCTCCCCGCTGAAGAAGCTGCGCATGCTGCGCCACCTGTCCCTGTCTCACTGCCAGGTGAGAAAGATCGACGCACTCTCCCGGCTCACGGGCATCACGTCGCTGTCGCTGGAGGGCGTCGATGCTCCCACCGTCAACCTGCCTACCCGGCTCACCACACTCAACATCAACCAGTACAAAGGCACTGTCGGCAACCTCAAGGCGCTGCGGCTGCGTACGTTGACGCTAAACACCGTCCAGATGGTGTCCTGCTGGCCGATCCTGACCCGGCTCTCGGATCTGCGGATCATCGGCACCACGCGCGTCAGGAGCCTGGCGGGACTGCCGGTGACAGCGTTGGATCTTCGCGCCATTGGAGGAGCCGTCATCCTGACGCCGCTCCTGGCGCTTCCCCGACTCCACACGCTCCGGCTGCTAAATCGGTACACCCGCCGCGAGCCGCTCAGCCTCGCTCCGCTCCACGCCCACCCGACCCTCTCAGTGGTCAACTACCCCCGGAAGAACGACTTCGAATTTATGGACTACGGGCCGACCTGGGTGCCAGACGTCGCTCAGACCCAGTGGCTGCTCTCTAGCCTCTCGCCCAACGATCATCCGCTGAAGAAGCAAGATATTCTGGCTCGCGCATCGGCACACTGGAGGGAGGCGGGGAGGCGCTATCAGCTCGACCTGATGCCGATTGAAAAGCAGGCGAAGACCCGCGCGAGCCAGGTACTCCGATCGCATGTCGCGGTCTCCATCACGGAGAGCAGGGAGCTGTTTGATGTGCTGCTCACCGACGGCCTGAGGTGCCTGACGCTCGACGAGGCGGTGACGCTACAGGGCTGGCTGCGAAGGAGCGGGATGCCAGCCCGGATCAGCCGGTGGACCGCGTAAGCCACGTGACGGGGCTGGCGGCGGCTCTGCTGGAGGGCGTCAGAGAGCGGGCAGGGCGAGCCAGCATCGACAACGCCGGCTGCAGGTCGATGAGGGGCACCATTGTGGCGGGCAGCAGCGATCAGAACGGGGACGGCAGCGACACCCTCCACGACCTCTCCAGCAAGAGCCCGTCGATCGATGCTGGCAGCTTCTGCATCGCCCCCGCCGGCGACATCAGCGTGTATGAGACGCAGCCGTAACCACGACGCTCCAGCACTTCCGCGCAGGAGCCTGCCTCCAGCATCTGAACACAGGAGATGTTGTCGAGAAGGTCCATTGCAGGCGAAGGCCAGGGTGGGCCGGGAAGACAAGAACACAGACACCACCACCCGCTCGACACAGTCCGTCTATTTTACTGGGCTGCCGGAGTAAATGGGTCAGGATACACCCTACCCATTGCTGTGAGGTCGTCATGCCCGGAACCGGCGTAGAGCAGAAGAAGACAGTCCGTGAGCCTTCCAGCGAGGTCGAGTTCCCGTCCTTAGACACCATCGAGGACCCCCTGGCGAAGATGGAGCTGATCGACCCACTGCTCCTCGACAGCATCGAGGCCGCCTGGATTGGTACCGAGGAGGCCCCGCTGCCTTCCATCCGGGTCGAAGGTCGCGGGGCGCTGCAGGGCATGTTCATCACCAAGGGCATGAAGCAGCTCCCCGGATCCTGGTTCGACGGCAGCGATCAGGCTGAAGCGTTCAGAACGATGGAGTCGGACCTGGGCAAAGGCGGCATGCTCGATCAGGATGGGACCGAGCTGGCCGATCGCATCGCAGAGAACCTCAGGAACCCGATCAAGACCGACATCACCGTCCGCTTCTCAGAGGGCGACAGCGGGACAGAGGTCACCATCTCCGGACCCGAGGGCACCCAGACCCTTGCCTTCGACATGGACACCGCGCAGTCGATGAGCGAGCTCGACGCGTTTATTCAGGACATCATCGACACGCTGAAGGGGATGACTGGATCGGGCAGGAAGACGGAAGCGGTCTCTTGAGCTGACAGGAAATTCAAGCGGACTTTTTCGCGCTCCCGCCCACAGCAGCGGCGCGCCTGAGAAAGTTTGACTTCACTCCCCTGGCCTCTCCTTCAGGGATTTGCCTCCGCTCCAGCAGGCCGATGGTCAGCGAAACCGCCAGAAAGGGTCCACCTTCGAGAACGGAGGCAGACCTCCCACAGCACCGCTGTGGCCCTCTGAGCATCCGACATCTCTCACGGGGGAGCGACGCCATCAGTGGCGACATCTTCACCCCACTGGAAACGAGCGGTCAACACCCCTCTCGTGCGTAACCTCAAATTCCAGGCTCTCGGCGAAACCGATAAATCCGAAAAACGCTGCTTGTTTGGCTTATACGCGCTCTGATATGTACGAAGCAGTGGTCTATGTGTGGATCGTATCGATTGTGAAGAACGTGACGTGTTGCTCATCAGCTTCCATCGCACCCATCGCGACAATAGAATAGATATTGCCCTGAACGGGCGCGTCGTTGAAGCGCAAGCAGAACCGGGTGCTTACGCAGGCCGAGAAGCGAGACAGATGGTGGTCCAAGACGGAATAGGACAACACACGCTTGTCGGTCTTGGCCGAGATCGGTCCCATGTCGGCGACCCCAAGCGTCGCCTGCCCCTTGAACCAACACACATCCCCTGCGCCGGCGCTTTGGTAGAACGAACGCATGTCGCGGTTGTGCGTGTACACGCCCGGTTTGGCGAAGTAGTCGGCGCGTTCGCGCAGAATGTAGTCGACGACGGTCCGGTGCGTATCCATGCACTTGGCGGAGAAGCCGAATCGCTTCTCCGCCTCATAATAGCCAGCGCTCAGCACATCGTTGCTCGACGCCTTCACTACAGGGGCCGTCACGATGGTCTGCGAATCGTCAGCTTCATTCATCGACTCACCGAACCAATAGCCCTCACCAACCAAGGCGCGGAGGTAGCCATCGACGGTGCCAGCGTTTGCCGCAACAAGGAAGCCTGCCCACTCTTCGAACGGCATCACCGGGATGTTGCGGTCTGCTGCGATTTGCAGCTGTTCGGCGTCTGGTTCGGTACCAACCACAACCAGCTTCGTCGCCTTGATGATCTTCCAGCCCATTTTCATGATTGGGTTGGCCCGCTTCACGAGCGTCTTCAGGTCGCCCTTGCCGAGCAAAACTCGATAACCAGTGTCGGTCGTGTAGTCATACTTCTTGCCGAGAAAGCATGTGCGCAACTGGGTAAACATTGGCGGCCCCTGATGGGTTGAGCAGAGTTGAGGAGCACCATCATACCCGTGGCGATGATTGCAGACAATACGGGCACACCTTGATACAAGTTACAGGCATACAAGCTGAGATTCAAGCGCTCGGTGTTGCGGCTCGCGAGAGAGCTCCTTGTAAATGAGGAGAGCAACACCTCCGCCCTTCACCTCCTTTCGCTGACCATCCGCTCGACAGAGCGAACAGATAGGCTTGAAGAGACAAGCTGAGGTGAACCGCTGAAGCTTCATGATATAAACATAAACGTGGCCCAAGTCACGGGTCAACGTCCCCGTTGAGGATGCTGATCAGATGGTCTTGAATTCGGAGTGTAGACAGTGTTAGACCGGCTCGAAGAGTACTCGCAGTGCAAGATGACTGAACCGAAATACTTCCTCGATGAAGGTGTCAGAGGAGTGAGGCAAGTGCTCCTGACCCACGCTGCAGCTGCGGTGAGAGAAGAAAAAGCTCCTCTGGCTTCCCTGTCAGATGTGATGCTACAGACACACTGCAGCGATGTGAGGACGGCAGCGGAAAGTCCTCGTCTAATAACATGGTTCCAAGCTCCACAACATGCTAACAAGACTTAAGCTGATAAGCCTCGCGAGATTCACGAATGACCTCCTCTGACAAGATATCAGGCTCAGATCCAGAGATTGAGTTCCTGAACGACTCTATTCGCCGCCGAATCATATCTCGATTTCTAATTATTGTTATACCAACTACATTCTTCTTAGTTCTTACTGGTATCTTGACCAACGTCTTGAGTGATTTTCACAGGGGGCGATTCCTCTGCAACATCCTCATGCTGCTGTGCTTGCTTGTGTCTTTTTTCTACACCTTGCGGGGCCGATTGCTCCTGAGTATTCAGGTTTTTACAGCGTGCGCGTTCATACTGTTTACGACATCTGTTGTGATAAACGGCGGCGTAATGGTTCCCAACTATGTGGGATTCTTTGTCATCATAGTGTTGACGAGTGTCTTCTCGACTCCCAAGGTCATGTTCTCCGTCTATGGGTTCTCTACACTCCTTGGCGCACTGAGTCTCACCTGGCTGGAGACAACGCCCGCCCCCGAACTGTACCCCTCCCCGTTCCGATATTGGACGATCTACACTATTTTTGGGCTGGTATTGACCAGCGTGCTGTACCTCAATCGTAGCGTCTTCAATCGTGTCTTGTTGAAGCTGGCAGATCGCGAAGCCCTGGTGTCTTCCACGTTTGTCTCGATCAGCGAGCCGCTGCTGGTCTTCGACGACCAGCAGCGCCTGGTGCAGATGAACCCCAGCGCAGCAATGCTCGATTCTCAGATGAAGCAAGAGTGTGGGCTCCAGCTCCTGGAGATTCCTTGCCTCAACCTCAACACGCACGAACAGAAGACGTTCTTCGAGCAGCTTGACCTCATCTCTCCCGACCACAAGACCCTGAGCCTTCACATCTTGCTGGGGATGCGTCAGCGCTGGCTCAGCGTGACCTCATCGCCGCGCCTCCTTCATGGCGAGCTTGTCGGATCCGTGATCTTCATTCGCGATGTCACCGATCAGCACTACCTCGTTCAGGCGCAGAAGATGAGCGCAGTGGGCTCGCTTGCCAGCGGTATCGCCCATGACTTCAACAACATGCTCGGCGCGATCGCGAACGCAACCTCCGTGCTCACCGCCGAGCTGAGTGCGGAGCATCACGAGGCGCTGGATGTGCTGCAGGAAGCCACCAAGCGCTCCTCAGAGCTGACCTCGCAGCTTCTCATCTTCTCCCGCAAGAAGCCGCACAAGGTGGTGCCGATCGATGCCCACTCCTTGCTCCACAACATCGTCGATTTGCTGCAGCGAGCCGCGGCTAAGGACATACAGATATCGCTGGATCTTTCCGCGTCTCAATTCATCGTATCCGGCAACGAAGGTCAGCTCCACAGCGCGCTCATGAACCTGGGGCTCAACGGGATCCAGGCCATGCCAGGGGGCGGACAGCTGTCGTTCAGCAGCGAGCTCATCACCCTCGACGCTCAGGACTGCTCCCTGCTCCCCTTCCAGCTTGTCCCCGGCTTGTTCCTCATGATTAAGGTTCAAGACTCCGGCGTTGGAATCCCGCCCGAGGTGCAGAATCGAATCTTTGAGCCGTTCTTCACAACCAAGGAAATCGGACAAGGAACCGGACTCGGCCTCACGATGGTCTATCGGATGCTCGAGAGCCACAAGGGCGCCATCGACGTCAACAGCTCGGAGGGAAAGGGGACATGCTTTCGCCTGTACCTTCCCATCGACACTGCGACCCCACGCCCCGAAGCACCGCCGCCGATGCTCCCTGTCCATACCGGTCTCCGCATCCTCATCATCGATGACGAGCCGCTGGTGCGTCGAGCGCTGTCCAGGATGCTCAGACTGCTCGGCCACATCCCGACCAGTACCGACAGCGGAGAGGCCGCGATGGCGATCCTCAATCGGGGCGAGCCGTTTGAGCTGGTCATCCTCGACATGCTCATGCCTCAGAAGAACGGCGATGAGGTCTTCTATGAGATCAAGGCACTGCGATCAGAGCTGCCGGTCATCATCTCATCGGGCTTTACTCACGAAGGCATCCTCACAGAGCTCAAGAAGAACAACCTCTCTGGCGTCCTGCTGAAGCCCTACTCACCCACAGAGCTCAATCAGTGCATCTCTCATGCTCTGACGATGTGAGCGGCGGCGTGATCCGAGGGGACCAGAGCGGTGACGGGTGTGGTGGATGCTGCTGGCTCTCTCAGAGCTGCGATGACCGTCGGGGAGGCGCCATGGCGAACGCGACGGGCACGCTCTTCAGTGAGCACTCCAGGCGGCAGCAACCTTCTCCGCCACCTCCCGAGCCGTCGCCTCCGTGTCGGTCGACGTCGCCATGACCGCGACTCCAACCTGAGCCTCACTGTGCAGCGTGATGAGGTCACCGTTCAGCCTGACGTCGACGTAGCTCTGTTCGACGTCAATCAGCTCCTCGACGACCACAGCACCGAGCTGATCGACGATGAGAGCGTATAAATCACGGAATCGTGACGCGTCACCTGAGAGCCACGCAGCGAGTCTGTCGTCGGCCATTCGTTCGTATTTCAAGTACATCCCTATCTACTCTTGTCAACCATGGGGCATGGCGTCGACGATGTCGGCCCATTTAGAACCAGAGCCTCGAGCCATCTTCAGCTTCCCCTCCCCCACAGCAGCAGTGGGCCTCAGTATATCCTGCCTGTGACCTGCACCGGAGAGGGGTGAGATGCTCAGGTGGTACCTGACTTTTTATCCACCCATCGATCAGTCTTTGCGAGCGCTTCTGCGCGACGTTGGGGTGCGAACTGATCGATCGGCAGCACTCTTCGCCGCCCCAGGAGCCCCGTCTGATCGTCTTCGACTTCATCGAGGGGTTCTACAACCCGCGCCGACACCACTACGCTCTCGGATATCTCTTGCCCATCAACTTCGAACGTCAACACTCGCCAAATCACGGCTTACCAGAGCCGATTTCCGTCCACTCAATCGAGGCAGCTCCAGCGGGCGCCTCCGCCGCTTTGGTGTTCGCGGGCCTGCCCTGTCTGCGACACCGACAAGTTTAGGAGCTTCGCACGTCGGGTTCCCCGAGCAGCGCAGCAAAGAGGTCGGTGGTGCGGCCTCTCCAGGTGAGCAGGAGCAAGGACGCATCGACCAGACGCGCAGCGCCTCCCAGGTCGTCGGCGGCAGCATCCGCACGACTCGTC
>JAQXDW010000064.1 GCA_029251165.1 Myxococcota bacterium
CACCCTAACACCCCAACTCATATCATGTCTGGACGCGGCAAGGGCGGCAAGGGCCAGCGGGGACCCCAATGATCTTTCCCCTGCTGATGCTGGCGTGTGACCAGCCGGCTGTGCACGCCGCAGATCCTCCCGCAGATCCGAACACCGCTCAGCCGGCCGTGACTCAGCCGGCCCCGATCCAGCCAGAGGAAGCCACCAGCGCGGATTGGCTCCGCATCGTCTTTGCCGGTAACTTCGACGATTCCGGGCCGTGCCGAAAGAAGGCGCTGACCGGCTGCGACATCTACATGGCCGAGTATGACCTCAGCCAGGACACCGTGCGCTCAGTCAGCGTGCTGGCGGGTCGCAAGGGGGTGGCTGAAGACTTTCCGGTGGTCGATCCTCAGGGGCGCTACGTGCTCTACCAGGAGGAGGAGGAGCGCGGGCACACCCTGAAGTATGTGATCCCGCAGACCCTCCAGCAGGGCGTCATCGCTAAGCGTGCCCGGGAGGTCGCGCTCAGCATGGAGGGCGACATGGTCGGCTACACCATGGAGAAGCCACGGCGGACCTTCGAGGTGATCCTGCGCACGGTCCAGGTCATTGACGGGGTGCCGCAGCTGGGGCCGGTGACCCGGATGACCAGCAACGACCGAAGCACCGAGCCCTACTTCTTTCCCGGCGGGAACGAGGTGGCTTTCTATCAGAAGGGCCAGGCGCCCCGAACCGGTCAGACCCGCATCCACAACCGCACCACCGGCGAGGATGTGGCCTTCAGCAACCCTGACGGCTGCGCCCATGGCTCGATCAGCCCCAGCGGCACCCGCATGCTCTGCCAGCGTCACGGCAGGATGTTCACCCGGGAGCGGGCCAGCGTCACGGATTCCTGGGGTTCACTCCAGGAGCGGCCATTCCCGGAGATCTCCGATCCGGACTTCCCCGACGGATGTACCGGCATCACCAAGGGGCACCCCGAGTTCTGCGCCAGCGATGACCTGCTGATGGTGACCTACTCCTGCGCAAAGGAGCAGACCTTGCTCAGTGCACAGCTGATGTTGTTCACCTGGGAAGGCGAGGTGGCCTCGCTGCTGACCCGACGGGTCGCGGACACCATCGGGCACACCGGGGAGGCTCGGAGCGGGGTCTGCACACGCCTGTAAGCGCTGCGACAGCTGGCCACCCGGTAGACTGAGCCTGAGGTGACCTCTATGCTGCTCCCCCTGCTGATGCTGGCCTGCAATGACAAGGCCGCGCCCCCCGCTCCCGACCCGAATGTTGTCGACAACACCCCGGCTGAAGCGCCATCTCCGGAGCCTCCAGCGGCGTCACCGGATCCCGACGACAAGCGAGGCAAGCGCGGATCCGGCGATCCAGGTGCGCGCAGCGGCGGCGGCTCCCAGGACTCGGTCCTCAGCCGCACCGATCAGGTCACCAATCCGACCAGCGGGGCAAAGCTGGCGACCTACCTCATCGCGCCGGTCGGTGAGGGCTCCTTTCCGACCCTCGTCATCGTCCCCGGCGGCACCAAGGAGGGCACCCGGGCGGTGAAGCCGCAGGAGTGGGGGAAGTTCGTCGAGGCGGGCTTCGCGGTGGTCACCCTCGATGTAGACGGGCGCGGGGAGAGCGAGGGGCAGGAAGACTACAACGGCACCGTCCACCAGGACGGCCTCGCCGCGGTCATCGACTGGGCTGCGGCGCGCCCGGAGGTCGACGGCGATCGGCTCGGTGTGCTCAGCCTGTCCTACGGCATCACGATGGCCTCTGGTGCCCTGACCCGGCATCAGACGCCGGCCCGCTTCCTCATCGACTGGGAGGGGCCGGCAAACCGTACCTACACCGCCGGCTGCAACGGCCGGACGCTCCCCCGCGGCAGCGATCGCTGGGGTGCCTGCGACGACGAGGCCTACTGGAGCGAGCGAGAGGCCACGACGTTCATGCCTGACCTCACCATCCCCTACCACCGCGTCCAGTTCAGCCAGGACCATGCCCAGCCCGACGCCGAGAGCAGCGTGGCGATGATGAAGGCTGCACAGGCCGGTGATGTCCCGTGGACCTGTGTGAACGACGAGCCCTCTGGAGAGACCGTCGATGACGTGAGCGACTTCGCCACCCATCCCGATCCGCGCCAGCGCACCGACATCCTGGTCCGATATGCCGTCGCGCTCATGGAGCAGACCAGCGAGACAACGGTCACGCCCGGGGAGCTGCCCGAGTCTCTCAAGGAGCTCTCTGCGGGACCGTCGAGCGGCAAGGGCGGCAAGGGCGGCAAGGGCGGCAAGGGCGGCAAGGGCGGCAAGGGCGGCAAGGGCAAGCGCCCACGCTGAGCCGGATCACACGACTCAGCGCCGGCTCCGCCTCCTCAGGCCGATGAGTCCGATGAACAGGAAGGCCGCACCGGCGGAGGTCTGACTGCCGCAGCCGCAGCGGAGCGGGCTGCCGTCACCGATGTCTCCGGAGTCCTGTGGATCAGCGGAGTCCTGTGGAGCGGCGGAGTCCTGTGGAGCGGCGGAGTCTTTCGGCTTGCCAGAGTCACCGGTCTCCTCGCCGCACAGGACGAGGGGGTCCTGCGCGCCGAGGGCGAGCCGGCTGCAGTCGGTGGTCAGCCAGATGGGGCTCGACCAGGCCTGCTCGCCGTCGTCCTGGATCGCCTCGACCCAGAACAGCATGTTGCCGCTGCCGTTCCAGGCTTCCTCAGCGCGCAGATCGAGGCTGCCCTCGGTGTCCATGTCTGTCTTGAGCTCCTGGAAGATGCTGGCCGGCTCGATGAACTGGCCGTCGACCACCAGGGTCTTGATGCGGATCGACCGCAGCGAATCGGTGCCGTGGTAGGCCCAGTGCAGCACCGGCTGCTCTGCCAGAAGCTCGCTGCCCTGCTGAAGAGCGGCCCCACCGTCGGTGACTGAGAAGTGGATGATCGGGCGGTGGCCGGTGGTGGCGTAGGTGGTGCGCGCCTTCATCGCGGTGAAGATGTCGCCCCGGGTGAGATCCGGAGCGATGAAGGCGCCCAGTCCGCTGCGGGGTTTGGCGTCGCCGAAGTTGCCCTGGGTGGTGTAGGGGTTGCCCATCCAGCCGTCGTGGTTGTCGCTGCCGCCGATCCAGCCGGTGCGGTGGCCCAGCTTCATCATCTCCTGGAGGCTTCCCTCGGTCATCGGATCCGCGTCGGTCGCTCCCCACTCCGAGTAGATCTCCACCAGGGTCTGGGTGCCCGGGTAGCCGGGCTCGACGTCGGCGCTGGCGTTGTGCTCGCCGAAGTAGATGTCGTAGGTGTAGGCGGTGTCGATCATGGCGTGGGGGATGGAGACCGCGTCGAGCCCGGTCTGCTCGCGGGTGGTGTCCAGCCAGGTCCACAGCCCGCGCTCTCCGTCCAGTCCATCGATGACGTTGATGTCCAGAGTGGCCAGCGGACCGCTGCAGCCGCTGTAGTAGATGTTGTGGTGCCCGGCGGAGCAGGCCATGCGCCGATCGTTGTCGGTGCCGTCGGTGCTCTGCCAGCAGTCCGAGGCCCGAGCGGCGTCGTCTCCGATCCACTCAAAGCCGAGCAGGACGAGGTACTCGCCGTCCTGGCTGTAGCCCTCGCAGCCGAGCTGAAGCTGCTCCCACAGCTCGCGGCTCTCCAGCTCGATGCCCTCCACCTTCATCGACTCACTCACCACATCAAGGCCGACCACATCACGCCCATAGTCGTGATTGAAGTCTCGGTACTGACCATCCTGGATCCAGGTGTAGCCGTGGTGGGTGTGGATGTCGCCCCAGTAGATCTGCCAGTCCGGCGCCTCGTCGGTGACCTCGATGGGGTTGGAGATGCCCGAGATGCCATCGACGGTGGTGACGGTGAGGCGGTAGATGCCCGGCTCGCTGATGCTCAGCCCGAAGTCGTGCCAGCCTCCGTCGTCTTCAGTGAGCGTGTGCTCCGTGCTGTCGGCGGTCACGTTGCTCTCAAGTGTGAGCATCAAGGGAGCGGGAAGGGTGGTGATCGGGTTGCCGAACCGGTCGAGCAGGCTGGCCTTGAGATCGAATGGCTCGTCGGTGGTGAGCAGCGAGGGAGCGGTGACCAGCAGCTCCTCGATGCTCTCCCGGGCCTGCACGGAGAAGGCCACTGGGGCCAGGGGGGCGCAGGTTCCGCCATCCAGGCATTCCTCTGCCGACCACCACACCGCGGGGAAGCTGCGATCGGGCGCCTCGAAGCCGCAGTCCTCGCAGCTCGTGGCGCAGTCTTTGCCGCCGTCGTCCTCGCACTGGCTGGTGCAGCCGTCGACGTCGCCGTGGATGACGTGCACGGTGTCGCCTTCTTCGAGAGAGCCAGAGAGCACGGAGATGGTCGTCTGGCCCTCCTCGTGGATCATCGCGTTGCAGTTGCTGATGGTCGTCTTGGTCGTCTTGTCGTAGCCGACGGTGCAATTGCTGCGCTCTACCAGGAGCTCGACATCCTCCACGCGCTCCCCGCTGCGGGCGGCATAGGCGCTGATGAGACCATAGGACGCGGAGATTCCGCTGTCGGTCTGGGGGGTGCACTTGTCGTAGAACGGGGTCAGCTCGCCCCACTTCGACCAGCGCATGCCGTGGAAGATCGGGTCGTGGATGCTCAGCACGTCGTCAGACGACAGCCCCTCTGCGCCGGCCACATAGATCCACTCGAAGGACTCCTTGGTCTGCACCGTCAGGACATCCCGGCTCAGCAGAATGGAGCCGGAGACCGAGGTGGCCATGGGGAGGGGATCGCCGGGAACGGCGAGGGCGACGCTGAGGGGGAAGAGGAGCATGCTCATCAACGCGATCTGTTCTTGCCGGCAGCGTCCCACTCCACGAGGATCTCCTCAGGCAGCGCCCAGCGGGCATAGCCAGGAGCGACGAACGCCTCGTTGAACCCATGGATGGCGTCGCGGTTGATGTCTGTCTTGTCTGTCACGCCGCTGTTGGCGGTGAACAGCCCGTAGGGGTTGGTGATGTCGAAGATGTGGATGTACCAGCTCTTGACGTCATCGGGCTTAGAGGAGGCGATCAGCCTGCGCACGTAGCGGTGGGCGTACGTCCAGTCTCTCTCCTCGACCTGCACCGAGAAGCGCAGGGTCTCCCGGAATCCGCCGGCCTCAGACACCGCGCTGATGGTGCCGATCTCCCAGGACATACCCGGCAGGTTGGTTACTCCGCTGGCCGGGTCGGGCACACCCGGGATGATGATGTCGGTGTTCAGCCAATTCACCGTGCGCTGTCGGATGTCGTATGGGTAGAGTTCCTTCTTTCGGAACTTCGTCATCTCGATCTCCAGCTCGATCCCAGCGGAGAGGAAGTAGTACGCCGAGCGGGGGGGCTGGTCGATGGAGAGGGGAGCCTCTCGGATGGGGGTGAGCCAGTCGGGATCCTTCCATCCCTCGAACGTGTTGATGCCGGCGGCATCGAGGCCGTTTCCAGAGATGAGCGGGGTCCACAAGGCAGCGGGATCCAGGGTGCGCAGATCTCCGGCGGCTTCGGGCAGGCGGGTGGGGTCGAAGACGGCTGACATGCCATCCTGGAGCAGCCCGTACTCGTACTGGTCGCTGACCGGTGCGGTGTAGCCAGTGCTGTCCGGGGCATTGGCGATGAACCAGTCCTGCGCCACCGAGAGCTGATCCTCGCCGGCGGCGGTGTGGGTCCAGTTGGCGATGCTGCTGCGCTCATCGGGCAGGTCGAGGATCGCGCTGTACATGTTCAGCCCGGCCTCACGATCCCACTCGTTGTCGGACTCCATGCACTCGATCGCCTGCCGCAGCACGGTGGGGTTGACGCCCCAGACGATCGTCGGATCATCGTCGATGCTCGGCGTCTCTTCGCCGAGGGCCTGGATGGTGTCGACGAAGTAGCTGATGTTGGGCTGCAGGCGCTGATCGAGCACCCAGTCCAGCGCGCAGCAGCCGTCGTCGTCGTAGACCTCTGTGGACGCGCAGAAGCCCTGGGAGAAGTCCGTGCCGACGCCTCTGTCCTTCGGGGTCTCCAGGATGGGAGAGATGAACAGGTTCAGCGGGTGGCCGGCGGCGGTGGGCGGCACGAGGCTGTAGGGGTTGTACAGGGAGTGGACCACCGGGGGACGCTCGCCGTCCTGGCACAGCGGCGCCAGCAGCGGCTCCTCGCAGCCCTCGGAGCCGGCAGCGTACAGGATGAAGATGTCGTGAGGGTCTCGGGCATGGCCGATGGCGCGCGGGCTGGCCGGCAGCAGTATCGGCTCTCCAAACCACACGCCCTCCGACGTTGCGCCCCACAGCAGGCCGCCGGAGTCGGCCACTCCTGCGACGTACTGGAGGGACATCTGCAGCGGCGCGCCGGGAGCTACGATGTCTCTGACCATCCCGACGAGGCTCACCCCTTCCGGCGGCAGGATCGCAGCGTGCTCGCCGCTGGCCCGGATCATGAGCATCTGATCGGAGAAGATCATCCAGGCGGCCTCGTCGTCTGACCAGGTCGACAGCGGCGCGCCAGTCGTGCCAGGCGGTCGGGCCTCAGCGAACAGCTCCGTGCCCCCGGTCAGGGAGATGCCGATGATCTCTGTGTCGGAGATCAGGATGAGGGTGTCGCCGACCTGGACGGCCTCCTGGAGCCCGCTGACGGTGGTGAGTGAGGTGATGGTGCCGCTGAAGGACAGGGAGCCGATCTGACCGGACTCCGTCGAGGCGATCCACAGCTCGCTGCCGTACAGTCCACTGCGCAGGCCACCCCATCCATCTCCGAGATCGAAGTTGATGCCCGGGGCGAGCTGTCGAAAGGTGTAGGCGTCGCCCTCTCCCTCTCCGGCAGCCGGGGCCAGACCGATGTCGATCGCCTTCAGCCAGCCCACGCCGTCGTCGTCTCCCAGCAGCCAGATCCGATCGGCGAGCTCATCGGTGACCATCGCGGAGAGGCCGGGCAGGGCATCCAGAGGGGCCTCGCTGGTCTCTCCGACGAAGCCGCCGTGCAGGTAGCGCCAGTTGCCGGGGATGCTGCTGTCGTTGTTGCGCTCAGCGCCAGTGCAGGTGCCGTTCTGGAGCATGCCGGAGGTGTCGATGAAGCAGCTCGGTACGTTGTCCCAGATGCCCTTCTGCTCGATGTCTTTGAATACCCACATGCCCCAGGAGGCGTGATTGTAGAAGACGTCCAGGCGCCACGCCCGCTCCTGGTCTGATGAGCCAAACCAGACATCGCCGTTGATCGGATCGGCGGCGATGGGGATCGGGCCAGTCTCAGGGAAGAAGGCATCGCCAAGCTGGCTTGCCTCCAGGGAGTCGAGGGGCTCCAGGGAGATCGAGGTGACCAGGGGCTGAGGCCACAGGCCAGGCTCAAGGACGGTGGCGTTGAGGGTGATGATCTGGCCGTCGGCGTCGAGGGTGAGGGTTTTCTCGCCCAGGTCTGTCGGCACCCAGCGCACGTCGACGTAGCCGTCGCCGGGAGTGATGCTCAGCACATCATCTCCGCTGATATCAGCGGCGTCGATAGGCAGCCTCCGGGCCACCTCTCCCCCGAGCCAGACCTCTCCGAGATCGTAGGTGGAGCCGAAGATCGCCGTCGCGGTGTCGTCTGGCACGCTCACCTGGCAGCCCTGGCAGCCCATCAGCAGGCCAAGCAGTCCCATTGTCATCCACGTACCCCCTGAGGTCGTCGTTACCGTAAGCGGGTTTCCCGGCGACTGTCGATGCTCAGAGCCGCCTTCCTGTTGAGAACAGCAGGTCGGCGGCATCGCGGATAAGAAATTTAAGCGGTCTTTCCCCGTGATGTTCGAGCAGTGATGTCGTGCTTGTGCGGCGCCGGGCTTTCACGAGGCGATCACCTTCTGACCAGTAGCCTTGCTTCAAAAAAAGGTATCTACTCTCGTAGGTTGTGAGCAGCGTTGTCAGTCCTGCGAGTGCGCTTTAGAGCCGCCCTCAGGCAGGGCCGCTCTCAGGCAGGGCCGCTCTCAGCGACTCCGACGGCCGACGAGCGGATGTGGGCGCAGCTGAGCGCCGCGGACACCGTAGAGGTCTGCAAGCACGCCATCGCCGGGGAGCTGTCCTGCACCGACACGGGCGCGGCCTACATCATGGGCCTTGCCGAAGACAGCGGCACGGTGACGATCAGCGCGCGCTCAGACACCACCACACAGCGGGAGCTGATCACACTCTCGCCGTGAGCTCGCAGCGCACGTCACCGCAGCAGTGTCCTCCGGCAGTGAACCGCCTGGGCAGCCACCGGGCCGCGCATGCGCCACGAGCGGAGTCATCCGGTGCGAGACCAGGCGGCTGTCCCCAGCCCCGGAGAGGCCACCTAAATTCCCAGGCCGGACTGCCAGCGGAATTATTGGGATACCGTGGCGGCATGATGTTCTTCTTCCTTCTTGCTTGCTCCGGCGAGCCTCCGCCGGTCGACACCACCGGTGAGGACACCGACACCACCGGTGAAGACACCGGCTCAGCCATCGATCCGCAGTACGCCGACGGCATCACACTCCTGTCCTTAGACACCGAGACCCACGCCGACTTTGGCTACCAGATCGCCACCTATGGCGTCACCAAAGACTACGCCGTCTCGATCACCACTCCGCAGCAGGACGGCACCCCGCGCTTTCACATCCTCTCACCAGCCGCCTCCACCGAGGCTCGCCCAGTGCTGGTGATCATGCACGGCGGCGCGATGGACGTAGACACCAAGATCCCTATCGGAGAGAAGGGCCGCTGCACCAGCGCACACGGCGCCTCGTTCGGCGAGGACTATGCCGCCAACCACCAGACCGGCCAGCTCGCGGCCCGACTCGGCTGGGTGGTGATCATCCCAGAGAACAGCTTCTGTGATGCATGGGTGGGCATGGGCGGGGAAGATCCCTACGACACTCGCCACGGCGGCTTCGCCTTGACCACCGCGGCGATCAACTACCTTCGCGACGGGCAGGACGCTGTCAGCAGCGGCGATGACCTTGTGCTGATGGGTCACAGCGCCGGCGGACGGGGAGCAACCTTCTTCACCGTGCGCTCTCCAGCGGTCTCCGCGCTCATCTTCGACTCCGGCACCTCAGACGTCGTCCGCTACTACTACGAAGACGGCTACACCAGAAACGAGCTGCGCTACCTGCAAGATTGCCTCGACCACAACCTGGGCGGACCGCCCTATGATGACAAGTCGACGCAGGCTCCAAGTGAGTTCTGGCCGGGCTACCTGGATCTCGGGCTGGTGCAGGCGCTAGAAGGAGAGCGCCTGAGCGTTCCCGTCTTCCACCTCCACAACAGCCAAGATGGCACCTCGCCGCCCATCCAGCACGAGGACGTCCCCGAGCTGCTCGCTGCCCGGGAGGCCGCCGACGGCACGCCGTGGTTTACCTTTGACGCCAACCACAGCATCCCCGGTCATCCTCAGCTGCCCAAGTCCTGGTCAGCCGGCTACAGCGCGCTGCAGTTCGCCCAGGGCGCACAGGTGGCCATCCTGGAGGCAGAGTCCGGCAAGGGCGACGTCGGTGAGCTGGTCGTCGAGAACGTCATGCTCAACAACGCTGGAGTGAGCGCCAGCGAAGCCGGCACCCTGGTCAGCATCGACCTGCCGGCGGAGGCCACCGGCAGCGTCTCTGTGGTGCCGGTGTTGTTTACCGACGAAGCCGCGTCTGGCACCTTGGCTACCGTGACCCTCACTGACGGCATCAGCACCACCAGCGTCCTCCTCTCTGCAGAGGTAATGCCACAAGCGGGCGACACCATCGCTGTCATCGCTCGCTACATTGAGGATGCTCGGCTGACCCTCAAGAGCACCGGGGCGCTGACGGTGACCGTTGAGCTGACCGGCGCCGGCACGGTGGCTGCGGATGCCTTCCTGATCGACTGGTAGACCTCTCGCCTCTCAGCTTGGCGCCCTCGGCCCCGCAAGCCGGGAACACAGCCGCGACAGCCACGTTCACCTCCAGGCGCTCGCCATCGCTCAGCCTCGTTAGGGTGGTCCGATTGGTGCGGACAGGACAGGAGGAGCCATGGCTCGAGACCCCAGGGTGACCTTCCGCGCACCACCAAGCGAACACTCTGAGACGTGATTCATCACATCTTGGGAGCGTTATCCGCGAAAACATCGAGGCAAGAGACGATCGGGGTAATATCCAGCCATGATGATGACCCCGATGTTTTTTGCTCTCCCGCTCCTTGCACTCAGCCTCACCGCATGCGGCGACAAGTCAGACGACACCCAGACCAGCACGGTCGCTGAAGCGGACGCGGACACCGACGCCGACGCCGACACCGACGCCGACGCCGACGCCGACACCGACGCTGACGCCGACACCGACACCGACGCCGACACCGACGCCGACCCGATGTGCGACGCTGCGCAGGACATTGTCGATGCCACCAACGCGCTGCTGAGCAGCCTCGACGCCGAGCAGCTGGACACCATCCAGTTCGACATGGACGACGAGGAGCGGTTTACCTGGTCCAACCTCCCGCCGATCACAACGCCCCGCGAGGGTCTGCCGATGTCGGAGATGACCCCCGATCAGGTCAAGCTCGCGAACGCGCTGCTGGACACTGCGCTGAGCGAGGACGGCTACCGCGAGGCTCAGGGCATCATCCAGGTCGAGCTGGAGCTGGAGCTGGGCGGCGATGGTTCTGCAGACGGCGATCTGTACTACTTCGGTGTGTTCGACACCCCATCGATGGAAGAACCGTGGGGCTGGCAGTTCGACGGTCATCACCTGGCGATGAGCTTCACCGCCATCGGCTGCCTCCACACCATGACGCCCACCCTCTACGGTCTCTCCCCGGTCACCGTGCTCTCCGGACCAGACGCCGGCTGGCTGCCGCTGGGCGATGAGGTCGAGCTGGCTGAGGAGTTCATCAACAGCCTCTCCGAAGAGCAGATGATGATGACGGAACTAGAGGGCAACCCAGGCCTGATCACCGGACCGAGATGGGAGGGGCAGCTCGACTATGAGGGCATGCTGGTCTCAGAGCTCGACAAGACGCAGGAGGGACTGCTGTTTGCCCTCATCGAGACCTACATCCTCGATCAGGAGGTCGTGTTCGCACAGTGGAAGCTGGACGAGGTCATCGAGGACTGGGACGAGACCTACATCGCCTGGGTCGGCCCGACCGACAGCTCGCTGGGCATCTACTACCGCGTCCACGGTCCCCGCCTGATCATCGAGTTTGACCACGTCTCGTGGGATCGCAACCACATCCACGCCACCTACCGCGATCCAATCAACGACTACGGCACTGATCTCCTGGCGGAGCACTACCAAAACGTCACGCACGGCAACTGAGGGCGGGGTGCCAACAGCCCGCCTGGGTGCTGCGAAGCAAGAGCTCGCGGTCAACCCGCAGCCCCTGCCGCCAGCCTGGCCTCATCCTCAGCCACATTCGCGCCAATACCTCAGAAAGATCAGGCAACAGGTCAGGCCTGGGTCTTTGAGAGCGGATGACCTGGGTCGGTAAAAAAGACTGAAGGATTCGACAGTTGTTGTCGAGACCAGACAGCAACGGTTGTCAGTGAGGGCAGATCTCTACGTGAGAATTCGGTGTCATGGGATGCATCGCGGAGATCTGAGGCTATCGATACCTGTGGTTGGACACCAGAACGGGAGAAAGGGCATGCTAGTTTCATTAATCCTGGCGGCGTGTAGCCCGGATACAGGCAGCTTGACCTCTGCAGAGACTGAGTGGATCCAGAATATAGCGGTCACCACCAGCGATGACATCCCCATGGTCCTCGAGGTCACCTTCGACACGCCACAGGCTGCCACGGCCTGGGTCGAGTTCGGCGACGGCAGCCCTGACGAGAGCGTCACTGCGAGCAAAGACGCCACGTCACACGAGTTCGCCGTTATCGGCGGCCAGCCGCTGAGCGATGTGTACATGCGTGTGATCGTTGAGTTCGACGGCGAGCAGTACGAGAGCGGAATCTTCACCCACACCACCGGACAGCAGCTGCCGGAGATGCCCACCTTCGAGGTCATGGTCAACAACTATGACCCGCCAGAGAGCGCTGTGCTGCTGATGAGCGTCTACAACAACCCCTCCGCGCTGGTCATGCTCGACTTCGACGGTCAGGTCGTGTGGTCGCGGGGTACCATCGACAACAGCGATGGCCTCGGCGTCGGTGTGCTGCCGATGAACGGCGAGATCTACTACAACACGTTCTCAGACAACCGCTGGCGCAACGCACAGCTGACCCGCATGTCGCTGAGCGGCGAGGTCCTACAGACCATCGACACCCCCGACGCGCATCACTTCTTTACCCCCGGTCCAGACAACGAGATCGCCTGGATCCAGTACGACGCCGAGACCCCCGACACCCAGAGTCCAGTGTATGGCGACCGCATCGTCATCGGCGTCGACAATCCACAGCCCCTCATCTCCACCTGGGATCACCTCACCTTCGAGGCGAACGCCGAGAACCTGCCAGAGTGGACCCACGCCAACTGGGTCGAGTACAACCCAGAGCGCGACTCCTACCTGATGTCCACCGCCTTCACCGACGTCATCATCGAGGCTGACACCGACGGCAACCCACTGCGCATTATGGGTGGTGTGAACGCAGCCGCGGGCGACTCGGACTACAGCTTCGAGAGCCAGGAGTCGCAGTTCTCCTTCCCTCACGGTCCGCACTGGACCTCCAAGGGCGACCTCCTGGTGTTCTCCACCCGCAACGGCATCAGCAGCGCGGTCCGCTACGAGGTCGACGATGACACCAGCACCCTCCGCGAGCAGTGGCGGTTTGGTGAAGATCTGCGCCTCAACGCACTGGCGCTGGGCGAGGTCCAAGAGCTGCCCGACGACAACATCTTGATCAACTGGGGCAGCGTCGGCATCATCCAGGTGGTCGAGCCAAGCACAGACACGGTGCTGTGGGAAGCCCGCAGCGGACTGCAAGAGTTCCCCGCTCAGGTCCACTACATGGACAGCCCCTACGCCACTCGGTAGGTACCACGCGCAGCAGCCTCGACCGGTCGCCGAGACGGACGAGACGGACGAGACGGACGAGACGGCATCTACCCTCTTCTCGAGGCCCGGTCGCACTGAGAAGCTGTCCAGTGCATCCCCACAGCGACCCTCCGCTTGGAGAGAAACGCTCCCCCGAGCAGTGCGCACATTGCGCCCGGTCACCGCGGGCGCTCTAAGACAGAAGCAGGCGAGCTTCGGCGGCAACATTCTCACGATAGCAACGATCTGAGGGAGAGCGTGCATGACACAGGTGACCGCCTCGCGAAAGCCCGGCGCCGCACAAGCACGACATCACGGCTCGAACACCACGGGGAAAGACCGCTTAAATTTCTTAGCCGCCGCTGCTATCAGCGCAGTGGTCGGCGGCTCTGGAGGCAGCCCAGCGACTCGATCTCAGCCCCGGCCAGCCACCACCATCACTGCAGTCCATCCCAGCGGCCCTGGTCCAGGACTGGTCTCACGTTCGCGCCCTCTCTCCTGGTCTCGTCCCCCTCCAGCGATCAGTCTGGATTTGTTTTATAATTCCAAACACTTGCTCCCACCAGACCATGATCGTCTGGCTGGAGAGATCGCGATCGCGCTGGCTCATCCGTGGTGAGCGTCGACAGTGCCCCAGGGGTCGGCTTACGATATTGACCACTGAGGTGTACGCATGAGCATGGGACTGCTCGGCTGCCTGCTTGGCTGCCAGAGCAACCAAGCGGTGCAAGCAGACAGAGAATACGAGATCACCGAATACGAGATCACCATCGCTCCAAAAACAGACGCGTGGCTGGGTGGCGGGGCTGCCAGAGTGCTCGCGCTTGGCGCCGACGGCCTCACCACGGATGAGCCCGTCACCGTTGCGGCCTGCGCGGACCACAGCAGCGTGCGCGCAGAGCAGGGCAGCAGTCGTGACGCTGTCGGGGGGATAAACGACACCCTCGTCGCTTTGGGGTATGCCCGCTGGGCACTGCCCGAGGAGATCGTCGTGGAGACTGGACGATGCGCAGCAATCCTTGGAGTCCGAACATGAGACATGTCCTTCTACCTTTGCTTCTTGCAGGCTGCGCGAATTCATGCCGAGTCACCGTCGACGACACTGAGGCGCCCACCGAGTCCGACGCCGACACCGACGCCGACACCGACGCCGACACCGACGCCGACGCCGACACCGGCAGCTTTGATGCCACCGAGACCTCCTGCCTCGATCGCGACCCCTCCTTCACTCGTGACTTCACCGTCGAGCACGTCATCGTCTTGGTGACCGACGGCGCGCGGGTCGAGGAGACCTTCGGCGATCTGGAGTCCGACTCGGTGACCGGTGAGGACACGATCGCGTTCACCCCGGGCATCCAGGGCACCCTGTGGCCCCAAGGAACGGTCGTCCATGGAGCAACAGCCGTCGGTGCAACCAACACTGCTGAGGGTCATGCCGATATCCTCACCGGCTACCGCTTGCCGCAGACCAACCTGCCCAGCGACGACGGCGCCGGCTTCTACCGTCCTGAGCGCCCCACGCTGTTTGAGTCCTTCTCGCAAGGCTTTGACGCCGACTCCTCCCAGCTCCCCCTGCTGGCCAACACCCGCCACCTCATCGGCCACACCTGGAGTCTCTCGCCTCTGGGCGTTCCCCACAGCGGAGTCTACGCCTATCAAGACGACGATCCCGAGCTCAACGAGGGCGATCCCTACGAGGACGACGTAGCCCTCCTCGACGTGGTCTGGGACTGGATGCAGTCCGACGAGGTCCACTTCTTGATGACCAACCTTCACCAGATCGACCGCTCGGGTCACTTCGACGGCCGCATCGCCTATGCCGAGCAGATCAAGAGCGTCGATCCACGCCTGGTGCAGATGTGGGAGGACATCCAAGCAGATCCAACCTACGCCGACAACACCGTCATGGTCATCGTCGCCGATCACGGTCGACACCGCCGTGAGAGCAGCAACACCGACTACGTCGATCACGGCGATCAGTGCTCAGGCTGCCGTGAGATCCCGATGTTCCTGATCGGCCCGGGAATCAAGGCGGATCTCGAGCTGGACACCCGCTACACCCTGCACGATCTCGGAGCGACCCTGGCCTGGCTCGCTGACGTCGAGCTCCCGCACGCCAGCGGCATGCTCATGCGCGAGGCACTGACCATCGATCCCGAGCAGAGCGGACGCTGCGGCCGGGTCTCACCCGCAGCCGGCGGCGACCTCATCGCAACCGTCGAGTATACCGGCGATCCCAACCAGCAGCAGCAGGTCGTCCTCAAGGGCGAGGTCATTTCTTCGGCCGGCGCCTACCTCGCCGAGGCTCCGGCCGTCGCGGTCAACTCCGAGGGCCTGATCTTCACCTGCTGGCGAGAGCTGGATGTCAACGCCGCCGACCTCTACGACGACCAGCCCTGGTCGGGGCAGTGCCGCACCCATGTGCGCGGCAGCGATGAGTGGCGAGATATCAGCTTCATCCCAGCCGTCGGTTCCAACAACATGGTCTCCCCCTTCTTCACGCCAGAGCTGGTCTTCGACGCCCGCGATCAGCTGTGGATGACCTTCTTCGACAACAAGAACGCAGACGGGAAGAGCACGCATCCCCTGCGGGTGCTGCAGTGGAACCCGGAGAACGGCTGGACAGGGCGTGACCATGGCTACGAGAACATCCTGTTTGGCACCGAGCCGTCGCTCTCGGTCTATGACGGGACGGTCTGGGTGGCGTACACCGCGATGGAGTACACCACCGATGACTCGGTCAAGAAGTACGGCCGCTACACCCGCCACATCGAGCTGCGTCGGGTCACGCCCAGCAGCTGGATGAACCAGCAGGCCGAAGACTTCGATGCTGAGATGGGCTGGGCGAAGGTCTTTGAGACCTTCAACAACGGCTACGGTCCCAAGGGCGCCGCGGTCCTCAGCTACGGGCGCTCGCTGCACCCGGCAGTGCATGCCGACCAGGACGGCGTCACCCTGGCCTACATCGGCTACCTCGGTGACGACAACCTCGACGGCCTTATCGCCGAGAGCGAGCGCCCAGAGGCCGTGGTCTTTGCCGTCACCTCGACCAACAACGGAGCATCCTGGACCCTGCCGGTCGCGCTCTCCACCGGAGGAGTCATCAGCAGCACAGCGCTGTCCTTCTCCGCCGATGGCAGCCTCGACTTTGCCCAGCTCACCCAGAGCGGGACCGTCGAGGTGTGTCGCTACGCCAGCGCAGAGCTGCGCTGCCAGGATTCCGAGAGCTCAGCCATCGACAGCCTCGTGGCTCTCCCTGACCGGACCGCAGCCAGCCTCTACGACGACAGCGCCGGTCGCTGGACGGTCACTCCGATTTACTGGTAGCCACTCTTATGCTCTTGCTCCTCCCCATTGCTGCCGCCACTCCTGGTGCTCCGCGTGCTGAGGCCGTGCCTGCCCCCTCGGGCTACGTCGTGCTCTCCGGAGACACCCTGACAGTTCAGACCAAGGAGACTGTGGAGTGGATCTACGCGGTCGGCACCGACGGCCTGAGCAGCGGCGACACCCTGACCATCCACGATCCCGTCTTTCACGGAATGCGGTGGTCAAAGTGGGGTGAGCTGACGCCGTACTACGACAAGTGCACGACGCAGACCGACAACGGCACCGCAGCCTCCTACGGCCTGATCACTGCTCACGCCGAGCGCAGCGGAGCGCCGCTCGATGAGGTCGAGCTGCTGGTCGAGCGCAGCAACTGCACCTTGATGAAGACCAAGGACGGAGAGGTCGCCACCTGCGACGCCGCCATCCATGAAGAGGGCTACACCACCGTCACGGTGTTCTCGAGCAGCCTCCAGAGCGGTGACACCGTCGTCGTGACCGTCGGCGATGTCGCCGGCTGCTACGAGCAGTGCGAGGCGGACGGCGGCATCGACTGTAGCTACTCCTGCGAGTCGCCGCGAGGCACCACAGGCTGCGATCCCTTCTCGCCAGCCTCCTACGATGAGAACTGCGGACACTGTGGCTTCGAGGCTCCCGATCGCAGCTTCGAGGCGGTGTGGTGGGAGGCCGACGAGTGCCTGAGCGGCGGCACCGACTGCACCGCACTGGATCCAGTGTTGTTCACAGTCCAGCCCAAGGCGAGCATCAACGAGCTCCTGGTCACCGCGCCCTCACAGGCCATGGCTGGTGAGGCGTTTCAGCTCAAGGCTGCCCTGCTCGACTTCTACGGCAACCCCATCTCCTCTCTGCCGCGCACCCTGACGGTCTCTTTAGAAGGAGCCAAGGGCAGCGGTGAGGGACTCGCTCACACCCTCACCGGGGCCGATGGCGGCTGGCATGACTTCAGCATTCAGCTCGATGAGCCGGATGTCTACTGGCTAAAGGTGAGCAGCGACGACGGCTTCGAGGGCGTCTCAAACCCCATCGAGGTGTACGAGACCCCGCCGGACTACCGCATCTTCTGGGGAGACATCCACTCTCACCACGGCTACACCTACGTCGATGAAGACGGGCAGTACCGAGACTTCAACCATGACTATGGCCGTGATGTCGTTGGTCTTGATGTCGTGAGTGAGTCGATCAAGGCCAAGGGAATCGAGATCGACGCCGAGGCACTGTGGAGCGAACTTCAGGAGAGCTGTGCCAGCTACTCCGTGGCCGATGAGTACCTCGTCTTGCTCGGCTTTGAGTGGGTCGGTGACGATGCCGCCCGGGCCACGGACTGCTGGAGCGAGAAGCCTGGAGAGACAGATCAAGAGCGCCGGATGCGCTGCTCAGATGGACACCACAACATCTACTACGACAGCTGTGATGGCTCGCTGGCCACCCAAGATGTCAGCACCATCGATGGCCTCGAGAGCCTGTGGGGCTGGCTGGATGCCTTCCGCATCAACAGCGGCCAAGAAGCGGTCTCCATTCCCCATGCCATGACCCAGACGGCCTACAACTTCGAGCTCCACTACGGCCCGCTCAACGCCAAGGAGCTGGTCGAGCCCGGCTACCCAGGGACGCAGACCTTGGTGGAGATCTACTCGGAGTGGGGAGACACCAGCAACATCGCCACCAACGACGGCAGTCTGCAGAAGATGATGACCGCCGGTACGCGCGTCGGCTGGATCGGCGGCAGCGACAACCACGACGGCTGGATGGGCAATCCCTACACCACACAGGATAACTTCGGAGATCAGGGACCCAAGAGCGGCCTGGGCGCCTTCCTCGCTGGTGCGTTGACCCGCTCAGACATCTTCGATGCAATGGAGAATCGCCGCACCTACGCCACCTCCGGCATCCGTCCGATCATCCACTTCAGCATCGAGGACAGTGCTGGTGACACCGTGGTCACTCTCCCGCAAGGCAGCGAGCTGATCGCGAACAGCCCGACGCTGAACTGGACCTACCACGGCACCAGCGAGATCGAGTCGCTCCGGGTACACATGCTGGTGGCTGGTGGCTCCGCCATCACCCCTCGAGATCTGACCTTGACCACCATCACTGAGGACGGCCTCAGCCGCAGCGGGACCGCCGATCCACTGGAGTACTGGAACGGGGACGGAGACGTCCTGTTCTGGCTACAGGTCGAGGAGCAAGGCAAGGAGAAGGCCTGGTCGAGCCCCATCTGGGTGAGCGGAGACTGCAGCCGAAGGACACTGGGCGCTCAGGATCCGCTGGGCCTGTGCGAGAAGGGTCCTGAAGACTCGGGCACCCCCGACACGGACGAGCCCGACACGGACGAGCCCGACACAGACGAGCCCGCTGACTCCGGCTCTGGGGACGGCGACGATCCTTCCCCTGTGGTGCGCTGCTCCTGCGGGAGCGCAGCGGGCGCCTCCGCCGCCTTGGTGTTCGCGGGCCTGCTCGGCTTGCGACGCCGACAGGGTTAGGCGCTCCGCACGTCGGGTTCCTCGAGCAGCGCAGCAAAGAGGTCGGTGGTGCGGCCTCTCCAGGTGAGCAGGAGCAAGGACGCATCGACCAGACGCGCAGCGCCTCCCAGGTCGTCGGCGGCAGCATCCGCACGACTCGTC
>JAQXDW010000073.1 GCA_029251165.1 Myxococcota bacterium
GTGCCCGAGCCTGCGCCTGAGCCCGTCTCGAGGACTCGGCCCGCTGCGTCTACACCTGCTCCTGTCGCGGTCGAGTCAACGCCCGCAGCACCGACACAGCAGACCCCCGAGCCCGAGCCCGAGCCTGAGGTGGACGTTGGCAGCGGAGAGGTCTCGATCACTGGAGATGCAGTGGCCGTCACTCTCCAGCGCGGCGGGCGCAGCTTCGGAGATGGAAGCCTTCCCGCGGGTCGTTACGAGATCATGGCAACGTTCTCCAGCGATGGTCAGCCGATCTCCAGCGGCACGGTCAACATCCAGACCGGCGAGCTCGCCACGGTGATCTGTCGGGCGGCCTTCATGCGGTGTCAGGTTCAGTAGCCCCAGGTCAGCGCTCGTCGCTTTCGGTCTACTGTCAGATGTCACAGGCACTCGCCTCTCAAGACCTGACCACGCTCACGTCCTGCCCCTGGTCACCCCAGTCTCTTCTGGGGGAGACGCGCCGTCTGTCGCTGAAGGCCGCGCCGTTAAAATTTGGCAGGAAAACCAAGCAAGCTGGCAGCCTGGGTTTGGGTTCGGGTTAATCGGGCGCCCTGAAACCAGACACAACCAGGAGACCACCATGGCTATCCAGCGCACCTTCTCGATCATCAAGCCCGATGCCACCAAGAAGAACCTGATCGGTAAGATCATCGCCCACTTTGAGGCTGAGGGCATCCGCATCTGTGCGATGAAGAAGATTCACATGACCCGCGGCCAGGCGGAGGGCTTCTACGCTGTCCACAGCGAGCGCCCGTTCTTCGGTGAGCTGTGTGACTTCATGTCCAGCGGTCCCTGCGTCGTCATGGTTCTTGAGGGTGAGAACGTTATCCTCCGCAACCGCGAGATCATGGGTGCCACCAACCCCGCGGATGCTGCCGAGGGAACTCTCCGCAAGCTCTACGCCGACAGCATCGGCAACAACGCGGTGCACGGCTCCGATGCGCCCGAGACCGCTGCTGTTGAGATCAACTACTTCTTCAACGCCTTCGAGCTCCACTGAGCCTGACTGGTGTGTAGAGAACGCCACGAGTCCGAATGGATCGTGTAAGCTTCCTCTATGGCTCCCAAGCAGATCTCAGACAACTACCACCTCTCCTTCTCCATCGGAAAGTCCCTGTGGGACGACCTCGTCGGGGCAGCGCTTCCAGCGCGGGTCTCTCAGGGGAGCTTCGAGCTGACCCGAGCGGTCTACCAGGGCGTCAAGCAGCTCCAGGTAAAGGAGAAGGTGGTCGCCCTGCTGGAGTCTGAAGAGACCCCAGCGGTGGTCGCTAAGGCGCGAGAGCGTGCCTCAAGCCTTTGGAATGAGCGTAGAGAACAAGTCTACGGCCTGATCGGCGAGCTGGTCAGAGTCGAGGGCGAGTGGCAGGTCGACATCGATCGTGAGGGAACAGAGTTCCACTACGGCCACCAGAAGATCGGCGTCGATGCACACGTCAAGGCAGTGGTGCATGGACGGGCATACCTGCTGAAGAACAACATCGAGCTGCCGTTCACCATTGAGAAGCGGCTCGGTGCTTCTTGTCACCTCGGCAACATCCACTTCGACAAGGACTCCCGTGCTGTCGTCGGAGAGATCGTGAACCCTGAGCTGGACCTGGGTGAGCACTTCATCTTTCAGTTCCTCAACCAGGGCCTCAGCAAGCTCGCTGAGCAGCAGATCCATCGGTTCAACCCGGTCCCTATTCTCAAGAAGGATCAGGTCGAGGAGATGGTCTCACCGGCCGGCGGACCGCTGAAGCTGAAGATGGGGGTCGACGACATTGCCCTTGAGGTGACAGAAGAGAACCTCTCCCTCAAGGTCCGCTTTGGCTTCTCTCAGCTTCAGCTCACCGGGAACTGAGCCGCCTCACTCGGTGTCGCAGGTGTTGTCGAGCAAGACATGAAACTCGACCCGATGCTCGCCGAGGGCCTCCAGATCGCCTGACCAGTACAGGGGCAGGTCGTGCCCGAGCGGTACGAGCCTGGAGGCATGCACCCCAAGGTCCAGGAGGGCATCGTTGACCGCCAGCGCACGGGCCAGCGCGAGCCCCTCTCGGCGCTCTTCGACGGCCTGATAGCCCTCCACGGACAGCAGCAGGATCGGTGCTGGCTCTGTGTTGAGGACTCCCGCGAGCTCTTCGAGGACACGCCGCTCGCTGCGACGCACCCGGGCAGAGCCCGGACGAAACGTGACGCCCTCGGTGATGACGATCTCTGCACACTCGACCTGTGAGAACAGGGGGGTGTGCGCTGGCGGAATGGAGAGGCCGGCGGAGAGAAGGGTGATCGGAATCATGGCTCAGGAGGGTGCTGAGGTGGAACAGGGATGAGGGTCCGCTCATCGGCTTCGATGTCGTGGGTGACCAGGATAGCCGGAGATCCCGGGTGGTGGATGGATAGATAATTCTCGGTAGATTCCGCATCGGGGAGGGCGTGCCGGAAGCGAAGCCCGCCGCCGAGCGGATCCTGTGCCATGAAGCCATCGCCGGCCTCCAGGAGCGGCGTGCAGCGGAAGCGGTCGATGGAGAGGCTCGACCAGCGCATCTCTCGAACTCCAGAGCCCTGAAGGAACACGACGCCCTCGGTGAAGCCCTCCGCCTCAAGGGCGGCCACCAGGCGACCGTCGACACACCAGAGTCGATCGGAGAGGTCGCTGGCGACCATGGTGCCTCCGGCGAGGGTCACGGCGAGGACCACCAGCGGAGAGAGGCGCTGGGTGAGGGGGTAGAGACCGGCCGCGAGGAGGACGGCGAGGGCAGGGTAGGCGGGATGCCAGAACCGCGCCCCGAGGGCCTGGCCGGGGCTCCAGTACAGTCCATAGCCGACCACCACCAGGCCGATGATTGCCAGAGGCTCCCAGCGCCGAAGCCGCCAGGCTCCTGCCGCGACCAGCAGCAGTCCGCCCGGGATCCCCAGGAGCAGACGGTCGAGCCGCACTGCACTGTCTGCCGCGAGCTGGAGCGCCTTGAGCGGAGTGTGCCCGAGGGAGCCGAGGGTTGCATGGCAGCCGACATCGGGGCCAAAGCCGAGCCGATTGCAGCCTGGACGGGCGATGTCGTCGAGGTAGGCGGTCATCGCAAACCGGAGCGGATCCCCGGTCAGCGCGAGGTTGTCGGCGAGGGTTCCCAGCACACCGAGCCCAGCAGCTCCCACCAGCAGCCCCCACGCACGACGGCTCGGCGCCCTCCACAGCGCCAGCCCGATCAGCGCGCCGCCGAGAACCACGCCGTCGAATGGTCGGGCGAGGGTGACATATGCCAGCGCCAACCCTGCCGCAGCCCAGGCGGGCAGCCCATCACGCCCGCGACTGACAACCACCGCTGCGAGCAGCAGCGCCACGAGCACGGAGGTGTGTGACATCCGCGATGCCGCGAGGATCCAGACCCCCGGAGACAGCGCCATGATCACCGCCGAGAGCCGCGCGATGGGCTCCTCCGTCCACTCTCGGGCCAGCAGCCAGCACAGCGGCGGCAGCAGCCCGGCGAGCAGCGGGTTGACCAGCCAGGGCACCCCCAGGCGCTCGCCGATGGACAGCAGCAGCGGCCAGCCCACTGGGAACGGCGAGGTCGTCTGTGGCTGAACCACCCAGAACGGGATGCTCATCAGCGCGGGGTCGTCGCCCGGCGGACCGACCCGCAGTCCCGCAGCGAGCAGGCGTGACTGGAGGGTGTAGGCGATCTCGTCGGTGATGTGAGGGATGCCCTCCAGCGGTCCGAGGGCGACCGTCATCGAGAGCACCACCACCACCAGCGAGCACAGCCCGATCAGCGTACGAGGCGACATCGTGTAGAGGATAGCCTGCGCGTGCGCTCAGCCGGCCTTGCGAGCCTGCGCCTCGGGAGCGGAGTCGGCCTTGCGGGTGCGGACCTCGGTCACCCACAGCGCAGCCATCTCACGAGCGGAGCGCGGGCTGGCCTCCTGCTTCAGCGCCATGTAGACCCGGCGTGCCGCCTCGATGGTGGGGAAGATGTCCTGCTCAAAGCCCCACGAGATTGCGGTCTCGGAGTTTGGGAAGACCTGTGGGGTCTTCGCCTCGATGTCTGCCTGCTCGCTTCGCGTGAGTCCGTCGTAGACCGCCGCCTCGATCTTCTCGGGCATGCCCCGCCACATTCCGGAGTCGTCCCAGACGGTGACTCCGGAGCGTCCGCGACGGGCCCAGAGAATCAGGATGCCGCGGCGCTTTCCGTCCTCGACGACCTGGAGCTGGAGGTTGATGCTGCGGGTCAGCCGGGCAATCTCGGTCTGGCTGACGGTGGAGCGGACCACGGAGGCAGCGCTTGCGTCGCGCGAGTCCTGGAGGTGGTAGATCCAGAGGGAGTCGGTGCCCCAGCGGGTGACGGCGTCCTGGAGCTGCCGCATCGCGAGCGCCTTCTTCTGAAAAGCTGCCATCAGGTTCTTCGCGCGACCCTTCCCACGGTCCACCATCGCCTGGACAACAAACGGCGTGATGATCGCTGTGAGGGAGTCCACCACGATGGTCTCGATGCCGCTTCCGGGCATGTTCTTCTCGAGGAGGCGCCCGATGGCATCTGGGTTGACGTTGTCGTGGGCGTTGTCCGAGAGGGCGTAGACTGCCCCTTGCTCGATATCGAGGACCTCCGTGAACCGATGGTCGGCATCAATGACGAGCTTTGGGCCACGCATCTGAGCTGCAAAGGTGGTTTTTCCTGAGCTGGGATAGCCGACGATCGACCAGTGACGAGGCGGATAGCTCGGCTTGTGCATCTTCTGGAACGCCACTGCTCTCTCCTGGAGTGTCTGGTTGCCACGTCTGCAGTGGATCTCGCATCCTGGACATGCTGTGTCGAGCTCCTGTTGGACAGTTATTGTCCGTATTGAAGGGCTGGACAATCGCTGTCCGTATGGGGTCGGCATTCGGTCTGGTCTGGTTAAAGCAGCACCATGTCAACCCCCCCAAGCCTCCTGGTTACTGGCGCGAGCGGTCTGGTCGGTCAGGCCCTCGCAGCCCGCCGCACCATCGTCCCCCTTCCGCGCCGTGCTCCCGCTGACGGTGGTCCGTGGTGGGAGCCGGCTGCTGCCACCATCCACGATCCGCCTCCGCTCATCGGCGGCATCGTTCACCTTGCCGGTGCGCCGGTAGCGGATGGCCGCTGGACGGAGAAGAAGAAGCAGGCGATCTACGACTCTCGGGTCAAGGGCACCGCTGCGCTGGTCTCCTGGCTCGCGGATCGACCACAGCGACCTGCGGTCTTGGTCTGCGCCAGCGCAGTCGGCTTCTATGGCAATCGCGGGGACGAGCGCCTCTCTGAGGATGCGGGTCCAGGAGAGGGCTTCCTGGCGAAGGTCGTTGCCGACTGGGAGGCGGAGGCAGACAAGGCTTCTGCGCTCGGGATTCGCGTGGTCAAGCTTCGCCTCGGCATTGTCCTGTCGGAAGACGGGGGTGCCCTGGCGACCATGCTGCCAGCGTTCAAGCTCGGACTCGGCGGCCCGCTGGGCAGCGGTCGGCAGTGGTTTCCGTGGCTGCACATTGACGACGTCATCAGCGTGATCGAGTGGGCCCTCACCGACGACTCCGCACAGGGGGCCTACAACCTCGCCGCGCCAGGGATCTGCCCCCAGCGAGACTTCGCGCGCGCCCTCGGGAGCGTCCTGGGGCGACCGGCGGTGCTGCCTGCGCCGCGGATGGCCCTGAAGCTGGCGATGGGAGAGCTGGCAGACGAGGCGCTCCTGGCCTCGCAGCGGGTCGTCCCGACGCGCCTGGAGGAGGCTGGGTACTCCTGGTCATTTCCAGAGCTGTCTGGAGCCCTGAAGGACGTGCTGGGCTGAGCTACTCGATCGGCTTGAGGTACTGCGCTGCCTCGCGCCACTCATCGGCCACGCCCAGCCGGGCGCGAACCACACCCTGGATCGCCTCCAGCGGAACTGGTCCCCACCACCGGGAGTCCATGGCTCCGTCGCGCTCATCGGCCAGCAGGTAGACATGCCCGGCGGGGATCTCGACCTTCTCGTCGAGCTTCCAGCTGACCGGCTTGTCGACCAGCCGGGTGATGAGCCAGTTGGTCGGTCTGGCTGGCGGTCGGGACCAGATGACCTCCTTGAAGACCCTCCGCTCTCGTCCGCCGATGTCGCCCTTGCCCATGTCGGTCTGCCGGACGCGCTTGCCGTTGAGCTTCATGGTGCCATCTTCGTAGGTGATCTTGTCCTCAGCCACAGCGACGATGCGACGCAGCACGGTGCGGTCTGGGTCGAGGGGGTCATCCAGGAGCACGACGTCACCCTTGAGCGGTGAGACCGGGAGAACCCAGATCTTGTCTCCGCTCTGGAGCGTCCATGCCATCTCATCGTTGCCCACTGTTCGCATCGGGATGGCGACCGCGACCAGCAGCAGTGCGACGAGCACGGCCAGTATCTTGAGGATCCGCTTGAGCATCGGGGTCATCTATCTGATCGGGGGGATGCTGCCGAGATAGACTGCCCTTGTGAAGCTTGCAGCGGTCCAATTTCGATCCCCCAAGGGAAACCCAGCGCTTGCCCGTGTCGGGCTTGAGGAGCTGATCGCGCAGGCGGGCAGCCAGGGAGCAGACCTCATCGTCTGTCCGGAGATGGCAACCACCGGCTACCTCTGGCACGCCCCTGAAGAGCTCGCTCCGCACGCCGAGCCTGCGCGTGGACCGACCCTGGAGATGCTCTCTCGGCAGGCGCAGCAGCACCGCAGCTGGATCGTCTGCGGATTTGCCGAGGACAGCGGCGGTGTGCTCTACAACTCTGCTCTCATGGTCGATCCGTTCGGCGATCTTGTCCGCTGCTACCGCAAGGTGCTGCTCTACGATGCCGACTACTCCTGGGCCCGTCCCGGGCGACAGCGGATGTCCATCGGCAGCGACCTCGGTCGCCTTGCGCCCGCCATCTGCATGGATCTCAACGACGACGGGCTGATCAATTACCTGCACCGTGCCGGGGTCGATGTCCTTGCCTTCTGCACCAACTGGGTCGATGAGGGCTCGGAGGTGCATCCGTACTGGACCTGGCGACTCGCGGGCTGGCCGGGCTGGCTGGTGGCGGCCAACACCTGGGGAGAGGACGAGGAGATCACCTTCTCTGGCCGCTCTGCGATCATCTCCCCGCACAAGAAGGTGATCGCCTCGGCGGGCTATCTCGGAGATGAGGTCATCCTGGTCGACACGGAGAACCTCTCCGAGCCCACGGTTCAGCCTCCCGACGAGCCGCTCTGGTAGTGCTCAGCTGAGCCTGGGGAGGCCCCGACGGAGCAGTCCGCCGCGGTTCTTCTCCCGGTCCAGCTCCGCGCGCAGGTTCTCGACGTCGTGCTCCAGCCGCTCGCGGACCTTGTCCAGCGCGACGAGCTCGGCGCTCTTCTTGGCGACGTCCGCGCGGAGGATGGCGATCTCGCGCTCGGCTTCTTCTCGGGCGCGTCCAGCCTGCTCGGCGCTGCCCCCGAGCACAGAGATCGCCTCGCGCTTGAAGCCCGCGACCTCGTCGAGTGCCCGCGTCAGCCGCTCGATGACCCCGGTGAGCTGCTGGATCTGGAGGGTCTGTCGCTCACTCTCTGCGCGCTTTCCGGTGACCTCGCCGCGCAGATCCTCCATTGCAGACTCCATTGCCTCTCGGCGGGTGCGCTCGGAGGCGGCCTCGGCTGCCCAGTGGGCGGCATCGACCAGCGGGCCCTTTGCGCGGCGGTGGGAGAGCCCGGACTCGACCCACGCAAGCAAGGGGGCCTCCGCGACGGCACGGCTGTAGTGGCTCTGCGCCAGCGCCCGGGCGATCTCAGAGCGTCGCCGAACCTCGTCGGGATTGTCGAGCACCGCGTCGAGGATCCCCTCGATGTCGTTGCCGATCCAGCCGCCCTCTCCGAGGGTGTCGACCAGGGCGCTGTCGGGGCCGGTGAGGATCGGCAGGCCGCAGCCGAGCTGGTCGACATGGCGGAAGGACAGCGCGAGGGAGCGCTCGGGGTTCTCGCTCATCCAGTCCAGGGCAGCGGTCGCGGTTGCATAGCGCTTGAGGAGGTCGTCATAGGGCAGCCAGCCCGGAGTCTCCAGGCGTGGATGCTCCGGCAGCCTCCAGGCGGCCTGCGTGTGCTCTCCAGAGCCCAGCAGCGGGGTGCCGCCATACCAGAGGACCAGTCCCTCGTTCCGCGCATCGAGGTGAGCGAGCACCCGCTCCAGCGCTGGCACTGGGTTCTGCCAGGGCCACGCAGCGCCGCCAGCCACAAACACCGGCTCCCGTGGAATGCGCCGCCGGGGTCCGCTCGGGGCGACGAGGGGAACGTGGAGGGTGGGGTCTGTGCGAATGTCGATGCCGGCGAGGGCCATCACCGAGAGCCATGACCACCGCTGTCGGGGGTTCGAGACGAGGAAGACGCTCCCGGCGGACAGGGCACGCAGGCACTCCACCGCGGCCTTCGAGAGGCTGCCCTCAAAGGGTGACTCCAGCAGCCGCGGAGCGTAGAGGTCTACCGCCATCGGTCGCCCCACGCTCCCCAGCGCTGCAGCCTCTTCCAGCTGCACACAGATGATGCGGTCTGGATCCAAGCGCCGCGCGCGCCAGGCGAGATCTCGGACGTTGTCGTAGCCCCCCGCAGCATCCTGAGCGCGGGTCATGTAGAACACCTCATGGCCGGCCTCAGACAGCGCACGGCCATGGTGCCAGGCCCGAAGTGCCCCACCAGTGACCGCGCGCCCAGGGGCCGGAAGGGTTCCATGGTGGACAATCAGAATTCGCATACCGATGAGACTATCGCACCCCCACTGTTAGAGCCTCTCCATGACCCCGGCTGATGCCCTCCTCCGCGACGCACGCATGTACCTGTCTCGGAAGCTCAACCACTCCCTCGCGCCACCAGACCGTGTCAGCGTCAACGTCACCCTGCGCTGCAACCTCACCTGCACCATGTGCACGACCTGCTACGACGCCCCTGAGCTGTCCTGTGCGGAGATCAAGGGGATCATCGATCAGACCGCGGCGTGGGGAGTCGAGGTGTTCAACCCGCTGGGCGGCGAGCCGTTTATGCGCGGTGACATCGAGGAGATTCTCTCCTATGCCGTCCGCCGGGGATTCTACGTCACGGTCACCACCAACGGCACACTGATCACACCGAGACGGGCGCGGGCCATCGCTGCGATTCCCAGCGACCGGCTGCACTTCAATTTTTCCCTCGACGGCGACGAGATCGCCAACGATCTGGTCCGAGGGCAGGGGATGTGGCAGCGAGCCATCGCTGGCTACCAGCGGATCCGTGCTGCGGACGCAGAGGCCGGAAACTCTCGGAGAAAGATCCTCTCCAACACCATCCTCCATGCCGCCAACCTCGATCGGTTCGAGGCCATCCTCGACGCGCAGGCGGCGCTGGGCTTTGACGGCGTACAGATCCTCAACCTGTTTCGCGCCGGACCAGACACCCCGAAGGAAGCCGCAGCGCTGTGGTTCCGACCCCGACACCTGGCGGCACTCTCCGCGCTCTCTGGACGGCTCGCCAGTCGTGCGGAGCAGCAGCCCGATGTCGGCTACTGCATCCAGAATTCTCCAGAAGACCTGCGTCAGATCCCGAGCTACTACCGCGACGACCTCACTCCGCTGGAGGCTCCCTGCTGGGCGGGCTGGAAGGAGCTGTACATCAACGCCGACGGTGCCGCGATCATGTGCGATGGCAAGCTGGACTTCCTCGCAGGTGCGTTTGGCAGTGTTCGAGAGCAGACCCTCCAGCAGCTCTGGCGCTCTCCGGCGCTCCGCGCGCGCCGAGAAGTGGTCAAGACCTGCACCACACCCTGTGTGCAGAATTGCTACCTGCGTCGGGAGAGCGACTCTGGGCGCTCCCTGCTAAGCAGCGCGGTCTCCATGGCCTCCCGCCGGGCTTCCCGACGGCTCTCCGCCCTGCGCTCTCGGGTCGAGGCGCTCCCCGATGCGCGCCTGTGCTTAGAGCTGACCGATGTTCCGACCGACGGCCCCCGCTGGCAGACCCTCACTGCCAGCACGCCCGAGCCGGCAACTCCCGAGAGCTGGACGCGCCTCCGAGACCGTGGCTATCTTGACTTCGGACGTGGCTTCATGGGCTTCGAGGTGGTTCGCTCGGTGATGGCCGATCTGCGCAGTGCTCGGATGCGGTTTGGCTGCCTTTCTCTGGCGTGGCGAGGGGAGCCGCTGCTCCACCCGGAGCTGGAGCCGATCCTTGACTTTCTGCTTGCCGAGAAGGCCGACGGTCGGTTTGATCGCCTCCGGATCGAGACCGATGGCACCTTCCTCACCCCCTCCATTGCAGAGAAGCTGGGGATCGAGTGGGTGGTGACGCTGCCCTGTGACCGCCTCGCGCTCCTGGCGAATGCAGAGCGGGTGGTGCTCAAGGTGACCGCTGCACCGGGAGTCGATCCCGTCGCGCTCTGTGCCCGTCACCCAGGCTTCACGCCGGCTGCTGGGCGTCTTCCAGCGGAGGGGACTCGGGTGCTGTGGTTTGCCCGCAGCGATCACGATCACTACCTGGAGAACGCCAAGGCCCGCCGCCAGCTCGCTCGGGTCGCGGATGCCCTCGACCTGACCGCAGAGCTGGGTGAAGAGGACCGTCCCCGACGCTGCACAGCACCGCAGCGAACCCCCACGGTCAGCTGGGACGGGAAGATCACCCTCTGCTCGCGAGATGTGCAGCTCCACAACCGGGTCGGCGAGGTCACCAGCGGGCAGCTCTCTGAGGTCTGGCGCTCTGAGGTGCTGGCGGCAGACCGGGCTGCAGTAGCGCGTCAGGGAGTTCCGGCACGAGACCTCTGCCGAGACTGCTCACGTCCCTGGAGTCCGAACCACTGACGGGGGCTCACTGCCAGGGGCTCACTGCCAGGGGCTCACTGCCAGGGGCTCACTGACGACTGCCGCCAGGGAACTGGATGACGGTCCCACCATCGGCCGGTGGAGAACGCACCGCAGCGGTGACGGGTGGAGACGCCAGGCCCAGCCGGGTGCGAATCCGGGCAGCGCGAGAGCGGGGCTCAGGATGGGAGCCGAGCATGCCGCTCGCAGGGGCGTCCTGGGCGAGTCGCTCCAGCAGCCGGGCGAGTCCGCTTGGGTCGTAGCCTGCAGACTGCATCAGTCCGATGGCCGTCTCGTCTGCCTCCAGCTCATGACCCCGCGTGAAGCCTCGGGAGATGACCGTCGCGGCTGCATTCTGGAGGAGCTGGCGCACGATGCTGCCGCCGATGATGCCGAGCACAAACCGGGCTAACGCTGCCCACTGGACGCGGGTGAGGAAGTGATCGTGGGTGAGGTGACCAAGCTCATGGGCGATGACCCCGGCGAGCATGTCCTCGTCTTCCTGGGTCTCCGCCAGCAGGCCTTCCCAGATGTAGATCCGACCATTCGGCAGTGCAACGGCGTTCTTGATCGGTCCTGCGAGAACCCGGAAGCTCGCCTGTAGCTTCTGCGAGCCGAGAAGCTTTGCGCCGATGGCTTCTACTCGGGGATCTTCACGACCCTCGCCGAACTGCGTGGCAAGCATGCGCTCTGCGCGTCGCCCCTCGGTCCGCTTTAGCAGTCCCGGCCAGGCGATGGCCAAGAGAAGACGGAGCATCGGCAGCGCGACGAAGATGAGGACGAAGAGGTGTGCCACACCTGCTGACTATCAGGGTCGGTGCAGACCGTGGGGAAGATCGCAGATTCGCTTCGCCCACCGAAGCGCGCCGATGGCGAACACGGCGCGTCGGGTGGCGACATGCTTTAGCTCCAGCCGCTCCCCCGGGCCGGACAGCCAGACCGTGTGCTCACCGACGGTATCGCCCAGTCGGAGGCTGTGTTGCTCGGGCTGAGGACCGCCAGACTCGACCACTGCGCGTGCCAGCCGCTTCGCGGTCCCGCTGGGGGCGTCTTTCTTTTGATTGTGATGGACCTCGACGATCTCGACCTCCCACTCCTCCGGCATCGCGATGACCGCGGCGCGGATGAGGTCGATGAGCATCGGGACACCGGCTGAGAAATTCGGCACGATGGCGACGGCTGCGCCCTGGGCATACTCGGCCAGTGCCGCCTCAGGGAGATCACCGGTTGTGCCAATGACCAGCGACTGACCCGAGAGACGGGGCAGCAGCGCTGCGAGACCGGCTGCGGAGGTGACGTCGATGACCACGTCGCAGTCTGGAACGGGGCCGCCGCGGCCAATGGCGATCGCTGCTCCAGCAGCCTGCTCCATGATGAGCCGACCGAGCCGTCCGGTCGCGCCGTGGACCGCGATTCGCATCAAGCCAGACCGCTGATCAGGGCTGCCGGCGGGGCTTCTCCAGGTGCCAGGGGGAGCCGGACCTCGTTCTCGCACAGGCCCATTGCAGCCATCGCAGCCTTGACGGGCACCGGGTTGGAGGACGAGAACAGGTAGCGGACCACCGGCATCAGCCGATCAGACAGCCCGCGGAGGGCAGCGATGTCTCCGCTGTTGGCGGCCTCATACCAGGCGACCGTCTGTGCTGGTGCGGGGTTTGAGACCACCGAGATGACCCCATGGCCGCCCATCGCGGTCAGCGGCGCGAAGGTGAAGTCGTCGCCGGAGAGGATGGAGACGTCTGTGTCGTGGAGGCGCTGGAGGATGTCGATGCCGAGCGCGACATCTCCCGTGGCCTCCTTGAGCGCCACCACACCCGGGGTCCGGCAGAGGGACTCCAGCTGGCTTGCCGGCAGGCGCTGACCGGTCCGACCGGGCACATGGTAGAGCACCACGGGCAGCCCGGGCGCGCAGGCCGCCTGGACATGCGCGGCGAGGCCTGCGGGGTTGGGCTTGTTGTAGTACGGGAACACCACGAGCGCGGCGTCTGCACCGAGGTCGCGGGCTTCCTCGATGGCGGCGACGGTCTTGGCGGTCGAATTTGAGCCGCAGCCTGCGATGACCGGTACGCTGCCGCCGGCAGCTGCAACGGCCGTCCGAATGCACCCAGACCACTCCGCGTGGCTCAGCGTCGGGGTCTCTCCGGTGGTGCCGCAGGGCACAAGCCCATGAACGCCCGCCGCGAGCTGTCGGTCGCAGTGCGCCCGATAGATGTCGAGATCGACCTCACCGCTCTTAAACGGTGTGATCAGAGCCGTGTAGACGCCACGGAGCTGCATTGGGGACTCCTAAAACTCGACGGTGCCCAAGATCTGAGCGCCGACTGCCGGGCGATCAAATTCACCGCCAAGCTCGTCATCAGTGTAGTTGCTGAAGTAGGAACCGGGCAGGAACACGCCGACGGTGCCGTCAAACACAAAGTGCTCGAACGGACGGAAGACGACCCGGGCGTCGATCTCGGAGCCGTAGCCCTTGTCGTCGGCTTGCGCCTCGGGCAGTGCGGCGGCCTGGGCGAGGAAGTAGCTGACGTCTACAGTGAGCTCATCGGAGATGACGTACCCGACACGAGGGCGCACATAGAGGGCGTTGCTCAAGGCATAGCCGGTGCGTGCGGCGCCGGTGTCGCGACCGGCATTGTTGTCGTTGGAGACGGTCGGGGTGAGGGTCGGCATCGGCTCCTCGAACAGGAAGAGCGTCTGGTTGAAGTCCCGATCGAAGGTGAACGTCTTGAAATTGTCGTCCGTGGTGTCCTTGTCGCCGGTTGCGAGACCGCCGCTGAGGCCGACCCGGATGCGGTCGAGGGTGTAGCCGGCGTCGATCATGGCACCGAAGGCATTGATCGAGGCATCGTTGAGACCATCGCCGAGGTCTCCGCGGCCGATCTGAGCGACGAACTCTGTCTCGATCTCCAGCGGCCCTGCCGTCGCGGCACCCCAGAAGTCCAAGGTGTACATCCCAAACGTCTCACCGTCGTAGTCGTATCGTCGGTAGATGTTGTAGATGCCGATCCCGGCCTGCTCGGTCTGGTAGAGCACCGATCCGGTCACGCTCCAGACGTCGTCGCTTTCATTGACGAACTGCTCGGCGTTGGTCTCCAGGCCTCCCTGGAGGTAGACCTGCCCGGCCCGACCGGTGAACTGAATCCGATCGACGGTGTCGCCGAACTCTTGGTTCGCAGCGTTGCCGGCGTTGAGGAGCATGCCGCTTCCCCACTCCACGGGCATCCGGCCGAAGCGAAGCTGACCGGCGCCGGTGTGGACCTCGGCGAAGGCCCGGGTGACCCGGATGTTCTGCAGGGTGCTGCCACCCTCATCGGTGGTCGGCGGCTGGACCGCGCCGGTGAGGAGGACCGGATCATCACCGAGTGCCGGGTCGGAAAACTGAATCGCCTCGTCCCCCCACATGGTGTACGGCAGCAGGTCGAGCTGCGTGAACAGACCGACCTTGTCCGACATCAGCCAGCCAGGCTGAAGCCTCAGTCGGTGATCAATGAGTGCTGCTGCGCCCTCAGCGTTGGTGTTGGTGCTCGAGAGGGAGAGCGAATTAAAATACTGCCCCCGCGCTCTGTAGTGGCCATCCCACACCACCTCCGCTGCGGAAGCAGAGAGGGGGGCAATCAGCAAGGCCAGTGCAATAAATCGAGGTCTCAAGGTCACGCCTCTTGAGTGAATTGGAGTCGCATGGTGCGCTCGGAGGAGGGCATGACTAGCACGACCCCTTTTATGCCGTCAACCTTCCCTGGGTTGACGGATCGTTGACATCGGTGGCAGGGTCGTCTTGATGCTGGCCTTTATGAAGCTGTTGTGGCGGAACTGGAAGAGGGTTGTCCACGGAATCAACGGGGCGATCAGCTTTACCCTGATGAGCGTGGCCTATATCCTCGGGCTCGGTCCCGTCGCGGTTTACTTCAAGATCACCCGCGCTGATTTGTTGGATCGGGGACTGGGAGAGGGCTTGGAGAGCTACTGGATAGCGCTCGAGCCCGACGATGCTGATGTGGTTCGAGTTCAGCGTCCCTGGTAGCACCCACACATTTTTCTCATTTTGTCGGGCAGCGGGTGAAGGCGCTCTGGTCAGCACACCAGCTGGCGCAGCATGACTCCGCGTGAGCGGCTGGTGAGATCACCTGGCTCGCACCTGCCGGATGGTTTCTGCGGAGCTGAGCCCTGAGAGCCCGTGCCGAAGAAGCCCGTGCCGAAGAAGCCCGCGCTCTTAGATCACGGTGTAGATGAATGGCAGCACCGGTGAGCTCTCCGCGAACAGGATGAAGGCCACCATCAACGCCAAGACCAGCACGATCGGAGTCATCCACCATGCTTTGTTGTGGACGATGAAGTCCGCAAATTCACGGGCGATGCTCTGGCGGGCGTTTGGGATGCTGTCGTCGGACATGTGGGGCTCCGGTCGTGGAGGACAGCGTAGCAGGTTTTGGATCTGATTCGATCACCGGATCTCGAAGTGCCGCCCCAGCGCGGGCACCATCCGGTCGCCCTGGGTCCAGTCGATGACCACTGCACCGGGAGTCGGCTCGGTGAGAACCTCGACATCGAAGCCGTCGCGGCGGAGGTAGGGAGCGAGGTGGTGCTGCCAGCCGTGGGTGGTCTGCACCGTGCAGGGGATCTCAGGTGCTGCGAGGACCACGACAGTCGCCGCGCCGCGCTGTCGAACCGCATCAGCGACCTCGGACATTCCGAAGTCATCTACAACCGGGGGACGCAGCCACCGCTGGAGGCAGCCCTCGTCCACCTCACCGGGAAGCGGCACCTCAGGCAGCAGCACCAGAGACGCCAGGGTGACCCATCCTCCAGCAAGGCCGAGCAGCGCACCGGTCCGCAGTCGGGTGGTCGCGATGCCGCCAGCCCAGATCATCAGCAGCGGCAGCAGCGGGACCAGCAGACGCGGGTACTTTCGGGGAACGCCGATGAGCAGAAGCAGCGCCAGCCCAACCCAGAGTCCGATGAGCCACCGCGAGCGCCGATCGGCGCTCCAGAGACCGAGCAGCGTCGCGCCGGCGAGCACCGGGCCGAGCTCCGTGAGGACGCCGACGATGGGGTAGTAGCTGACGGACGACAGCCAGCCTGGATCGAGGGTCTCCAGCGACTGTGTCCCATAGCGGATCTGGTCACCGAGGTGGGTGACGTACCAGGGACCAGCGAGCAGTGCAGGCACCGCGATGGCTGCTGTGGCGTGAACGCGGAGCCGCCAGAGGGCCCACAGGGCCATTGGAAGTGCGTAGAGAACAAAGGTCTGCTTTACGAGCATCCCTGCCCCCAGGGCCACTCCGAGGACCGCAGCGCGTCTCCAGCTGGGCTGGTCCGCTGCCCAGAGTGCTGCCAGGGCAGCGAGGCTGACCGCAGCGATCAGCATTCCCTCGGGCATGAAGTGTCGCGACAGGCCGCAGGCTCCGGGAATCATCAGCACGAGGACTGCGACGGGCAGGGCGGGGCGAGCGAGTCTTCTGGCGATGCTGGCGCAGGCGGCTGCGGCGATCACAGGCCACAGGAGGTTGACGGCCCGCACCACGAGCGCGCCGGGCTGACCATCGAAGAGCGACCACCACACCGCGACCACTGCGGGGTACAGCGGCGGATACTCGCCAAGATCGCCGGCGAGTGCTGTGGCGAGGAAGGTCAGCAGTCCGTCGTCTCGGAGGATGCTGACCAGCAGCTCTGCCGCGCCGACGTGTCCTTCCTCATCGCCATCTCGGATCAGGCGATCCGCAGACAGCCATGCCAGCGAGCCGGTCAGCCATGCCAGCGCGCCGGTCACCCCGGTCACGATCGCGATGCGTGGCTTCAGACCTGCCCCATCCACAGAAAGATCAGCAGCCCGATGCTCCAGAGCATCACCAGCCCCCCTCGAGCCTGCGGTCGCCGGAGCGTGGTCGCTGCGACCGCGAGGATGGGACCTGTGAAGCCGACGAGCGGCAGGAAGTAGTGGCTCGGGTGGTGGTCGATGGTGCAGAGGAACAGGCTGTAGAGGCCGATGCTCAGCAGCAGAAACCGAAGCGCCCGTCGCTCGGCAGTCGGTGCACCGATGACCATCGGCAGCGCCAGGAGCACCGCGCCGCCGGTGTATCGAATCCAGGACGCGTAGAAGGCGGGGATGCGGCTGAGAAGCGCCATCGGGTCGAGATTCCCATGCCAGTGCTCCGGGAAGGTCTCGAAGTACAGAATAAAGGCGAGGTCTTCGGCATCACCGCTCACCACCGCAGCGAACGCTGCCAGCCCGCCGATCGCGACGACTCCCCACAGGAGCCCGACGCGCTTCGCGGTGGACTCTCGCTGCACCCACCACCACACGCCGGCGATGATGGTCGCGGTGATGACTCCCGGCCACCGCAGCATTCCTGCGAGCATGCCCATCGCAGCAAACCCGGCCGTGCGCCCAGCAGCCAGCGAGACCGCGACCCCGAGCAGGGCGGCGGCGAACAGGCTGTCGGGAAAATTGGTGCTGCCCGGCTCGATCATCAGCAGACCGTGGCTGGCCACCATCCCGGCGGGGATGAGGGTGGCGAGCAGCGGAGCGCCGGGTGCCAGCAGGCTGATGAGCCGCACTGAGGTTGCTCCGACCAGCACGAGCACCCACAGAAACAGCGCGTTGGCGCCGGGCAGGTCGGGCTGAACAAGCAGCACCGTGGTCGCCAGCAGCGGCGACCACCCCGGCGGCTGGTTCCAGGTGAACCGCCGGGAGTCGAGGACCTCCTCTGCCCAGACCTGGTTCTCGACCTGGTTGAGGAGCTGGTAGTAGTTGACGTATCGGAGTGCCCCCACCGCATGCATCGACCAGACCGCGTCAGTGCCGGGGAACAGATAGACGCGCTCTCCTTGCACCTCCATCGCCATCGCCTGGCCGGGCTCTAGCTCGACGTGTGTGGAGACCGCAGCGACACCTCGGGTCAGGTAGCGTCGGACGGGGCCTTCGTCTTCCCGCTCGATCATCGACGCCTCGACCACTGCGGTCTTGTCGCCGATGGTGATGCGGCTGCCGATGGGGCCTCGGACCGCGACGATGAGTCGTCCGCGCACCCGCTCCTCGGCGACCAGGGTGGGAGCGGTCTGGTTGGGCTCGGGCACCAGCATCATCGCACCGGACTCCGGCCATCCCAGCTGCTCAGAGGACTGCCAGCCCATGCCCGGCCGCAGCTCGAGGGGCTGGTGGCCTTCGTTGTCGGCGCCCTTGAGGTACCAGTGGCCATCGAGAGGCCGCGTGAGATCGCCGCCCTTCCAGCCGATGAGGGCGACGACCACCGCGAGGACCGCGAGTCCACCGACGAGCTCTCGCTGTGGTGCCGAGCGGACCAGCATGTGTCGCCGCCCCGCGATGAGTCCCAGCAGCGCCCAGGCGCCAGACAGGCCGATCAGTGCTTGTGCTGCATCGTCGCCGCGCAGCCCAAGCTCGCGGATGAGCGCGACATCAATCCAGGCGAGGGCCATGCCGATCCAGGCGGCGTCGATGAGACGCTGCAGCTCAGTGGCCCGGCCCGCACGGTTCAGCCAGCACGACAGCCCGTAGCCTGGCCCCCACAGGATGCTCGGCAGGCCGATGAGGCCGATCACCCACCACGGCAGTCCTGAAGCGACCGAGGTCGCGGTCGCCACCAAGCCGGCGATCACGAGGATGGGGATGGCGTAGTTCATGAGATCGCGACCGGGTAGGAAATGGTCTCTTCCTGCCACGCACAATCTGCGATGGCGAGGACAAGGGCGGGAGCCTCATCGGCAGCGATCAGGGTGTGGGCAATGCCGGCCTCGACCCGCGCGCGGATGCCCTCCAGCCGGACCTCTGCACGCTGTCCAGTGGTGGGCTCCTTGAGGATCAGGCGCGCGACGCCCTGGAGCGGAACAACCCACTCGCCGCCATGGCGGTGGTCGTGGTGGCCTCGGGGATGCCCCGGCAGGGGCTCGGCGGCGTAGACCTCACCGGACCCCGAGCCGGGCCAGGCCTTGGTCAGCGCACCGCGGGTGTCGCTGTGGATGATGACCGGCTCAGTCTGGATGCGCACGGTGCCACTCCAGGGTCTCGGTGAGGCTGTCGGACAGCGGGGGATGGGGCAGGGGACCAAGCAGCTCAGTGGTCAGGGCGTGGTCTCCAAAGAAGGTCGCCGGCTCACCGGCTCTGCGTGGGTGTGCGCCAAACCGTAGCAGAGCGCGATCGGCTCCGGCATGATCCACGATGGCCTCGCACATCGCGCGCACGCTCCGTCGATGACCGCCGCCGAGGTTGAGGATCCGTCCGACAGCACCGGGATGGGCCGCTGCCGCGAGGATGCCGGTCGCGATTGCATAGACGTCGTTCCACTCACGGACCTGGGCACCGTCAGTGAGAGCGATGGGCGTTCCGGTGAGCAGGGAGCGGTAGACGAGAGAGAGGACGCTGCTGGTGTCTCGAGGGCCGAACGCCCGGAATGGTCGCACTACCCCGGCGCGCAGCCCGCCCGTGCGTGCCATCGTCATGACCCAGTGGGTCGCCGCAGCCTTCAGGGCGGCGTAGGGCGACAGCGGTGCCGGACACAGAGCCGGAGACAGCGGCGATGGCTGGTCGCCATACTCTGCGCAGGTCCCGACGTGCAGGAGCCTCGCGCTGTGTCGCATGCAGCCCTCAGCGATGGCCGCAGTGGCGTCGAGGATCCCTGCCCGCATCAGCGGATAGAGCGCTGGCTGGCGGCCGAGGTGAACTGGACTCGCGAGGTGAATGACCACCTCTGGGCGCACCCGATCCAGCAGCTCCGCGGCATCTCCCGGGAGGTGCGCGGGGTGAGCGATGACGCCTGCTGGCGGCAAGCGGGAGCGGTAGCTGCCGTGTACCTGGGCCCCACACTCCAGCAGCAGCTCACAGACGGCCTGCCCAACAAACCCGGAGGCTCCTGTTACCAGGACCCGACGACCCAGCCATTGCGTAGCCTCTGCCCAGCGCATCGGGGCACAGGATAGCGCATGTGGGGCATCGACCGGGTTAGGAGCACCCCATGAAGCGCCTCATGCTTGCGCTGGTGCTCGCCTCAGGCTGTCGTCCCGGGATCGAGCTTCAGACCACCGTCAGTGAGCACATTTCCACCGTGATCACGGTGGAGTGGACGACCCCAGAGCCGACGGATGCCCACGTCGAATTCGGCCACACCAAGGAGCTCGGGCGTCGCTCAAAGACCACCTCGGGCACTGAGCATAAGGCCATCTTGATCGGGCTGAGTCCGGAGCAGGTGGTCTACCTTCAGGTCGTCACCGACACCGACACCAGTCCGCTGACCACCGTAACCACCGGTGCCCTGTCTGCGGATCTTCCACAGCTCACCCTCACCGGGGATCCCGATGCCCTGCCCGGCTACCTCGTGGTCCCGCTGATGGGAACCACCGGCCTGGTGGTCATCATCAACCGCTACGGCGACATCGTCTGGCACACCCCGCTGGCACCCCGCGACCTCTCCTACCGGGCGTGGCTGGACCGCTCCGAGGAGATCATCGCCTTCAACCGCTTCGACATCAGCGGACAGAACGCGATCATTCGACAGCCTCTCGATGGCTCCGAGGCAGAGGTCCTCGACTTCCAGCCCCACAACCACGACTTTCTCGTCCTCCCCGATGGAGACCTCGCGGTCATCGGGCGGGTCGAGCAGTCGGTCGATGGAGAGATGGTGCCGGGGGACGGCATCTATCGGGTGGACCGCAGCGGAGAGAGCACGCTGCTGTGGAGCGCCTGGGATGACTTCACATACGCTGGACTCAGCGACGATCTCGGCGGCTGGACCCATGCCAATGCCCTCGACTACTACCCCGACGAAGACGCCTTCTACCTGTCGCTGCGAAGCTTCGATGCGATCATCAAGCTCGAGGCCAGCACCGGGGCGCTGGACTGGGTGCTCAGCGGCGATCCCACGATCAGCGACTTCACCTACGCCGAGGGCGCGACCCCGACCTCCCATCAGCACCAGTTCGAGCGGCTCGCTCCGGATCGCATCCTGTCGTTCGACAACCGCTACGACCTCCAGGAGCCTGCGCGGGTCGTGGAGTTCGCCCTCGATCTGGAGGAGCGGGTCGCTGAAGAGGTCTGGACCTACCAGCACGAGCCGGCGCTGTCTGTCTATGCGCTCGGAGACGTCGATCGGCGCGAGGACGGCAGCACCTTGGTCGACTGGAGCACCTCAGGGGTCATCCAGTACCTCTCTCCCGAGGGCGAGGAGCTGTGGCGGCTGAACACCGAGCTTGGCTATGCGTTTGGATACGTCAGCCTGCTAAGGTCGCTGGATGAGTAGCGCACAAGCATGCTGTGAGAGAGGGTGGGTGATGGTCGGGATGCTCCTTGGGCTGTCCGGCTGTGGGTTCTCTGCCCCGGAAGACGTCGTGGTGACCAGCAGCGGCGCTCCGTCAGACACGGGCAGCATGGACGATGGCGACACCGACGGCGCGGCCCCGGAGGCGGATCCCGACGACATCGACGACGACGGCGATGGCTACACCGAGAACGAGGGCGACTGTGATGACGCCTCCGCGACCGTGAACCCTGACGCCATCGACGGCTGCGACGGCACCGACGAGGACTGCGACGGTGTGCTGGACGAGGACGCTGCGGACGACGACATGTATGAGCCCAACGACACCAGCGCCCACGATCTTGGCTCGGTCAACGACAGCCCTGTGCAGGCCATCCAGGGGCTGCTGCACAACGATGATGACGTCGATCGCTTTGTGTTCAGCTTTGAGGACACCTGGAGTCCCTACTTTGCCCTTTCCCTCTCGCTGGGCAGCATCCCCAGCGGGGCGGACTATCGTCTGACGATCGAGAACCGGACGACCGGCGAGACGCTCTTTGACGAAGCCGGTGACGGCAACCTCTCTGCGAGCATGACCGAGGATCTCTTCGCGGATCAGACCGCAGACTTCGAGATCATCATCACCTCAGAGGGCGGCGCGGACTGCAATCGCAGCTACCTGCTGACCCTGGATCTTGTGGAGTAGCTGCGCTCAGGTCGCGCCCGCACGCTCCATGAGGAGGCGCAGGGTGCGCAGCTCCGCGCGCGCCTTCAGCCATCGCATGAGGCCCTCGGCGTCTCGCGGCTTGCCGTCGAGCGTTTGCTGGATGTCGCAGCGGCTGGTCTCCATCACCGCGGAGCGCCGTCGCCAGGCGCGAGCGAGCTGCCGGTGACGCTGTGGATCGAGGCCGTCGTCGGGGCTGTACACGGTCAGCATTGCACCACGCGGTCCGCCCTGAACCTGGACACCGTCGCTGTGGAGGAAGATCGGTACCTCCGGATCGTTGGCGCTGAGGCAGGCGGAGCCGGTCGGCGGCGGCCAGGCCGCGAGGCGCTCGACGAGCAGCCGCAGTCGACGCACGTCGCTGAGGTGGGCGCTGCTCTGTCGGATGCGACGCAGCCGGTGGCGGTGCGTGAGCAGGGTGTGTGACATCGACTGTCGCAGCAGCTCTGCGCCGTCGTTTGCCGTCGGCGGCGGAGCATCGGCCCAGTCCGCGACCATGTCCGCGAGGGGGTCATGGCTGGCCTCGTTGAGCTGCTCTGCGAGGAGTCCGAGCGCCTGGAGATCCTCCTCAGGGCTGCCGGGCGCGTCGAACCGATCGAGCCACAACATCTCCGGCCCCTGCTCAGTGAGCACGATGTGATCGCTCAGCGCGCCGCCGAGGTGGAAGCCGGCGCCGTGGAGCGCGGCGAGTCCTGCGATGGCCCGAGTCAGGATGCCTGCAGTGAGCCCGGGCTCGTCGGGGCTGGAGAGCCCATCGCGCAGCAAGCTGCCTGACAGGTGGAGGCGAAGGTGTGGCCAGTCCCCGTCGGCATGCCAGCTCGCGGTGCGGAGCGCGGGGAGGGTGCGCTCTGCGCGTGCCAGCCGCCGCCGCATCACTCGGTCTTCCTTCCAGTCCCTCCGAATGCAGCGCAGCAGGACCCGTCGTCCTCCTCGGATCTCCCAGCCCGTCCAGGTCGAGGAGATTGGATCGGCCCACAGCAGCTCACAGCGCCGCACACCGTCGATGAGCGGCGGGAGAGCCTCTGCGGAGCGCTCCAGGCTTCGGAGCCGGAGCAGCTCAGCGTCTGAGCCCTCCTGCTCGGCCTTGCGCCGCAGGGTGGTGATCTGGTGGGAGGTGTGCATGGAGGGGTCGCCGTCGGGGAGCACTCCTTTTAACGCTTCCGGCGGAGTCGTCTGCCGACCTTCTCGGTAATCAATGAGATCACCTCAGACAGCTCTGGCACCCGCAGCATCAGCGCGACCACCAGGAAGACTACGCCGCCGGCGCTGCCGAGAAGCGCTCCCTGAACAAGCGGAATTGGAACGTCGATGACCTGCCGGAGTCCCACACCCGCCAGCAGCCCCGCTGCGGTCGCCGGGACCATCCGAGCGAAGAACGCTCCATAGCCGTCGGACACGCCCGGGAATTGACGGCGGAGTGCAGCGATGAGCAGGATCACATACGCGGTGATCGCCGCAGCGCTCGCCAGGGCCAGTCCGGTCACTCCGAGCGTGTCGCGAAGGGTGGTGTAGAGGGGGTAGAAGACCAGGACGGTGCCGGAGCCCAGCAGGGTCGGCACCCAGGTCTTGCCCAGCGCGTAGAACCCTCGGGCCACCACCGTCTGTGCTGCCCAGGCCCACAGCCCGAGGCTCATCGCACCCAGCGCGATGCCGATGGCATCAGACTGACCGGCGAGGAGTCGGTCGCCATAGATCACCCGTGCGATCTCGGGACCGGCAGCCGTCAGCGCCACCTGTGCCCCCATCGCGAGCACGAGCATTCGCCGGACCGCGCCGCTGAGCAGGGCATACGCCTTCTGGTTTTCGCCAGTACCGATGAGTCGAGTGATGGTCGGATAAGCCGCGACCCCGGTCGCGAGTCCGAAGACGCCCATCGGGACCTTCATCAGGGTCTTGGCGTACTGGAGGGTCGCGATGGATCCCTCCGCGAGCAGCGAGCCCTGACGGCGAAGGATCCAGTCATCGACCACGATGACCGAGAAGCCGAGCATGATCGGCAATGAGCGAACGAACCAGACCCGAAGATCCGGGTGAGAGAAGGGCAGGGTGAGGCGCCACCGCAGCCCATGCCGCAGCGTGCCGATCAGCGGAAGCCCGAACGGCCCGAGGACGCTCCCGACCAGCACCCCCCAGGCGAAGCCCTCCGCGCCCATCGAGCCGCCCCCCAGCAAGCCGCCCGCGATGATGCTGGCGGTGTACAGGAGCGGCGCCAGTGCTGGGAGGGTGTGGCGGTCTCGGGCCTGGAGGGTAGCCGAGAGCAGCCCGCCGATGAGGTGGAAGATCTGGGCGGGGAGCATGATTCGGGTCAGGCGGATCAGCGTCTGGGACTGTGCCTCGTCGAAGCCCGGCGCGATGAGCGGCACAATTGCAGGAACCCCCAGCCACAGCAGCGGGGTGAAGAGCAGCAGCAGCCCGCCGACGACGTTGGTGATCGCGGAGAACGCTGACCAGGCGGCGTCCTCGTCTCCTCGGGCAAGGTGGCCGTTGAAGATCGGAATGAACACCAGCGAGAGCGCACCACCGGCCAGCAGGTATCCCAGGAAGTCGGGAAGGATGAACGCAGTGAAGTAGACATCTGCGGCCTCACCGCCGCCGAGCACCCGGCCGATGACCGCCTCCCGGACCAGGCCGATCACCCGGGACAAGAGGATCGAGGCTCCCCAGATGAGCGATGCGATGACAACGGCTGAGCGGCGTTTTCCCATGGGGAAGGACTATGGCACGCTTCGTTCCCGTTTGACCCCTCAGCCAAGTCTGCCCAAGGATTCAACCCAGACTTTACCGACCGCCCTCAGTTGTTGAAGCTCAGCCCCAGGCTGATCCCACCGCCGGGTGCAGAGGCGCGGGTCCAGATCATGTCGCTGTAGCCAACCTCAGCGAACAGATCTCCGACGATGTTAAAGCCGCCGCCGACGCTGGCCTGGATGAACTGGGTGGTGACATCATCGGTGGTGAAGTTGTTGATGCCGCCCAAGCTGACGAACGTCCAGCCGAGATCACGCTCCTTGACCCGTGGGCTGTAGCCAAGCTGAGCGGTCCAGGGCACACCATCGACGAGCTCCCGCTCGGGCTGGGAGGAGTCTCCAGCCCAGATCTCTGTGCGGTGTCGGTAGCCAACCTCTGTAGACACCCAGCCCCGGATCGGACCGACAGACCAGCCACGACCGACTGCAGCCAGCGCCGTCAGGTCGACCTGTCCATCTCCAATCGCCGGAAACAGTGCTGCGGCGTTGCCGTAGGCGCTGAGGTCGTTGTTGTCATACGTCGGGATCTTGCCGAGGACCTGCAGCGAGACCGGTGTGCTGCCGAAGCTTCGGCCGTACTCGACGCCGGCGTTGACGTCGCCTCCCCATCGGTTGATGTAGGAGACATCATCGACGATGTTTCGAGAGCCGACGAATGGGGTGTTGAACACCAGCTGGAGTCCGTCGAGCAGACCGACCTCGCCGTAGAGGGTGCTGGTGTGGCCGACGTACTCTGTGCCGGCGACCTCGGTGCCGTCGGGCTGGACAAAGGTGTCCGCGCTGAACCGAGAATAGCCGGCCTTCATGTAGGCGTGTCCGGGGGCCTTGACCCAGGGACCAGCAGCAGCTGTTGAGGCAACCAGGACAGCAATCATCGGATCTCCAGTGCAGCTCGCAGCGATTCCGGAGCCCACAGCTTGATGTCCACACCACAGAAAAAAGCCCGGCATTGCTGCCAGGGCTGTTCGTCAGGGAAGAACCCTTGGGAAAGGCCGGGCCTCCTACGGTGCCAAGTGTTGGGGGGGGGACGCACTGGGCACACAGAGTAGGAGGTCCCGACCATAAAGATGTCGGCTCAACCTGACATCAAAACTGTAACAGAGGGGTCTGGACTGTCAATCAACAGACCGAACGGCATCTTGGCCGAACGGTACCTTGGCCGAACGGAACCGGACCGTCTGACCTACTCGATGGTGGAGCCGTCGCAGAACGGTGTGTTGTTCTCTTCCCGCTTCTCGTCCTCGAAGAAGGTGTATCCCCAGGGGTCATCGCGGAGATCTTCAACCTTGAAGGTTCCAATGACCAGGAGTCGAGAGCCGGAGTCGAGTCCGCCCATCATGATCTGGAAGTCGCCCTCGACAACGCTGCCCGGCTCAAAGGAGGTGTTGTCCTTGACCCGCACCCAGCTGTGGTGCAGCTCCATCCAGCCATCAAGGCCAGAGATGCCAGCGTCGAGCTCGCGCCACTGGTTGTCTTCGACCTTCTGACTGAAGACGTAGTTGCCGTCTGTAGAGGTGGCACCAGCCGTGCTGGACATCTCCTCGCCCCAGGTCTCAGCGTAGTTGCTCAGCTTGTCGGAGTAGGCGGCGTATGTGTCCTGGATCGTCGCATCGGTCAGATCGGAGCGATCGCTGACCGCAAGGAAGTGACTGGAGTTGCTGAACAGGGCCTCTCGAGTGTTGTCCTCGTAGTCCTCAACGTGCTCGTAGTCCCCGTACTCACCGGGCAGCACGTTGAACTCATCCGAGGAGAACTTTGCGGACCCGAAGCCAGAGTTCCACTCAGAGACGAGGAACCAGTAGTCATCGGTGCTGCTGGGGTTGAGCTGGTAGGAGCCGGCGTTGAGGTAGTAGATGGAGTATCCATCCTCAGTGTCCGACCACTGGCCGATCCACTCCTTGTCGTCGACGTACTGCACAACGGTCTCGCCGTTCTGATCGATGCACTCGACCGGAGCGAAGTCTGCGGCAATGGTGAACTGGAAGCGGAAGTCCTCACCGTTGTCGAGGCTCTGGTGAACGCTCAGCTGAAAGTCGTTCTCGCTGTTGATGTACGCCTCGGAGCGGTACGACTCGAGCTCACCCTGCATGGCGTAGAAGCCATCATCCTGCAGGAAGGTGTGGAAGTACGTGTTGTTGATGTCCTCGCACTCCGCCGCCAGCGCAGCGGCGTCACAGCTTCCGTCGTCTGGGGCGCAGTCACCACCGACGTACTGCCCTGCGGTGAGGTACTCATTCGCAGGGCCGATGTAGCCGCCTTCCCAGTCATTGGTGTCGCTGTCCCAGCCACGACCGCTGCACTCAAAGGCCGTGGCCTCCTCAAGCATGCCGTCGATGCTGTTCTCCTCGACTGATGGGGAGGAGTTTGCTGCCAGCCAGGTGAACCAGTGGGCAGAGACTTCGGCATCCTGCGGGGCGCAGCCGATGAGAGAAGTGAGGGCGAGCAGCATCAGGGTTGTGCCTCGGAGTTTGATTCTGGACTCTATACGGTAAGGGGCCGTACCAGTCAACCCTGGAGGGTTGCCGCGAGTCCGGATGCGGCGTTGGGGTACTTCCAGGTGAAGGATAGCTCTTTCTCAAGGCGCTCGACCTTCAGGCGTACAGAATTGGTGTAGAGCTTGAGATTGTCCGGCGTAAACTGCGGACGTCGATTGATGCGAGACTGAAGGCGCTCATTGTAGCGCGCCGCGCTGCGCTGGACGTAGCTGGGGACCCAGGTGGACCAGAACTTCAGGGGCTCTCCGCCGCTGAGCTTGTGGACCTCGGCATAGAACTCTTTGAGGAGCAGCGGCTCCTGGTCTGCGAGGTGGTAGATCTCACCCGGCTTTCCGGCGCTGTCGATGCACTTGAGGCCCTCGACGGCGTCGTCGATGTGGACCGTGGGGATGTAGTTTCGTCCCTCGCCGGGAAGCCAGCCCTTCCCGGCCTGCATCCGCTCGACCATCATGAACGGAAAGCCTGGCCCGTAGACCGCCGCCAGCCGAACGATGCGGACCGGCAGGCCGCTGCTCAGCAGGGCCTCTTCGGCTGCGAGCTTGCTCTTGCCGTAGCGGGTGTTGGGGGTGGGCGTCATGTCTTCGGGAACCCAGAGGTTCGAGCGGTCGCCGTAGATGGCGCAGGTGCTGGTGAACAGCACGCTGTCGAGGCTGGCGGTGTCTGCGCGACCGATGGCCTCGATCAGGCTCGCGGTGCCCTGGCTGTTGATGACGTCTGGCGTCTCCTGGCCCTTGCCGCGAACCCCACCCGCGAGGTGGTAGATCCGCTCCGCACCGTCGGCTCCCTTGGTCAAGACGTCGGTGCTGGACAGATCGCCGACCAGGCACTCGGCTCCCAGCGCACGAACTACGCCGGCCTTCTCGTCATTCCGCGCGAGGCCGATGACCTGGTGTCCCTCAGAAACCAAGGCGCGGATCAGCGGCATGCCGACACGCCCGTTCGCCCCTGTCACAAAGATACGGCTGCCCATGGCTCGGGTCTCCTCACGGTTGGCTGGTCTTATATCCGATGCCTTCTCGCTCCGCCGAACTCGGTGGAGTGTGTTGTGTGGCCATCGAATCGGGTTGCGTGACTATCGAATCGGGTCGCGTGACTATCGAATCGGGCTGTGGAGCATTGTGCCGTCGTCCTGGGGGAAGAGCAGCTCAGGCCGGCCATCAGCATCGACATCTCCCAGAGATGCATTGGTCGCAATGTCCTGGCTGACCTGCCAGCTCACGGTGGGGAAGAGGCCAGCTCCAAGCCCGGTGTACAGCATCACCCGTCCGTCTGGGACGGAGGTGACCAGGAGGTCCATCAGGTCGTCGCCGTCGGCATCGGACAGCGAGACGATGCCCTCAGCACCAAGCTCGATGGTCTCTCCCCAGCCCTCGACCGTGATTCCTGCGGCCTCAGAGCGTACAAGCTCCTCGAGGCCGTCGCCGTCGAAGTCGGCCGCGACGATGCTGCACTCACCCGAGCAGCCGACCACCTCGTTGACGCCATCTCCGTCAGTGTCCGCAAGGGCGACATCCCCAGGGGCATCGATGAAGCCGGTCTCGTACTCGCCGAGGAACCAGTTGTAGGTGGTCCACTCGCCGGTCGCGGTGGCGACCACAGCACCACGAGATCCATTGATCTCGCCGCAGTCCATGAATTCACCCTCGATGCTGGCCCAGTCTTCCTGAACCAGTGCGCTGCCTTCGATGGCGATCTGGCTGATGATGACGTTGTCGTTGGTGGTGAGGGCGTAGATGTCATCTTCGCAGCGAGCAAGGGCGAGGGGCTCTGAGCTGCCCAGGTCGAGCGGGGTTCCCGGAGAGACCTGGGTGTCGCCGTCTTCGTTGAGCGAGAAGCGCCACATGTTCAGCTGCAGTGCATCGCCGCTATCGGTGAAGCCGAGGACGTCGTCATCTCCGTCTCCGTCGAGGTCTGCGATCAGGTACGGACCAGACAGGAGCAGGCCGAAGCTCCGCCAGTTGTACTCCGCCAGTCGCCAGTTCTCGCACTGTGCATCGTACTCATCGATGGTGCCGTCGGCGTCGTTGTCGAGCGTGTCGGTGCACTCGTCGCTGCCGGGCGCGGAGTCGCTGCCCTCGGTGAGCACGCCGGGCAGCCAGGTGGGCTGGTCGCTGAAGATGGCCAGATCGAGCAGACCGTCGCTGTTGATGTCGGCGGTCGCGACCGGACCAGCGGAGCCGGGGAGGGTGTAGTTCTGGGCGAGAAAGGAGCCGCCGTCTACATCGTAGCGGTTGAGATGGAGGGTTCCGTCCTCGACGATGAGGAGGTCGTTGTAGCCGTTGCCCTCCATGTCACCGAGCGCGACGTGGAAGCTGGCGTAGGACTGCTCGTACTTGACGATGGAGTCGCTGCCCAGGTTGAAGAAGACCAGCTCCTGTGAGGACGCTCCCGGCGCTCCCTCGACGATCAGCTCTGGCGTGTCGTCGCCGTTGAGGTCGAGGAGCGGGAGAAGGGTCGAGCCGTTGAGTGCCTGGTAGGCACCGGATCCGATCGACGATGGGCTGCCGCCAGCCCAGCCGTCGACGTTGCGGGAGTAGCGGCGGATGGTGCCGTCGGTGGCGGCGAGCAGGGTGATGTCGGCGTAGCCGTCCCGGTCTTCATCGTCCGCAGTCAGGCTGTCGATCTGGAACAGCAGCTCCAGCGGCTCGTCAGCCTCGAAGTTCCAGACACCGTCTCCATAGAGAACCTCTACCCAGGCCTCTCCTTCGCCGTCGATTCCGATGGCGATGTCGGTGAGGCGGTCGCTGTCGAGGTCTGTGGCGGAGACGCCGACGATCTGTCCGGCGTCGGTCTCCCAGGCCGCTCCCCAGCTGTACCCGCCGCCGTACCAGCCGCGCAGGAGGAGGACCTGGGAGCCGGACCAGATGGCAAGATCCATCACGCCGTCTTCGTCGACGTGGACACCCCAGATTCCCTCGACGTCGTAGGGGAGCGCCGCGACCCGGTAGGCCTGAGCGCCGGGTGTTGCCGGCAGCCACCAGACCTCGTCACCACCCGCAAACGCGACGCCGCCAGTTCCTGGCGCAGAGAACGCAACCGCAGGGGCCTCCAGGGGGAGGATGCCACCGGTGGGGGCGATGACCTCCGGTGGAGCGCTGTCGAGGGCATAGATGGTGCCCTCGCCGGCTACGGTGCCGGTGACGCTGACCTGGAGCGCACCAGGAGATGGGGCATCGACGGTCAGCATGGCGTGGCCAGTGGCGTCAGCAGAGATGCTGCCCGCTGCGGCCTCGCCGCCCTCAACCGTGACGGAGAGATCACCAGTCCCGACAGCGATCCCGTAGCTGTTGATCAGCCGAATAGGGACCTCCACCGTTCCATACCCGACCGCTGGAATGATCTGGGCGGCGATGGCAGCGTCGGGCTCGACGCGCTCAATCTGTGAAGGGGTGATGGTGGTTGGGGTGGTGCAGCCAAGGACCACGAGCAGGACGCTCATAAATCAGTCTCCTCATGTGCGCGCAGTATACGCTCCGATGGAGGGAACCTGCGATCAGTAGATCTGTGCACCGCCGAGGGTGTGTCCCTCAGCAGCCAGCTCGATCAGGACGTCGTCTTCATCTGGTGACAGTACAATGAGTCCCTGTGAGGCGGAGATCACCAGGAATCTCGCGCTCTCCGGGTCGATCCCGCAGGTGAGAGCATCGCTGATGGCCAGCGTGCTCGGGCCGACGATCGGTGTCCCTTGACCGCTCTCAATGAGGTCGTCGAGGATGTAGATCTCGCCAGCAGCCGAGCACGACATCAGCGCACCGGCCTCGTCGAAGAAGAGGTCTCCCTCGATCTTCTCGGTGCTGGAATCGAAACCGTCTGCGAGCAGCTCGATATCGTCGGTCTCGGTGTCATATCGGTAGAGGCTGGCTCCGGCGTCGTCTTTGACCGCCACGATGTAGAGCGAGAGGCCATCAGCAACCATGGAGACAAAGCCGAGCCCACCATCGCTGTCGTTGAGGACGAGGGCCTCCTCTGTGGGGCTGGGCTGCTTGATGAGCCAGCTGTCGGTGATCATGAAAACGGACTGGTCGATGGTGACCATGTCGCGCACATCCTCGAAAACCGGCAGCTCAAATTTGCTGATGTCTGACTTGTCTGAGCCAAACGCAAACAGCGCACCATCAGCAGCGAGAAACAGTCGGTTGCGATCGGCCGACCAGGCGATCGCGCCCGTGATGCTGCCGTAGCCTCCCTTCTGGAGCTGCGGATCGAGCGCGGGTGGATCGTAGGCAATCGCCAGCCACTGCTCGGCATCGGTCATCGACAGGGCGAGGCCGGCAGAGAGAGAGAAGTCATCTTGCAGCGCGCCCGAGTCGCCGCTGGTCTCTGTTCCGCAGTCGGCCAGATCGTCGCAGGTCAGCGGGATCTCACCGTCAGCGAAGACGTGGCAGCCTGCCAGAAGAGGCAGCAGTGCGGTGGTGTGCGTCAACATCTCATCGTGAGCCTACCGCATCCGGTCGGCGACGTCGCCTCAGACCTGTGGTCAGCACCAGCGGGAGAAACAGGAGCGCGGTCGACGACCGGCAGCCGCTCGACAGGATGGACGGATCCGGGAGCCGTGCTCGGCCAGCCCCCATGCCCGGATCCGGCTTGCTCCAGGTCTCTCCTCCCGGAGGGGGGAGCGCCCAGCGTGTCAGCTGCTCGCCGGCCTCTGCTGGAGTCAGCGTCGGATCCTGGCTCATCACCAGTGCCAGAGCACCGGTCACAGCCGGCGTCGAGGCGGAGGTGCCGTAGAAGCCGGTGGGGCCGTAGACGGTGGAGCTGAGGCCGTTGGGACCGGCGATGTCTGGCTTGGGGAGGTTGGCAGCGGTCGGCCCCTGCGAGGAGAACGCCTCGACGTCAGCCTCCAGGTAGTTCAGCCCACGGATCGCGCCGACGGTCATGACGGAGGGATGGGTGCCGGGATCGGTGATCGAGCCTGCGACGACTGGCTCGTAGACCTCTCCGTTGCGGGCCATGATGTCGAACCGCACGGTGTTCATGCCCCCGGCGTGGTGGACCTTGAGGGTGTACCAGCCCGACTCCTCGGCCCATGCGGAGACGCGCTCGATGGGGGAGCAGGTCTCCTGCTCGAAGTCCTGCCGGTTGGTGCTGCGGCCCACAAGCAGGCCGTCTTCGCTGTAGACGTAGGCGTCGAGGTCGGTGCGGCCGCAGCTTCGATACTCATCCCAGGACAGGTAGATGCGGCGGCTGCCTCTGGAGAGGTAGATCGGCAGGCCGTCGCCGAACGGGAAGTCATGGAAGCCGTCACTGTCGCGATCGGTGAACGCATCCTGGTAGTGCTGATCGGCGTAGTTTCCCGCTGAGGTGACCATCAGGATGCCGGCCTCTGCCAGCAGGTCCATCTGTTCATTGATCGCGCCGGTGCCGTCGTAGAAGCTCTCGTTGAAGAACGAGAGCGACATGCTGATGAGATCGATGTCTTCTCGAATGGCCCACTGGACGGCGTTCTCCAGGGTGGTGAGGGTGCTGACTCGCACGAGGTACAGGGCAGCCTCTGGTGCGATGTCTCGGATGACCTCTGCGCAGGCCACCCCGTGGCTTCCGGTCTCAAACGAGAACGTGGGCCGGAGGGTGTCGATGGGGTGCTCACAGGAGCGCTGCACGTAGCAGTCGTGGGTGGTGAAGTCACCCAGCTCAGCGGCATCCAGCTCAGCACCGTACCACTCCAGATCAAACACCGCGATGCGCACCCCTGCACCGCCGTAGCCTGCCTCGTGCCAGGCACCGACCGACATCGCATCCATTGCCTCCCAGGCAGAATACCCTCCGATGGGGCCCACGTCTGTTTCGGCAACGGGGGCGGGGCGCGAGGGGGTGCCGTCGGTCGGCGGTGCTGCCAGCAGGCTCCCGAGATGGCTGGAGATCAGTGCATCGGGATGGTTCGGAACCTCGACGCGAACCAGCGCGTCGCCTGCAGAAGCCAGAGCGATGAGTGACAGCGGTGTCATTGCGTTACTGTACCTCCATGAATGCGCCACGCCCCTTCCCCTATAAGCTTCGCATCAGTCATGAAGGCCACGCGGGCGTCCGGCTGGAGCGACCTGGTCGGCACTTCCGGATCAACCCCGTGCAGCCGCTCCTCGACGGAGAGGTCGCGGTCATCACCTGGCAGTGGCCCGAGCACCTCCAGGCCGCTGCGGAGGCGGTCCGTGCTGGTCTGCGTCCCACCGTGATTGCGCCCGAGGCGGTTCTGGTCTGGCTGGAGTCTCAGGGGCAGATCGTTCGGGGTGAGTCCCTCCTGGATGGGGTGTCCATTGCCCTGATTCCCTATGAGCCCATCCCGCCGATGACGCCCATTGAGGCGGTCTACAAAGCAAAGGCGGCCGCTGGCAGTCCCCGGCGGGCCATCTCTCGACTTCGTCAGCGACGCGGCCTCCCGCAGTGTGCCCCCCAGGTCGTGGTCTTTACCTTTGAGGATGGCAAGAAGCTGGTCCACCTCAACCTCGCGTTGCATTCCGGGACTCCGGACTCTTGGCTCTCGACAAACCACGAGCAGATATCTGGAGCGGAGTGGCTGCTGGTCGGGATGGATCATGGAGAGGAAGATGCTGCCCTCTCTCGGGTCGGCCCGCTGTCTCCTCGCAGGGTGCTGTTTACCGATCTTATCGGTGAGACTCGGCGTTGGCTGGGGATGCCCACGACCATCCTCACCCCGACTGTCGATCTCGCGGTGACCCAGGGCCTCGACGCCTACCCCTTCGTCTCGCAGGCCAGTTTCCGCTTCGAGTGACGCATTTGAGTCTCTTGTCTGGAATACACACGACTCCTTGTGCGAATGTTACGTGGAACGCTAGCACCATCGCACAAGGGAGCATCCATGGGCATCTGGGATTCTATTAAGGGCACTGCTGTTGACCACGCAAAAGCCCAGTTTCTTGACGTTATTCAGTGGATGGAAGACGACCGGCAGACCTTGGTCTACCGCTTCCCGGTCTTCAACCAGGCCATCCAGGATGGCGGAAAGCTGGTCGTTCGAGAAGGACAGGCTGCGGTCTTCGTCAACGAAGGCGTTGCCTCGGAGGCCTTCGGTCCTGGGACCTATGAGCTGTCGACCCGCACCAAGGCCATCGCCAGCTTCTTTGAGACGATCAAGTACGGCCTGAACTACCCCTACAAGGGGGACATCTTCTTCATCTCCACCCGGCAGTTTCCGGGGCAGAAGTGGGGCACTCCGAGCCCGCTCACCATCGAAGATGAGTCCTTCGGTATGATCGAGGCTCGCGCATTCGGTACATACAACTTTAAGGTCGGTGATCCCGTAAAGTTCCTTCGAGAGCTCGTCGGAAACCGCGGCACCTATGAGACCTCGGAGATCACCACCCAGCTGAAGAGCGACCTCATCAGCTACTTCTCCGACTCTCTCGGAGAGATGGGTCAGCTCAACGTCGCTCGCCTGCTCGGGCAGACCGTGGACCTCTCCGAAGCGGTCGCGTCCCGAATCGACTCGAAGTTTACTGAGCTGTACGGCATCAAGCTCACCAACTTTGCCATCACCAACATCAACATTCCCGAAGAAATCCGAAAGGAGATGCGGGAGATCGACATGGAGCGCGCCCGCATGCGGCGGATGGGCGGCGCCATCAACGAGATGGGTGAGGGCTTCCAGAAGTACCAGCAGCACCGCATGGTCGGCGCCATCGACAACGCAGCCTCCAAGGAGGGCGCGTCGAACCCGATGATGGATGCCGGCATGGGCCTGGCGATGGGCAACATGATGGGTGGCATGATGGGCGGTGCGATGGGCGGACAGCCCGGTGCCGCTCCCGCCGCCCCGCCGCCGCCACCATCGGCAGCGGTCCTTCACTACCACGGTCCCGCAGGCCAGGGGCAGTTCTCCCCCCAGGAGATCGCCCAGAAGATCGCCGCCAACCGTCAGGGCAAGCACAACATCTGGGCACAGGGCTGGCCGGGCTGGAAGCCCTGGAACCAGGTCCCCGAGGTCGCCAGCCTCGTGCCGCCTGAGCAGCCGGCCCCGCCGCCGCTCAACGACGTCGTCTTCCACTACAGCGGCCCCTCCGGTCGCGCGGAGCTCCCCGCCAGCGCGATCGCCGACAAGGTCCGCAGCGAGCCCGGTGTGCAGCACCTGGTGTGGAAGCAGGGCTTCGCCAGCTGGACCCCAGCTGAGGAGGTCCCAGAGATTCAGGCCGCGATGAATGCCGGCCCGCCGCCGATTCCAGGTGGCCCGCCGCCGCCGCCGATGTAGTCTCTTTCTGTAGAGCAACGAGAGGGCGCCCTTCCGAAAGCCGGAAGGGCGCCCTCATTGTGTCTGCCCTTCAGGGGGCCACAGGCCTACTCGTCGGCGAGCTCGACCGTGTTCTTCACGCTCAGCTCGACGAGCTGCTCACCGGTGACGGTGCTCGGCGCACCAGCCATCAGGTCGGCCCCGGAGGTGGTCTTGGGGAAGGCGATGACGTCTCGGATGTTCTCCGTGCCGCACAGCAGCATGACCCAGCGGTCCAGCCCGGCAGCCCAGCCGCCGTGGGGGGGAGCACCGTACTGCAAGGCATCGAGCAGGAAGCCGAACTTGTCTCGGGCTTCGTTCTCGGTCAGTCCCAGCGCGGTAAAGACCTGTGACTGCACCGCGGCGTCATGGATTCGGATGCTGCCGCCGAGGATCTCGTAGCCATTGCAGACGAGATCATAGGCGTCCGAGAAGATCTCACCGTGCCGGTTCTGTGCGAGCAGCGGGATGTGCTCGTCGAGGGGCTTGGTGAACGGGTGGTGACAGGCGACCCAGCGGTCCTCGTCCTCGTCATGGTCAAACGCCGGGAAGTCCACGACCCAGCAGAAGGCATGCATGCCGGCTGGGTAGAGACCACGCTCGCGCGCGATGTGTGCCCGGAGGCGACCGAGACCAGCGTTGACGTGTGCTGCTGGTCCAGCGGCGACCAGGACGATGTCGCCGAGCGAGACACCCGGGATCTTGGCCTGATTCTCGGCCTCGATCTTGCCCAGCGGTCCCGTCCAGCCCTTCTCGGTGACCTTGCCCCACAGCAGCCCGCCGAGGCGGTATCGCTTGACGAATTCGGTCCAGGCATTGATGCCCTTGCGAGAGGTGTCTCCGGCTGCACCCTTGACGACCATCGCCTTGACGATGCCGCCGGCTTCAACCGCATTCTTGACGACGCTGAAGCCGGTGTCGGACCAGTCCAGGGTGGTGTGCTCCATGGCGAAGCGCACGTCGGGGTTGTCGACACCGAACCGGGCCATGGACTCGGTGTAGGTGATGATCGGGAAGGCATCCTCAGCGAGTGTCTTGCCGATGACCTCAGACCAGACGGTTCGGGCCATGCCCTCGGCGATGTCCATGACCAGCTCGCGGGTGGCGAAGCTCATCTCGAGGTCGATCTGAGAGAACTCGGGCTGACGATCTGCCCGGAGGTCCTCGTCGCGGAAGCACTTCACGATCTGAAAGTAGCGGTCGAGTCCAGAGACCATCAGCAGCTGCTTGAAGATCTGTGGGCTCTGGGGGAGGGCGTACCAGTGGCCGGGGTGTACTCGGGAAGGCACCAGGTAGTCCCGGGCACCCTCCGGAGTCGAGCGGGTAAGGACCGGGGTCTCGACCTCGACGAAGCTCAGCCCGTCGAGGTAGCGACGTGCGGCGAGGGTGGTCTTGTGGCGCAGCAGCAGGTTGCGCTGAAGCTCTGGACGACGGAGGTCGAGGTAGCGGTGCTTGAGGCGAACCTCTTCGCTGGCCTTCATCGTCTCGTTGCCGATGGTGAACGGCAGGGGCTTGGTCTGGGAGAGGATGCGGAACTGAGAGGGAAAGACCTCGATCTCTCCGGTCTCCATCTTTCGGTTCGCCAGCCCCTCACCGCGAAGCTGAACTTCTCCGGTGATCTCCAGGACGTACTCCAGGCGCACCCGGTCAGCGATCGCGAGGACCTCGGCGCTGCTGGTCTCGTTGACCGTGAGCTGCACCGTGCCATAGCGGTCCCGCAGGACGATGAAGATGAGCTGTCCCTTGTTGCGGACGAAGTGGACCCACCCCTGCAGGGTGACGGTCTGGCCGGCGTGTTCGGCCCGGAGTTCGCCGCAGGTGTGGGTGCGGCGTGAGAGCGGTTGCATGGATCTTTGGCCTCGCGGTGTGTCCGCAGAGCCTAACGCCGGTCAGTTCGGTGAGCCATGCAGCGACAGCGAGGTCGGTTCAGGAACCCTCGTTGTCGTCTGCTGCGTCGTCACACTGGGCGTCGTTGGCATCGGCGACGCCGTCGAAGTCGTTGTCCACGCCGTCGTTGCAGGCTGCGTCACCGGCGTAGCCGTCGTCTTCATCCTCGACGGTGATGGAGGTGCAGACCGGGTCTTCCAGATCAGTCCAGCCGTCGCCGTCGTTGTCGATCTCGTCGTTGCACTCGGTAGACGGGTCGGCTTCCTCGTCATCGGAGGCGTCTTCACAGCCCAGGTCGTCGGCGTCGGTGAGTCCGTCACCGTCGTTGTCGGCCTCGTCGTTGCACTCCGTGTCACCCGTGCCGTCGTCCTCATAGAGGGAGTCCTCGGAGTCGCATGCGGCATCGCTGGTGTCGGTCCAGCCATCGCTGTCGTTGTCGATGCCGTCTTCGCACTCGGTGAGGTGATCCTCATCGCTGTCGAAGGCAGAATCACAGCCTGGATCCTCGGCATCTGTGAGGGTGTCGGAGTCGTTGTCGATGCCGTCGTTGCAGGTAAAGGCGGCGCTGGTGCCGCCCTCCAGATCGGAGCTGCCGCAGTCGGGATCGTCGTCGTCAGTCCAGCCATCGCCGTCGTTGTCGAAGCCATCGGAGCAGCCGCCGCTCTCGGAGTCTTCGATGCCGTCGAGGGCATCCGAGCAGTCGGCGTCGTCGGCGTCGGTGTCGCCGTCGCTGTCGTTGTCGGCGCCGTCGTTGCAGGCTGCCGCTCCGTAGCCCTGCTCGCTGGTGGCGATGATGCAGTCGGGATCATCTTCGTCGGTCCAGCCGTCGGTGTCGTTGTCGATGCCGTCGCTGCAGAAGGTGGCTGGATCGGACTCGTTGGGATCGTCATTGCTCGCGCAGCCGATGTCGTCGGCGTCGATGTCACTGTCGGAGTCGTTGTCGATGCCATCACCGCACTCTGAGGTGCCGTAGCCAACCTCCGCATCGGAGAGGATGCAGTCGAAGTCGTCGCCGTCGGTCCAGCTGTCGGCGTCGTTGTCGATGCCGTCGTCGCAGTTGTCTTCAGAGACGTCCTCGTCGTTGTCCCAGGCGTTGTTGCACTCAGCATCATCGGCGTCGGTGTCGGTATCGGTGTCGTTGTCCTCGCCGTCGTTGCAGGCATAGTCGGAGTAGCCGCCGGTCTCGGCGGCACCGTCGATGCAGTCGGGATCGTCGTCGTCGGTCCAGCCATCGCCGTCGTTGTCGCTGCTGTCGGTGCAGCTGGGGTGGCTGCTGGCCTCGTCGTCGTCGTAGCCGTCGTCGCAGTCGGTGTCGTCGGCGTCGACGTCGCCGTCGCCGTCGTTGTCCTCGCCGTCGTTGCAGCTGAACAGAACAAGGCCGTACTCTTCACCGTACAGCAGACAGTCGGGGTCGGCGTCATCGGTCCAGCCGTCGGCGTCGTTGTCGTCACCGTCAGAGCAGCTCGGCTCGTCGGCCGACTCGTTGTCGTCCCAGGAGATGCTGCAGTCGTCATCTTCCTCGTCGGTGGTGCCGTCGGAGTCGTTGTCGATGCCGTCGTTGCACTCAAAGCTGGTGGTGCCCAGCTCGTCGCCGTCGGTGAGGCAGTCGAGATCGTCGCTGTCGATCCAGCCGTCGCCGTCGTCGTCAGAGTCGTCTGCGCAGTCATCTGCAGCGGAGTCCTCTACAGTGTCGTCGGCCCGATCGCAGCCTGGATCACCAGCGTCGAGGTAGAGATCGCCGTTGTTGTCGATGCCGTCGTTGCACTCAGCGTCTCCGTAGCCGTCCTCGCTGGAGCCGCCCTCGCAGTCGGGATCGCTTTCGTCGATCCAGCCGTCGAGGTCGTTGTCGCTGCCGTCCTCGCAGTCGCCGTTGTCCTCGTCCTCGTCATCGGCATCTTCACAGCCAGCGTCGTCGGCGTCGACGAGTCCATCAGAGTCGTTGTCGGTCTCGTCGTTGCACTCGGTGGTGCCGTAGCCGTCCTCGGTGGTTCCGGTGTAGCAGTCGGGGTCGTTGTCGTCGGCCCAGCCATCACCGTCGTTGTCGCTGCCGTCTGCGCACTCATCGTCGGCCTCTTCCTCGAGGTCGTCGTAGCCGTCGTCGCAGTCGACATCATCGGCGTCGGTGTCGCCGTCGCTGTCGTTGTCGGCATCGTCGTTGCACTCGGTGGTGCCGAAGCCGCCCTCATCTGCCGCACCGTCGGCGCAGTCGGGATCGTCGGCGTCGTACCAGCCGTCGTTGTCGTTGTCGAGCTCGTCGTTGCAGTCGTCGTCTTCGGTGTCGTCGGTGCCGGACTCACAGCCCGGATCCTCGGAGTCGATGTAGCCGTCTTCGTCGTCGTCCTCAGCGTTGTTGCACTCGTAGGCGCTGGTGCTCGCTGGATCTTCGCTGTCGTCGGTGCCGCTCTCGCAGCCCGGATCGTCGGGGTAGTCGGTCCAGCCGTCCCCGTCGTTGTCAGTCTCGTCGCTGCACTCGTAGCCGTCCTCAAAGTTGTCGGAGGCATCGGAGCAGTCTTCGTCGTCGGCGTCGGTGTCGCCGTCGGCGTCGTTGTCTGCGCCGTCGTTGCACTCGGTGCTGCCGGTCCCCAGCTCCTCAGTGCCGGTCTCGCAGTCTGGGTCATCGGCATCGGTCCAGCCGTCGGTATCGTTGTCGGCACCGTCGCTGCAGTCATCAGTCTCCGTGGTGCCGGTCGCGGCAGCACAGGTCTCGTCGACGGCATCGATCGCACCATCGAAGTCATTGTCTGCGCCGTCGTTGCAGACGTCGCTCCCGAAGCCATTCTCGGTGATGGCACCCGAGGCGCAGTCGGGATCGTCGGTGTCGGTCCAGCCGTCGGCGTCGTTGTCGGCACCGTCCTGACAGTCGTGGGCCTCGCGGTCATCGCTGGCGCTGTCGCAGGCGCTGTCTACAGCGTCGGTGTCGCCGTCGGAGTCGTTGTCAGCGCCGTCGTTGCACTCGGTGCCGCTGTAGCCATCTTCCGAGGTGCTGGTGTCGCAGTCGGGATCGTCGGCATCCGTCCAGCCATCGCTGTCATTGTCGGCACCGTCCTGGCAGTCGTCGGCTTCGCGGTTGTCCTCAGCGTTGTCGCAGTCGGGGTCGAAGGCATCGGTGAGGGTATCGGCGTCGTTGTCGGCACCATCTGAGCACTCAGAGATCGCCTCGAAGCCTCCCTCGGTCTCGCCATAGGCCGTCTCACAGGCCGGATCTGCGGTGTCGATCCAGCCGTCGCCGTCGTTGTCGGCTTCGTCTTCGCATGGATTGCGCTCGGAGGCGTCGGTGCCACCGCTGCAGCTCGGATCGTCGGCATCGGTGAGCCCGTCGGAGTCGTTGTCTTTCCCGTCGTTGCAGATGCTCGCGCCGTAGCCGGACTCGTCGTTTCCTGCGATGCAGTCAGGGTCGTCGCTGTCGACCCAGCCGTCGCCGTCGTCGTCGAGTCCGTCCTCACAGGAGGGCGGTGCCTCGGCGAGATCGAGTGCATCCTCACACTCTGGATCATCCGCGTCGGTGAGTCCATCGGCGTCGTTGTCAGCGCCGTCGTTGCACTCGGTGGTTCCGAAGCCAGACTCTTCGTCACCCGAGGTGCAGTCGGGGTCCTCCGCGTCGATCCAGCCGTCGGTGTCGTTGTCGACGCCGTCTTCGCAGGGCGGTGCCTCTGCGGCATCGACGGCGCCCTCACACTCCGGGTCGTCGCTGTCGGTGAAGCCGTCGGCGTCGTTGTCGATGCCGTCGTTGCACTCGGTGCTGCCGTAGCCCAGCTCTTCGTCGCCCGAGGCGCAGTCGGGGTCCTCCGCGTCGATGTAGCCGTCGTCGTCACCATCGATTCCGTCGGTGCAGGGTCCGATCGGGGTATCGAGGAGCCCGAGGGTGATGGTCTGACGCAGGACCTCGTCGCTCGAGAAGCTCAGGGGGCCGACATCGTCAGAGCGGAGGTACTCGGTGACGTCCAGAACACCATGGGCCGTGACGGTAAACGGGCTGTCGGAGAGACCCGGGCGCAGCTCGACGAGGGGCAGGGTCTCGGAGTAGGTCGTCGACAAGCTGATGACCAGCTCGAGGTCGTCGTCGTCGGTGTTGTAGTCGGACAGGTAGCTGTTCGAGGAGATGTCCTGCGCGACCAGCGTGCTGCCGTCTTCGTCGACGAACGGAGTGTCTGGATCGACCACCACGAGGATGGTGTCTGCATAGACAGAGAGATCGTCGACGTCGGCGGTCAGCTCAAGCTGGAGCGCGGTCCGGTCGTCGGTCCCACTGCATGCGCTCATCAGGAGCAAGGTCACGACTGACAGCTTCCGGGAGATCATTGAGTCCATCGCCTCTGATGTGTCGTCAGGGAAGGGTGACGACGTAGTCGCCTTCAGGAATCGGCTCAGGCTGGATCGCCCGCCAGATCAGGAATCCACCCACGCCAACGGCGGCAGCTCCAGCACCGGTCGCGGTCCAGAAGGTCCACCGCTGCACGAGCGGTGTGACTGGCAGGAGCCGAGATGCGGAGTTTGCATCGGGCTCTCTGAAGTCTGCTTCGTAGATGAGGGTTCCGCTGGCTGGGACATCAAGCCGGCTGGTGGCCGGCTTGTAGCCATCACGGGAGACCTCGATGTTGTAGAAGCCGCGCTCCAGATCGTCGATTGCGACGTTGCTTCCCGTGCCGATGAGGTGTCCCTCCAGCCTCACCTCTCCGTCTTCGGAGCCGGTGCGGATCTTCAGCGCTGCACCGCTGTCCGGGAGGCGCGCCTCCAGCTGACCTCGGGAGCCATCGGAGGTGTCCAGGGTACGAAACACCGTGGCTCGCTTGGACATCTCCAGGCGGACCACGTGACGTGCCGCTGGGACATCGTTGAGCTGAAGCGGCGTGACGCCGACCTGCTCGCCGTCGAGGAACACTGTGGCACCGTCAGGTTCCGAGACGATCTCGACCTTGCCGAGGCTGCTGACCAGCTCTTCATAGATGAAGACGTTGCGGCCGGTGGTGAACTGAAACTCTCCAGTGTGGGAGTCGTGTCCTGGTGCCTGGATCTCGAAGCGGTAGGAACCGGGGGAGATGTCGGAGAGGCGAACGGGGAGCGGCCACTCTCGCCGGCCATCGATGATGACCTTCGCCCCGCGGGTGTTGGCCAGGAACTCCACAGTTCCACGGCCAGGAATCAGCTCTGCGTTGATCGACTGGTTCTGGTTGGCCTCGACGTCGACACGACGGACGAACGGGTCGAAGCCGTCTGCGGTGATTCGAATGGTATACGGCCCAGGAGGCAGGGTGGTCTTCATCGGAGTGGTCCCGATGAGCTGATTGTTGATGTAGACCTGCGCACCAGGCATGGGGCTGTTGACCTGGAGGCGTCCCGTGGCCTCTTCAGGCGGAGCGCTGGCTTCTTCCGCTGCGGGTTCTTCGGGGCTAACCTCGACTCCTTCCGCAGGAGCGTCAGCTTCTTCTGCGGGAGCATCGGCCTCTTCTACGGGAGCGCCAGCCTCGGACTGTGCGAGGGCCGGCGGAGCAAGCATCAGGGCAAGCACAGCCAACCCTGTGAACCGTCCCCATCGACCTCCATTGCCCATTCCTGACATCGGCTCTTACTCCTGCAGATTGAATGGCAGGGTACCAGAGGGAGGGGGGCGATGCTACCCTGCCAATGTTCAACGTGCTGGAGCGACCCGGACATCTCCGCGACGGACGGTCACCCGCTGCGCATCCAGCCACTCCAGCAGCGGGATCGCGAAGCGGCGGGAGAGCCCCGTCATTTCCTTGAAGTCTGTCGGCTGCAGCTCGCCCTTCTCTGCCAGCAGCGCGACGACCTGCGCCTTGAGCGTGCTGAGCGGAGCGCGGTGGACGAGGTGGGGACCGACCCGCACGAGGACGCCTGACTCCAGGAGGAGCTGCAGCAGCTCGGGGATCTCTTTGACGTGCACGTCGAATCGTGGTCCCTCCAGCTTTGCCGACAAGACCGACGCTGTGAGGTCGGCCATGTGCTTCTCTTGGGCTGGGCTCAGCTGGATGCGGAAGTCTGCCGCCCGCAGCCGCGGTCCCTCGAAGATCAGCGCACCGGCCTCCGCCAGAGACTCCAGCAGCTCGATGTAGACCCGCTCTGGGAGGCGCTGGAAGACGCCACGCCTCAGGTCCCTTCGGCCAACGCCAGCCGCCAGTGGGTGCGCGGCATGCCACTGCTGGAGGCTGTCCATCAGGGTCTGACGGAGCCGAGTGACGACCTCGGAGTGGAGGTGAAGGCCGCCGAGACTGGGCGCATCGGAGAGCGCATACAGCGCAGCCTGCTGAGGGGTCAGTCCGGCCTCTCCGGCACGGAGCAGGAAGACGTTCTTGTCACCAGACTCCAGCCTCGTGAGCTGAGCGACGGCATCGTCGTGGTGCTTTCGTCGCAGCCGACTGCCCCAGGGGTCCAGCAAGATGCCACCTCCCAGCGTCTGGACCGGAGATTCTCTGCGCAGCACAAAGCGATCGCGGGGCAGGGACACGAGCGGGGCATCGGTGCGAAGCTGGATGAGGTGCGACTGTCCTGGTCGCAGGGCATCATCGTCGAGCACGGAGAGCGCTGCCATCACCTCGGAGGTTCCAACCAGCAGACGCACCCGGCTGTCGTGGGGAATCTCGGGAGCCTCCGCGAGGTGGTGATAGCGGGCGTCGAGGATGTAGGCCGGGGGCAGGGTATCGGGCAGCGCCAGGGTCATGCCGCGGGCGAGGTCCTCCCGCTCGATGCCTGCGAGGTTGATCGCAGTCCGTTGACCGGAGAGCGCCTGCTCGACGGACTCACCGTGAACCTGAATGCCCCGAATCCGCGCCCGGGTTCCCTCTGGGAGGATCACGATCTCTGCGCCGTCGGTGATGCTGCCGGAGCGGGTCGTGCCGGTGATGACTGTGCCGAAGCCACGCCGGACGAACGCACGGTCGATCGGGAGCCTGAACGGACTGTCGCTGTCCTGGTGGCGTGGCGTCAGGGCCTGGAGCGCGGTCAGGACCGCTGCGATGCCGGCGGGCTCTGGGCCCGCAGCGGTCAGCAGGATCGGTGAGCCCTCTAACGATGTCCCCTCGATGGCCTCCTCGACGTCCATCTGAGCCAGCTCCAGCATCTCCTCGTCGACCAGATCGGTCATCGTCAGGGCGATGATGCCCTGCTTCACGCCCAGCAGCTCAAGGATCGCGAGGTGCTCTCGTGTCTGGGGCATCACGCCCTCGACCGCGGAGACGCACAGCATCGCGGCATCCAGGCCCGTCGCCCCAGAGATCATCGTGCGAACCAGCCGCTCGTGGCCGGGCACATCGATGAACGAGATGGTCCGCCCGCTGTCGAGGGCGAGGTGGGTGAAGCCAAGGGTGATGGTGATCCCCCGCTCTCGCTCCTCCGGCAGTCGATCCAGGTCGACGCCGGTGATCGCCTCGATGAGGCTTGTTTTTCCATGATCAATATGGCCGGCGGTGCCGATGATGAGGTGCTCAGACATACTCTTCCTTATACCGAACCGCTGCTCGGGTCTGTTCGAGACGGTATGCTGCCGGTCATGAAGCTGAGCTGTCCCAAGTGCAGCGCACCGGTCAGAACGCGACCGGTGCTGAAGATGAGATGTCGAAAGTGCGGCCATCGCTGGAGTCGTGTGCTGGAGGGCAGCATCGCTTTTGAGCTTCAGCGCACGGAGGGTGACCAGGTCATCGGTCCTCTCGTCCGCAGTCAAATTCGTGAGATGCTCTACTCTGGAACGCTGACGGGGCGCGAGCGGGTGCGGTTGCCGGGATCAGAGGGTGGCTGGAAGCCCCTCGCGGCCTGTGAGGAGCTGTCTGAGATCTTGGTCCTGCTGGACATTCAGATCCCGCGAGAGCATCGCATCCAGGGCTGGCAGTCTCAGCCAACCCGGCCTGAGCCGACAGCACCGGTCGTGGCTGCAGAGTCGGAGTCGTCCGGTCGCCCTGTTGGGCTGATCGTTGGCGGCGTCGTGGTGCTGATCGTGGCGGTTATCGCCGCGCTCATGCTGCAGTAGTCAGCCGCCGGAAGACCTCCTCCAGATCCGTCTTCTCACGCGACAGCTCCAGCAGCACCAGCTTCTGGTCGACGGCGAGCTGAAACAGCGCCGGCCGGACGTCAGAGGAGGCGAGGACCTCAAAGCTGTAGTGCGTCGGGTCTGTGCTCTGCTGCGGCATGATCCGCTCCACGCCGTCGATGGCGCCGATCCAGCCCGCGACCGTGTCTGCGGCGGGGACCACCTGACCGGGTGCGTAGGTCACCTGGACGAGCAGACCGCCCTGGGTACGGGTGATGACGTCGTCGGTCGAGCCGTCTGCGACCAGGGTGCCGCGGTGGATGATGACCACCCGGTCGCAGGTCGCCTGGACCTCGGAGAGGATGTGGGTGGAGAGGATGACGGTCTTGCTGCGGCCGATCTCTCGGATGAGGTTTCGGATCTCGACGATCTGGTTCGGATCGAGGCCGGTGGTGGGCTCATCGAGGATGAGAATGCTCGGGCTGTGCAGCATCGCCTGGGCCAGTCCGACGCGCTGTCGGTAGCCCTTGGAGAGCTCCCGGACGGCCTGCTTGAGGCGGTCCTGGATCGCGCACTGCTCCGCGACCTTGTCGATCGCCCGGGCGCGGCTGGCGCTGCCGAGCTTGCGGATGCGGCCGATGTAGTCGAGATAGTCCGCGACCCGCATGTCGGGGTAAATCGGCGCATTCTCTGGGAGATAGCCGATCTTTTCCTGGGCCGCGATGGGGTTTGTGAGCACGTCTATGCCGTGGATGGCCGCGGATCCATCGGTGGGCGTGAGGTAGCCCGTCAGGATCTTCATCGCGGTGCTCTTGCCCGCACCATTGGGTCCGAGAAAGCCAACAACCTCCCCCTCGTTGACCGAGAAGCTGATGCCGCGGAGCGCGACGTGGTTGCCGTAGGACTTGTGTAGGTTCTTCAACTCAATGGCAGACATGAGCGGTCTTTAATCCAAGCGGGTTATCTCTGCTCGCTCATGGGAGGGTTCAGATGGCCTCGATGACGCGCGCAGAGAGCCGACTGCTTGGCAACATGATGCGGGCCAGCAAGGACTTCAAGATGATCGAGCCCGGCGATCGGATCATGGCCTGTATGTCTGGTGGCAAGGACTCCTACGCCATGCTCCACCTCCTCCGACTGGTGCAGCAGCGGGTGCCGTTCACCTTCGAGATCCTGGCCGTGAACCTCGACCAGGGGCATCCCGGTTTTCCTGGCTACATGCTGGAGAACTACCTCCAGGAGAACGGGGACACGTACCGGATGCTCAAGCAGGACACCCACTCCATCGTCAAGGAGAAGGTGCCCGAGGGCAAGACGTTCTGCTCGCTGTGCTCTCGGCTGCGTCGCGGGATCTTGTACAGCGCCGCCGTGGAGCATGGCTGCACCAAGATCGCGCTTGGCCATCATCGCGACGACATCATCGAGACGCTGATGCTCAACCTGCTGTACTCCGGCCAGCTCAAGGCGATGCCGCCCCGGCTGCGGAGCGATGATGGCCGCAACACGGTGATCCGGCCGCTGGCGTACTGCTCCGAAGACGAGCTCAAGACCCTGTCTGAGGAGCAGCAGTTTCCGATCATTCCCTGCGACCTGTGTGGCTCTCAGGAGAACCTTCAGCGACAGCAGATCAAGCGCCTGATCACCGACCTCAACACGGCCAACCCCAAGGTGAGGGGGAACATGTTCGCCGCGCTGCGAAATGTCCGACCCAGCCACCTGCTGGATGCCGCTCTGCGCGAGGCGATGGGGCTCGATGGAATCACGGGCGCGGACGCCTCGGTGATGAAGCTGGGGTGAGCGCAGGCGCCCTCAGCCGCTGCGATGCGCGCACCCTCACCAACAAGAGCGGGCTCCGACAGCGTCGGAGCCCGTGTTCTGTCTGCGGCATGTCTTGAGGGCGCGGACGCCTCGTTGAGCGTGAGGCCGTGGGGCCAGGCGCTCAGCGCATCACGGCGCCAGCCACTCGATCTCGATTGTGTAGTCAAACGAGCCGGCTGAGCCCGACCACGGCAGCAGCGCGATGTAGTACGTCTCGCCGGCCTCCAGATACAGCCCCGCCTCACTGACCAGCAGCGCCTCCGGGTTCACGTCCGCCGTCGTCCAGCCCGCGGCCCAGATCTCTCCGGTGCCATCGTAGAAGTGGAAGTCGAGGTTGGTGTTCGGGTCTCCCCAGGCTGCGACCATGTAGGCATCGAGGGTCTCAGGGACTGTGAGCGCGAAGGCGTCGTGCTCTCCACTCCAGTCGCCGGTGCCGTCGTAGTTGAAGGTGCCGGTGATGACGTCCACGTAGCCGGCCCCGGTGGCCTCTGGGAGGACCTGTGCGCCGGTGCCGGAGACGGTGTAGCCGTCTCCGACGTCGTCGAAGTTGTTCGGCTCGACTGCAGCCTCGCTCCAGCCATACAGCTTCGGCTGGATGGTGTCGCAGGCGATCGTGTCCGCGGTGATGCCGCGGTTGGTCGAGTTGGTCCCGATGAAGCCGTCCGTCAGGTCCTCGTCGATCGCGGCGTTCATCGAGACGGTGACCGGCGAGGAAGAGTACAGGGTGCCTGCGGTCAGCCCGGCGTTGAGCGAAGCGAAGTTCCCTGCGAACAGGTAGACCTCGGCGATGTCTGCCTTGATTGCGATGGTCGGGAAGGCAGTGCCGGTGTCCTCGGTCTCCTCCTGATCGTACTCATAGACCGAGGTTGGGGAGGCTGCGTCGGTGCACTCAGTGTCGCCTCGGGGACACTCGGTGGATCCGTAGACGTAGGTGATCTCATAGTCCCCTTCCCACGTCAGGGTCTCCTCGTTCAGCGTGAGGGTGGGGATGTCCGAGCCGCCGACCGGGTTGCCCTTCTCGGCGAAGGTGCTGCCCTGGTAGGCGCCGATCATGAACTTCTGCTCGTTGGGGTCGAGGCCGTCGATCTGAAGCTCGTAGGCGTCGCTGTCGCCGTTGTTCTCCATGCCTGCGACCACCACGACGTAGTTGGTGCCCGCCGTGACATCTGCGCTCAGGACGAAGTTGCCGTAGGAGCCCTCGGAGGTCGCCTCGGTCACCAGCGCAGGCTCGATGGAGGTGAGGACCTCCTTCTTCGTCTTCGGATCGGTCTCGTAGGTGTAGGTCAGATCGTCGACGTCGTAGACGGCCATGTGCCAGGTGACGACCTCTGAGGGGACGTCGCCGGTGTCGGCGCCCTCCAGATCGGCATCCGCGTAGACCAGGGCAAAGGTCAGGGTGGTGTCCGCCAGTGGGCTGAGCTGGTAGGCGTCGAAGTCCCCGCTGGGGGTTGCGCCGTTGGGGGTGTTGCTCTGATCAAACAGGGCACAGCTTCCGCTGACGGTGGTGTACCGAGAGCCGATGTAGCCGATGTCTTCTGCGACGTCGTAGGTGTCGTTGACACCCTTGGCAGACTCTGCCTCGGTGAAGGCGCCAGGTGTCAGCTCGACGCTTCCACGGATGAAGGTTCGGTCGATGCCGGTCTCCGCGTCACCACGACAGCCGAGGAGCGAGAGGAGAAGGAGTGGGTTGAGGCGGGTCATTAGAATTCTCCTCGCAGGCCGAGCTGGAAGTATCGGGGGCTCTGGCGCGCGTTGGGCGAGCCGAACACGAGCAGGCCGTCATCGTCGACGCGGACCGTTCCGTCGGGGTTGTCGTAGACCGTGCTCACCGAGGTGACCGTGCGGTTGTTGAAGGCGTTGAAGCACTCCAGGGTGAGATCCCAGGTGGTCTTGCCCTGCGCGAGGGTGATGCCGCCCTTGAGGTCACTCCGGGAGTACGCCGGCAGGCGCCAGGTCTCATCGAGGCTCTGCTTGTAGGTGTACCATCCGCCGTAGAAGTCGGTGTAGTACGCCGGACGGTAGGGGTAGCCGGAGGACATCTCGAAGCTCCACCCGAAGAGGTACCCGATGGAAGTGTTCTCGGAGAGCTCCCACTTCTTCGGCTCCTTGTAGGAGCCCGCCACCTTGATGTTGTGGGGGACATCGTAGGCGGACAGGCCGCGCTCATACTGAATCTGCGGGTCGATGTCGAAGCTGTAGCTCGCCAGCCCCTGGCTGACGTCGTTGCGGAACATCCCGTAGGCGCGGCTCCAGGTGTAGCTGGAGATCATGCCCCACTTCTCGTTGAACTGCTTGTTGGCCTGCAGCTCAAGAGAGGTGTACTGGCTGAAGGCCTCGTCGGGCGTCCGCAGCCGGTAGTAGGTGGTGCCGGAGCCATCGCGAGAGCCGATGACGTTGGTTCCCTCTTCGTTCCAGATGAGGTTGACCTCGTCGTCCTCCCACAGGTTGTGGGTCTCCTCGTAGGTCATCGTCACGCCCATCGCCCAGCCGTCACCGAGGTCCTTCTCGACGCCGATGTCGAACTCGTCGGAGTAGGGTGTCCGCAGGTCGTCGTGGACCAGGAACAGGTCCGCTGCGGAGCCCGAGGAGGGGGTGTCTGACCACTGCTCAGCCCGAGCATCCCAGTCATAGATGTCGTAGCCGCCCTGAGACTTCGCCAGAAGCGAGGAGATCTCCAGGAAGCCCGGATCGTAGAACCGACCGTAGTAGGCGTGGATGCGGGTGCGACCGTCTCCAGAGAGGTCGTAGGCGGCGCCGAGGCGGGGCGCTGCGACCAGGGTGGAGTAGACGGAGTTGCCGATGTCGTCGTTGAAGTTGCCGTAGTCGAACCGAACACCGGGCCGGACGGTCAGGCGGGGGTGGGGGTTCCAGACGTCCTGGACGTACCAGGAGACAAGCGTCCCGGTGAACTCCGAGGCCTGGTTGGAGTCGTAGACGTAGCGCTGGGTCGGCACGTAGGAGGCGAGGTCGTCGGGGCTGGTCGTGTAGGACCAGTACTCGATGCCGTACTCCTGGCCGGGGTAGCTCGACGAGGAGTTCAGCACCTCAGCCTGCACACCGATGCGGGCCTGGTGGCTGCCGAGGGCGTCGAAGAAGAAGGTCGCCTTGGAGTTCAGCGAGTAGCGGTTTCGTGCGGACTCGTAGGCGTAGGGGAACGTTCCGTAGGAGAAGCCATCGGGGTCGTTGGCCAGCCACGGGCCGTAGTCGTTGCTGAAGTTGTCCGTGCAGTAGCCGGTGCCGTCGAACTTCTCGCAGTCCCGCCACGCGTCCGGCATGAAGCCGAGGTAGCTGTTCTGCGCGTAGACCTGGCTCTCGACGAGGATGGCGGAGTTGGGGGTCCAGTTGTGCCCGATGCTTCCCAGCCAGCCACCCTGCTGCCAGTAGTACTCTGCGCTGGGCAGGGTGTAGATGTCGCGAGAAGCATTCTCGATGCGGGTCGGATCGGCCTGTCCCTGCACCCAGATGCGGTGCGCGCTGCTCGGTCGCCAGGTCAGCTTTCCAAACAGGTACGCGCTGCGCCAGTTCTCAGTCTGCATCGGCTCAGGCCGGCGGACTTCTTCGGGCACAAACGCGGTGGAGTTGTTGAAGTTCCCCTGGAGACTGGTGAAGAACCAGAGCTTGTCCTTGATGAGCGGCCCGCCGACGTTGGCGGCCATCATCAGGCTGGTGTTCTCTGGATCCTCGTCTGGGTTCTCGTCTGGCAGCGGGGTGTAGATCCGGGTCGCGGTGGAGTCGTAGAGGACCTGGAAGTCACCCTCAAACTCGTTTCCACCCGACCGGGTGATGATGTTGATGATGCCGCCGAGTGCCTTGCCGTACTCCGCATCCATTCCACCGGTGATGACCTCAATCTCCTCGATGGCGTCGAAGTTCATGTTCGCCGAGAAGGTGTTGGTCGAGGGGTCTGTGGTGTTCACACCGTCGATGTGGATCTGGTTGCCGTAGGAGAGGCCACCGCGCATGTTCGGGTTGCCGCCGCCGACCACACCCGGCGCACGCTGGGCAGCGGACTGGTAGTCGCGGCCGGCGTTGGGGATGTCTCGGAGGACCTCCTTGGACATGTTCAGCCCGGACTGGGTGGTCGTGACGTCAACCGTCGGACGGTCTCCGGTGATCACCATCTCCTCAGCAGTCTCGGATGAGATCACGAGGTTGAGGGTGACGGTGCCACCCGCTGAGATCCGTGCTGTTCGGGTTGACGGGGCAAAACCAGACCGCTGGACGGTGATTGTGTACTCACCGGGGGGCAGGTTGATGAAGCGGTAGCGGCCCTCAGCATCAGACTGCTGCTCCATCGTTCCCTGCATCTTCGGGGAGGAGACCGTGATTGCTGCGCCAGGAACAGGGAGGCCATCGGCATCGGTGACCTGTCCACGTATCTGGCCGGTCAGCTCGACTGCGAGGGCATCGTTGGTGCCGAGGAGCGCAGAACCGGGCAGTGCTCCGAGGAGGAGCAGCGCCAGCAGCGCGCGATGGGTGAGGGGGCTGTGTGCCATTGAGCCTGCCTTGGAGGGATCTCGAACGGGCTTCACCGAGGTGGTGAATCTTGTTGGACCGGTCAGGGAAGTTCTCCCAATCCGGTGTGTTCTACATTAATTTTCGTTCTACTTACAATACCGTTGTGGAGAAGCGGTGTGCCGCGCCATGGGGCATCGAAGAATGCAGCGCTGTGCGCCCGGCATCGTATCGGAAGAGGTGTCTGCCGAGACCAGACGCCGATACGGTGTGTTCCTGGCAAGTGAGCGTCATGAAACAAATCCCTGCGCTGGTCATCAGCGGCTACCTCGGAAGCGGAAAGACCACCCTCGTCCGGCGGCTCCTGGAGTCCTGCCAGGCCTCTGGTGTCCGGGCGGCCTTCATCTCCAATGAGTTTGGCGAGCTCGGTGTCGATCAGGCGCTGCTCGGCGGCATCGGCGAGACCTTCGTCGAGATGGCCGGTGGCTGTGTGTGCTGTGCGCTCAACGATGAGCTGTATGAGACGCTGATCGCGCTGCGGGAGACGGTTGATCCCGATCGCATCATCATCGAGTGCTCTGGCGTGGCAGTTCCCCACGACGTCCAGATCGTCTTCTACCAGCCACCGATCCGAGACTGGATCAGCGAAGAGGCTGTGGTGACGGTTGTAAACGCCGAGCAGGTCGCAGAGGGGAGGGACCTGGACGGTGCGTTCGTCGAGCAGCTCGAGGGCACCGATCTGGTGATCCTCAACAAGCTCGACCTCACCCCTGAGGCCGATCCCGAGGTCCTCAAGTCCACCCTGCGTCAGATCACTCCTGATGCCCCGATCATCGGTGCGCAGCACGCCGACGTCGATCTGAGGCTGCTGCTCTCTCCAGAAGAGGCCCGTGCTCCGAGCACCGCCGAGGTCACCCATCGTCACCATCACCACCACCATGAGACGGTCGTCTCTGAGGTCATCACGATCCCGGACGGCCAGCACGAGGATGCGCTCATCGCCCGGCTCTCGGCCCTTGGTGCGCTTCGGGTCAAGGGCTTCGCAAACCTCGCCAGCGGCCCGATGACCATTCAGGGAGTTGGTCGCCGAATCGAGGCGATTCCGCTTGAATATCCCGTAGTGTCCGACATGATGGGGCGCGTGGTGGTGATCCGAAGGGCATAAGTGGGTTATGCGCCACAACCTTGGAGGTCTCCATGAAGCTCACCGGCCGCGTCCTTGTCCTGACCAATGAATCCGCCACGATCACCGCTCAGCTGGAAGGCGCAGCCGCCGCCCGTGACGGTGAGCTGCACTATGGCGTCAACACCGATGCCATGATTTCCGGGCAGGCCTGTACGCTTGGGTACACCCCAGAGATCCTCGGGCCGTACTTTCTGGAGAACTTCAAGGAGGTCATCTCTGCCGGGGATGTTCAGCACGGCGGCTACCAGGTCATCGTCGGCGGCGATGCCTATGGCTCTGGATCCAGTCGCGAGGTCGCGGTGGTTGCTCACCAGGGGGCGAACATCGAGCTGGTGGTTGCCCACAGCTTCCAGCGCATCTTCCAGGAAAACATGGTCTACGCGGGCATGCCGTTTACCACGGACTTCGGCGTGGTCGATCGTCTGGAGGCTGGCGAGGACGTCCCGCTCTCGGAGTTCCACGACGCCCTGCCGGCGTTCTTCGGACAGGTGGCCCGGGCCGGCGGTCTGCTGAATTACGGCAACGCCTGGCTCAACGGAAGCCTCACGCCCTGGTACGCCGCCGAGCGTGCTGTCCGGCCGCTCAACGTCGTCGAGAAGATCATCGCCAGCCGAGCATGGTCCGGCGGCTCTCCGGCAGACGCGGACGGCCCATCGTTTGGCATCTCGGGTGTCGGTCCCGGCGATCAGGTCCTCTGTCGCGCGGGCTTCCGTGGGATGCACGAGTACACCGCTGGGATGTGCATGGCGCTGTATGAGGAGGCCTTCGGCAAGGTCCAGGTCCACGAGCCCGATCAGGTCGCGGCCTTCGAGGACCACTTTGTGCTCATCGATCACGAAACCGTGCCCGAGGCGGTCAAGGCCAAGCGCCTCTCTCCCGCTCGTCAGCTTGCCCTGGAGATGGTCGAGGCTTGCGAGGAGCATGGCATTCGACTGCACGGCCCAGGTCGGCCCTACCCTGCTGGAGTCTGCCATCGTCTCGTCGTCGAGGACTATGCCCGTCCAGGCGACATCGTGGTTCTCACCGACTCTCACTCGCCGACCGCTGGTGTGCTCAACACCTTTGCGTTCGGGGTCGGCAGCACTGCAATGACCTTCGCTCTGCGCACCGGCCTCATCCCGGTCACCGTGCCCAAGACCGTGCGCGTTGTGGTCACTGGCGATGCGCAAGGGCTGCTCTCTCCCAAGGATCTCATCCTCCACATCATCGGAGATCCCTACTTCCGTGAGGAGCAGTGGCGGACCTCTCCCACCGACACCTGTGTCATTCAGTTCGGCGGCGAGGGCCTCAACCAGTGGAACGTCGACGAGCTGTCTGTCTTGACGAACATGACCGTCGAGGGGGGCCTGATGACCGGTGTGGTCGAGGCCTGCCAGCCGATCGTCGACTTCCTCAAGGAGCGTCGCGGCGAGGACTACTCCGAGCGCCTTGTCCACGCCGATGAGGGCGCACAGTATGAGCGGGTCATCGCGATCAGCCTCGACGCGGTGCCCCTGACCGTGGCGACTCCGGGCGACTCTCGCAACCGGAAGCCGCTGGCAGACTCCTCAGATGTCTCGGTCCAGAACATCGTCATTGCCTCCTGCACTGGCGGCTCTCTCGCGGATCTCCGAGCTGCTGCGGCAGTCCTCAAGGGGCGGGAGCTGCACGCCTCGGTGCGGCTGACCGTCACGCCGTCCTCGACCCTCGTCGCCAGTCAGGCAGAAGAGGAGGGGCTCCTGGCGATGTTCCGCGCCCTCGGTGCCGTGGTCAGCAGCCCGGGCTGCGGGAGCTGCATCGGCAACGGACCGGGCGTGCCGCTGCCTGGAGAGACCACCGCCAGCACCACCAACCGCAACTACGACCGTCGGATGGGCGCGCCGGGGCCGGTCTACCTCGTGAGCCCGGCAGTCGCTGCGGCGAGCGCAGTGGTCGGTCACCTGATGGACCCGCGAGAGCTGTAGGGGAGCCTCTGCTCCGGGCAGCGCTGCTCCGGGCAGCGCTGCTCTCGGTGGCTTGAGCGGGCGCGCCGCAGCTCTGGGCTGAGGTCGGTCTGTGAGAAGGCGTGCTCAGATCCCGGAGCTGCGCGCGGTCTCCATCAGCTCGGGATGCCGAGCGTCTGCGGTCTGGACGAGGTGATGGACGACCGAATTGAAGGTCTGAAAGCCGAGCCCGTCGTCGAGGTTCAGCTCTACGGACAGGGAGATGGCCCCGGTGTTGGGGTTGAGCTGGAACTTGCCGAGCAGCATCTCGTAGTTCAGCGCCGCGACCTGGGTGAGCAGCAGGACCATCGACTTCGACGAGGAAGCATCCTCGATCTGGAGGTAGTTGTTCGCAGCAATGTAGAGGACCTTCTCCTGCTGAAAGAGCTGGATGGTCATCTGAAAGCGGGTGTTCAGTCCGTCGATGGGGACCAGCAACACGCTGGGTGCGGTCAGCTCACCAGGGGGGAATCCCGCACGAGAGAGGTACTCCTGGATGATCTCGACGCTGACCTCGTTGACGAAGTCCTGCGGCGGTGCCTGCAGCTGGCAGCCATCGAGCTGCTCCCGCAGCTGGGTGACCTGGTGCTTGAGCAGTTCGTTCTCCAGCCGGAGGAGCTTTCGAGAGGAGCAGCCTGTTGACAGCAGCGCGAGGAGCGCCAGCCGATTCACTCTTTGCCGACCGAGCGGCTGATCCGAGTGGCCTCCAGCTCTCCAGCGACACCGACGTATCCCAAGATCTCGTCGTCCCAGATGCCGCTCAGTTCTCCCTCGCCGACGTCCCCGTCCAGATCAAAGTCGTAGGCGAACAGCGACAAGTCGACCTCCGCAGCGCCCTCCAGGCTGCCGTCGTCGACTGCGAGGTTGAAGCCGTAGGAGGTGTCCTGGTCGTAGCCGAGCAGCGAGAGGGTGCAGGTGCTGTCGCCGGCTGCACTCTCTCCGTAGACATCGACGAGGATGGTCACTGAGCCGGTGCAGCCTGCGGAGTAGTCCACGCCGTCATAGCTGAGACTGACGTCGACCTTGACGTTGCCGACGTAGGTTCCAGCGTCCTCGTGCTGAACGAGAATACCGCCCATGGTGTAGACCAGTCGGTCGCCGTTGGGCAGCAAGGCCTCTGCGGTGATGGCGTGACCACCGACATCCAGAGAGTCGTCTTCGATGAACGAGCCGAGCAGCGACCAGCCCTCGTCTCTGTCGGAGGTCCACTGGATGTCGCTGAAGTCCGCCTCGGTGCCATCGGCGTAGTAGATCACGGCCTCGAAGGAAGACGTCTCGTCCAGCGGGAGGAAGTCTCCAGAGCCCGGAGAGAGGACCTCCATCCAGGCGCCGTCCCACGTGCCGTCGTCCTCTTCCCCGTCGAGCATGCTGTCTGCACCGGTGTCATCGACAGACGCGCCGTCTACCTCGGTGAGGACATAGCCCTGGCAGCCCAGGAGGATTGAGAGGATCATTGGAGTGCTCCAGATGTGCTCTCCAACCATCGCACGACAAACCCCCACTCGCAAGTCGGCGGATTGTCCTGTGGGACAGCGGGGTTGACGAGTGGGACTTGTCCGTTATTGACACCCGCCAACGCACACCACAGGGAGGTCGAACATGCTCCTCTATACACTCCTCTTTTCCGCTGACGCATCCGCTGAGGACTGCAACGCCATCCGGCGTGACCTCGCCAAGGCCAACCCACATGAGGCCGCCGGCCTGTTCGTCACGCTCGCAGAGTGCGATCCCGACGCCGCCCGCCGCATGGCTGCAGCGACCCTGCCTCCCCTGCTGTCTGGAGACGAGGGCCATGCTGCCATCGCTGCAGCCATCGAGGTCGGCGCCAACGAGCCCGCCGCGACCTGGCTGCTCAATCTCCAGTCCGACGAGCAGGCCAAGGCTGTCCGGGCGCTCGGGGATGTCTGCGCAGAGAGCGAGGCCACCCAGCAGTTCTTCATCAGTCAGGCCTCGAGCATGGGCGATGAGTTCTGGAACCAGCGCTGGTACCGTGCGCTGGGCGCATGCAGTGCGCAGCCGATCCAGGATCTGCTGTGGAGCGAGCTGGACCAGGGTATCGACATCGGTCGAAGCCGATTCTTTGGCATCCTGGAGGCCTACTCCCGCAGTGCTGGCATTGCTGCGGTGCCGAAGCTGGCAGAGCTTGCGGGCCGCAACGACGATCCAGAGGTCGAGGTCAACGTCATCAGTGCCTTCACCGATGCCGCACGGGTCGGACAGGTCGGCGGGATGGACCAGCCCACCGCCAACAAGGCCGTCCGCGCCATCGTGGGCCTCGCTCCCGAGCTGTCCATCAAGGCCATCGAGCAGGCGCGCCTGACCCTCCAGACCCTCGGGGCGGAGGCCGAATCGGACAGCATCGCTGCGGTTCGCTACGACGCGGTCAAGCAGGACGATGGCATGTTCCTCTGGGGCGTGGTCGCCGTCGAGAACGCCTCCTGTAAGGGGGGCAAGAAGATGATGCAGCGCCTCAACTTCGCTGCTGTCTCTGAGCCTGGAAACACCTGGCCGGATCAGTTCGAGGAGAAGGTGCAGGCCAGCCTGGAGACGGCATGGCCCCTGGATCTCGCAGAGCGCTGTAAGGGGGAGGGGACCGTGAGCCTTCGCGTGCCCTCCGCTCCGTTTGCCTCGGAGGCCGATCTGAAGGCCTGGCTCGACGCCCAGCTTGAAGAGGCTGCCGATCCGGCTGTGAAGAAGCCCATCCGCATGGAGCAGGATCCGCTCAACATCTGATCTGCCTCACGCAGTCAGCCAGAAGCAGCGCGGGGCCACCTGATCAGGTGGCCCCTTCTTCGTCCGGGTCGGCTGCTCAGTCTTCTTCAGGCGCCGGGATGCGCTCGAAGGTGATCTGCTCGATGCCAAAGTCATCGGTCTCGATGTCGACCTTCACGGTGTCCTTGGCGCCATACGAGCCCGAGACGATGGCCTTGGACATCGGGTTGAGCAGGTACTGCTGGATCGAGCGCTTCAGCGGCCGTGCACCGAAGTCGGGATCAAAGCCGGCATCGCACAGGGAGATGCGGGCAGTGGGCGAGACCTCGATGTTGAGCTGACGCTCGCTGAGCAGGCGGCGGACCCGACGCATCTGGATGTCGAAGATCTTGTCGATGTCGTCGCGGGTCAGGGCATCGAAGATGACCTTGTCGTCGATTCGGTTGAGGAACTCTGGACGGAACCGGCGGTTCAGCTCGCTCATCACGTCCTGCTTCATCTTCTCCCGGTTGCCCTTGGCCTCCATGATCTTGTGGGAGCCCACGTTGCTCGTCATGATCAGGACGGTGTTGCGGAAGTCGACGGTGCGTCCCTTGGAGTCGGTCAGGCGACCATCATCAAAGACCTGCAGCATCAGGTTGAAGACATCGTTGTGTGCCTTCTCGATCTCGTCGAACAGCACGACGGAGTAGGGACGGCGCCGGACGGCCTCGGTCAGCTGGCCGCCCTCGTCGTAGCCGACGTATCCGGGAGGTGCGCCGATGAGGCGGGCGACCGAGTGCTTCTCCATGTACTCAGACATGTCGATGCGGACCATGTTGTTCTCGTCGTCGAACATGAACTCCGCGAGGGCCTTGGCGAGCTCCGTCTTGCCGACACCGGTTGGTCCGAGGAACATGAAGGTTCCGATCGGCCGGTTGGGATCCTGCAGTCCCGCCCGAGAGCGGCGAACCGCATCGGAGACTGCGATGACGGCCTCGTGCTGGCCGATGACCCGGTGGTGGAGGTTGTCCTCCATCTTCAGCAGGCGCTCCTGCTCGGACTGCTGGAGCTTGGTGACGGGGATGCCGGTCCACTTGCTGACCACCAGGGCAATGTCCTGCTCTGTGACCTCCTCCCGGAGCATGCCGCCGTCCTCTGCCTGCAGCTCTGCGAGCTTTGCCTGCAGCGCGCTGACGCGCTGGGCGGTCTGGGGGATCTTGCCGTACTGAAGCTCGCTGGCCCCGGCGTAGTCTCCCTGACGCTTGGCGGTCTCCAGCTCGTGGTTGTACTCCTCGAGGCTCGCCTTGGCCTGACTGATGTCTTCGATGGCGGACTTCTCAGCCATCCAGACCGCCTTCAGCTCGTTGACCTCCTCCTTCATGGTCATCATCTCGTCGCGCATCACCGCCGCGCGCTCGACGGCTCCCTTGTCGGTCTCCCGAGCCAGGGCGAGCAGCTCGACCTCCCGGTTTCGGATCTTGCGCTCCAGGGTGTCGATGGGCTGAGGGACGCTCTCGATCTCCATCTTCAGCCGGCTGGCGGCCTCGTCCATCAGGTCGATGGCTTTGTCTGGGAGCATGCGGTCAGAGATGTAGCGGTTGGAGAGCACCGCAGAGGCGAGGATGGCATCGTCGGTGATCCGGATGCCGTGGTGGATCTCGTACTTCTCCTTGATGCCGCGAAGGATGGAGATGGTGTCGTCTACCGAGGGCTCTGGCACGTAGACCTGCTGGAAGCGCCGCTCGAGGGCCTTGTCTTTCTCCAGATGCTTTCGATACTCATCGAGCGTGGTCGCGCCGATGCAGCGAAGCTCGCCGCGGGCGAGTGCTGGCTTGAGCATGTTGCCAGCGTCCATGCTGCCTTCGGTCTTTCCTGCTCCGACCATGGTGTGCAGCTCGTCGATGAACAGGATGATCTGTCCGTCGCTGCTCTCGATCTCGGTGATGACGGCCTTGAGGCGCTCCTCGAAGTCTCCGCGATACTTCGCACCGGCCAGCAGCGAGGCGAGGTCGAGCGCGAGGACCTTCTTGTCCTTGAGGCTCTCTGGGACATCGCCGGTAGCGATTCGGTGCGCGATGCCCTCGATGATGGCGGTCTTGCCGACGCCGGGCTCGCCGATGAGCACGGGGTTGTTCTTGGTCCGCCGGGAGAGGACCTGCAGGGTACGGCGGATCTCGCCATCGCGACCGATGATCGGGTCGATCTTGCCCTTCCGCGCTTCCTCGGTCATGTCGCGGGTGTACTTCTCCAAGGCCTCATACTTGCCCTCGGCATCCTCGCCGTCGACGGTCTGGCCGCCGCGGAGGATCTTGAGGGCCTCCATGAGGCGGGGACCGGTGAGGCCGTGGTCGTGGAGAAGCTCACGAGGCTTGTCCTTGACGCGCTCAATGGAGAGGAAGAGGGTCTCGCTGGCGACGTGGCTGTCGCCCATCTCTCGGGCGATGTCGTCGGCTACGGAGATGACCTTCTGGGCCTGACTCGACATGCGAGACTTGTTGCTGCCGTGGGCCTGCGGAAGCTGCTGAAGGAGCTGCGCGGAGTCACGACGGAGCTGGTTGATGTCCACGCCAACGTGCTTGAGGAGAGAAGGGACGACGCCCTTGTCCTGGGTAATCAGGACCATCAGGAGGTGGTGCGGGCGCAGCTCAGGGTTGCCCTGCTTGCCTGCAAGGTTCTGCGCATCCAGCAGCGCTTCCCTCGACTTGACCGTGAAGCGATCGTATTTCATGGATGACTCCTTGTTTGCCGCAAGTGTATGCACCGCGATGCCGATGGCAAAACCAGCCGTGGTGGTCGTTGGCTATTGGTGTCGGGCAGGCTACAGCATTTCTTCTCCATCCTCCCCTCTGGGGCCTCCTCTTGACTGGATTGTGCCGCGTGATCGGGCTGTCGCTCCTCCTCTTTGCCTGTCAGACCCGTGCCCCCGGAGAGGGGGTATCTGTCCCGGACCCGACCACCCGTCTCTCGGCGCTCAATGCTGGACTCGACGAGGCGCTGCTGATGTGGCAGGGCGCGCAGTCTGCACAAGCCCAGGAAATCTTGGAGCAGACCTACACCGCACACTTCGAGCCCGTTGAGGCTTCCTTGGTGGAGCAGGGGGTCGATGTCCTCCAGATCGAGTACGCCTTCGGCCGACTCGGCTATCGGATGCGGCGTGCTCCGGGCACTCGAAAGTCTGACGGCGAAGAGGTCCGCGCGCTCCTTGACGCTCTGACAGTGGATATCGAGGCGGCGTTCGACGCTCTCCCTTCCACTCCGGGCGGTTAACCGCTCCGCTGAGCACGCAGAATCCGCTACACTTCAGACATCGCAGGGGCATTCTTTCACCGTCCCGGACGCAGGAGTGGAGCGAATGGCGGTGTCTACGGAGCTGCAACCAGATGGGCTCTCTCCAGAGCAGGTCGGCTGGTTCAAGATCCTCTCCACGGTGGATTCTTCTGCGGAAGACATCCGAACCTTTCAGGTCTGGCACCCGTTTCACCACACCCGCTGCACCCTGACCCTGTTCCCTGGGATCGACGTTCTTCAGCACCGCTCCTTAGAGTCAGATGCCCGGAAGCTCCGCAGCATCGGCCATCCGGCCCTGATGCCGGTGCTCGATGTCGTCGACTCCGGCGGACGGACTGGCCTGCTGGTACAGGGCACCGGCGGCTACTCGCTGCGCGACTGTCTCAATGAGGTCGGGGCGCTGGAGGTCGATGAAGCCATCGCCATCTTCCGCCAGCTCCTCTCTGGTGTCAGCGCGCTTCACAGCCGCGATCTCACCCACGGTGATCTGAGGCCGGAGAACATCCAGCTCGATGTCTCCGAGGACCGGCTCATTGCCCGCATTCGAGGCTTGGGACGCGCATCGATCGAGCGCTGGAACCTCCACTCACCGTATCTCGCCCCAGAGCTGGCCAGCGGCGGCACAGCAGATCCTCGCGCCGACGTCTTCTCCCTGGGGTGCATCTTCTACGAGAGCCTCACCGGTGAGGCTCCGTTCACCGAGATCGATCCCTGGATCCGCCGTCAGGAGATCCGGGACAGCTCTCCTCAGCGGCTGCAGAGTCGGGGCATGCGCCTGCCCCTTGAGGTCTCCTTCGCCATCGACAGTGCCTTGAAGTTCCACGCCAGCGAGCGCTTCGCGAGTGCCCGAGCCTTCTCGCGTGCCCTTCCAAGCGACGACGACCGGCTGCGTACCGAAGAGATCAGCATGCCGCTGAGCTCCTCCGATGATCGAAACCCCATCGGCGGGCCTCTGAGCATTGGTACACCCCCCCCTGGTGGGCCGAGCCCCCAGCTCGTGCCGCCCGAGCGACGCCCAGAGTCGGACAGCAGCGCGTTCCCTGCGGAGGAGGAATACGCGCCCGTCGCCGAGCCGCCCGTCACACCAGAGACCAAGCCGTCCGCTGAGAGTGAAGTCCTCGAGGAGCTCGGGCTCGGGGATCGAATGGCCGCGGCGCCGGTCAATGCCGTGATCGTCAGCTCCCGGCTCCTGCGGGGCCTGGCGGTGCCGTTTATGGCGACCCTCCTCCTGGTTGTGATGTGGAATTGGAGCAGCGCCCAGGACACCATCGCGCTCAAGGAAGATGTCGAGGCCTCCATGGCTGGTCTGGATCCGCTGCTTGCCCGGAGCCTCTTGATGGCTGACCAGGTCATCGCGGTCGGCGTCGAGCCGAACAAGGTCCGTCCCTTGGTCGCGCGGTTTGACTCCGCAGATGGCCACAGCGAGCAGCTCAAGGCTGGTCACTACCTGGTGACCTCGATGTTCCGACAGGTTCGCTCTCTGAGGACGTCAGAAGATGACAGCCTCAACCAGCGGCGCCGCAGCCTGGAGGTTCAGCTCAACGCCATGGAGCGGGAGTATGTCGAGCACAAAGAGAAGAGTGCCTCGCTCCAAGATGCAACGACGGGCTCTCTGCTCGGTCAGCTGGTCGACCTGCTTCGCTGAAGTGCAGCGGTGATGCCTCAGCGCTGGCGGCGACGCCGCAGCGCTGTGCCGAGCAGCGCGAGCAATGACAGGAGCGCGACTCCAGAGGTCGGACGGACGGTCGCGCAGCCTTCTTGCGTGGAGACCGTGGTGGAGCGCTCGACGATAAACGCACACGCACCCTCTGCGATGTCGTTTTCGTCTTCGTCGATGAGTCCGTCGCAGTCGTTGTCCGCGCCGTCGCAGTCCTCTAAGGCTCCGGGGAAGCTCCAGGGGTCATCGTCGCTGCAGTCGGTGTAGACGCCGTCGATGTACTCCGGATACGAGTCGCCGTCATCGTCATAGGTGAAGGAACCCTCATCGAGACTGCCGTCGCAGTCATCGTCGGTCTTGTTTGCGGTCTCTTCTGCGCCGGGATGGATGAGGGGATTGTCGTCGTTGCAGTCGCCCTCGCGCTCAGAGAAGCCGTCGGCATCGTCGTCGAACCAGTCGGTCGTGTCATCGATCCGACCGTCGCAGTTGTCGTCGATCTGGTTGACGTACTCGATGGCATCTGGAAAAACGGACGCGTCGTTGTCGTCGCAGTCGCCGTCATTCTCGCTCCAGCCGTCGTCGTCGTCGTCTTGGCTCAGCGAGCTGGAGGCCTCGTCGATCTGGCCGTCGCAGTCATCATCCTCGCCGTTGTTGGCGTTCTCTAGAGCAGAAGGATTGATGGAGCCGTCGTAGTCGTTGCAGTCTCCGCCGCAGGCAAACCACCCATCAGCGTCATCATCCCAGGTCGGGTCGACGGAGTTCTCGCAGTCGTTTCCGATGGCCGTGATGACCTCGTCGTAGGTCGGATCGTTGATCCCAATCTCAACGATTGCATCTTCAGCGTTGGAGGATGCTGGGATCCAGGCGACCTTGAAGGCGTTGCGGGTCTTGGGCAGCACATAGATCGGCAGGTGATCGGGCACGTAGAAGGACGTCGAGCCGATGGCGTCGAAGTCGGAGATGGTCAGGGTGACGCTGCCGCAGTTCTCGACGGTGACATCTGAGGAGAAGTACCCGCCGGCGGTTCGGTTCCCGAAGTCATGGAACAGCGGGTAGATGTTTGCGCAGGGGTTCCGGCCGATGCCGCGAAGCACCACTCGCCACAGCCCGTTGCCATCCTCGTCACGCTCATAGACCTCAGAGTCGTTGGAGACGATGGTCAGCGTTGTGCGAAAGTACTCCTCGCCATCTGGGCGGAAGTTGATCTCGACGAGCCCATAGGTCGGTATATCGAGGCTCCCGCCGTCGATGATCTGGGCATCTGGGACCCCATCTCCGTCGGTGTCTTCTGTCTTCCAGCTGTCGAGGATCGCGAAGTGCTCCTCGTCATCGCTGTAGATGTCGAGAATGGTGACCGGACCCTGCGCTGTGCTGCGCAGGTAGATGGGGAGGGTTTCTCGGTCTCCGACGGCCACCGCGCCGGCATCGAAGGTGGCGAGCTCAGTAGAGAGCTCTCGACGCTGTGCGGTGATCTCGTGATCGGGAGCACAGGAGAACAGCCCGAGGGCTGCAGTGGTTAGCAGAGGTCGCATCGCACCCATTTTACGTCGAGTTTAGTTATCTGCCAATCGTGTCAGGGACTGTCTATCAGCAGCACTTGAGATGTCTGCTCGTGACGTCTTAATCCTGAACCTCACGCTCCAGCACACTTCGGGCTTTCCGGTACAGAAATTGCGCCTGTTGGAGATTATCTCCGATGCAGACCATCCCCAGCTTTCCAAATTCGGAGAGCGCGCCCATCAGGTGAAAGACGGTTCCACGCTCGGTGGTGGGGTGGAAGTGGAGGTCATGGTAGACCGCGATGTCGATGAGATCCTCCGGCAGCAGCCCCTGGAAGCGGGGGGACTGGAGGGTGTCAGAGGCGAAGTAGTATTTTGGTCGACCACTCTGGGTGATGAACTCTCCAGTGTCTGGCTGGTACTCTCCGTCCGTGAGGAAGCGCAGGGTCAAGAACGGGTGCGTGGTACCGCCCTTGCGGAGGTTGACCTCGATGGCGTGGTGGACGTACCCGCCCTCACCGTCCGGTACGCTCACGAAGTCGGTCGCAAATCGACCGATCACACCTCGGCTGGCGAGCACCTCGGCCACCCTCATCCCAGCCTCCTGAATCTCCATCCGGTAGACGGGCGCGGCGGGGAAGGTGCAGCCGAGGAAGATCTGGCCGCCCTCTCCGCCGAGGACCTGGTCGTGGGTCGAGATGGGCTGGGCCTTGCCGATGGCGTTGACGCGGCACTGGCTGGAGGGAGACTCCTTGTTCTTGCCCTCAACGAAGGTCTCAACCACGCCGCCCATCTCGGCATACTTTTCTTGGAAGCTCTCCCAGTGCTCCTTGGGGGCGACGAACCGCAGGGTGTGGAGCTGCTCACGGATCTGGCTCTTGAGCGCACGCGCGCTGCTGGCGTCGATCTTGTCGTAGTAAAACAGCGAATTTCCTTCGCCGGAGAAGCCGTCATTGAGCTTCACGACGGCGCGTCGTAGCTCGGGCTGCTTGCGCTTGAGCGCAGCGAGCGCCTCTGCGATCTCGTCGGGTGTGTGGAGTCGCTCATAGCCGTCGGGAAAGTTGATCCCGGCCTCGCGGAAGATCTCACGACAGCCGCTCTTGGTCCCGAGGTCCAGCAGCGTGGGATCGTTGGCGTAGAGGGGGATTCCCATTCGAACCGCCAGGGTTCGCTCCATCGGCGTGGAGTTGAAGCAGGCCATGTGGGCTTGCTCCAGGTTTCCGATGGCCCTCTGGATGCGCTGGAGGAGCCTGGGGCGGCTCAAGATTTTCTGTGAGAGGGGTCTCGAGGAAGCGTCATTGCAGTCAAACAGGGTCAGCCTGCGGCGCGCATGGGCATAAGGAACCCCGGTCAGCAGGTTGAGGTAGTAGTCGATGACGGTCGGGGAGAGCGCCTGGCTGGTGACGAAAACCACCCGGGTTCGGGGCCGACGCAGCAGCATCAGGTTGTACAGCAGCCGCTCTTCGTAGTGGTGCACGCCCGAGACCTTGGACAGCTCTCGGGGATCCAGCGACAGACTGGGCACGACCAGGACAGTATTCTCTGCACGTCCGTCGGTGGCGATGCGCCGGTAGAGGATGGGAAGCCTGGTCTGGAGCCGGGCAAATGCGGAGAGTTCTTCGGGCGATCCGGGCTGGAACAACGGTGTGGCTCCGTTTGGAGGGTATTTCGGGATGATCCCTGAACCGGACCGCTCCTGCAAGGGGGGAGCCGCAGGGAGGAGGATCAGCGGGCGCCGTATCCGGTGAGCACAGCCGGGACGGTCTGAAGCAGCAGCTTGATGTCCAACAGCAGCGACCAGTTGTCGATGTACTCCAGATCCAGGCGGATCCAGGTGTCGAAGTCGAGCTGGTTTCGTCCGGAGACCTGCCAGATACAGGTCAGGCCGGGACGCACAGAGAGCCGGCGCCGCTGCCAGCGCTGGTAGCTGGTGACCTCATCGGGAAGCGGCGGGCGCGGCCCCACGAGGCTCATCTCACCGCGGAGGACGTTTACCAGCTGCGGCAGCTCATCAATGCTCAGCCGCCGCAGCCAGCGACCGACGCGCGTGATGCGAGGATCGCGGGTGGCCTTGAAGACGGGACCGTCCATCTCGTTGAGGTGTGCGATGTCTGCCCGGCCCTTCTCGGCATCGAGGATCATGGAGCGGAACTTGAGCATTGTGAACCGCCGCCCAAATCGCCCGACCCGCTCCTGAGAAAACAGCACCGGTCCGCCGTCCGTCAGCCGAATGGCCGCTGCGGCGAGCAGCATGATCGGCGCGGAGAGCAGCAGGAGGAGCACAGCGCCAGCGATGTCGAGAATTCGCTTCGTCGCGAGCGCGATGGGTGCAGAGGGGAGGGTCGAGAAGGTCAGCAAGTCGGTGCTGCTGTGGCGCTCTAAGCGGGGCTGCGCGAGGGTGAGGTTCAGAAAGTTGGCCGCGACTGAGAACGGCACCCCCGGCTCCTCACAGCAGCGCGCGACCTGCTGAAGCGCATCATGGTCCCACTCGGTGAGGAGGACCTGATCGATGGTGTTGTCGAGGAGGAGCTGCTCGAGGTGCGTGAGGGGACCGAGGACGGGAAGGGGGCCGCCGTTGTCGTCGGGATGAAGCGGTATCCGACCGACGATCTTGGCGCGCAGATCCGAGAGGATGCTGACGGTGGAGTCCGCTGAGCCGATCAGGAGCACCTGCCACTCATCGGAGTCCGGCAGCGCGCGCGCAGACATCCGGCGCAGGAGTGCCCGGCTCATGGAGATGCACGGAGCGGAAGCAATCGCAAAGCTGAACACCAGGCTGCGGCTGAGGAAGTCGGTGGTGTGGAGGGCAAAGAACAGCCCGAGGCTCAACAGCAGGGCCAGGGCGCTGGCGCGAAGCAGCGTACCTCCTGACGGCGGCTTGTGGAGGTCGTCATATGTTCGCATGCGAGCGAGAGTCCACAGCCAGGCGGGGGTGAGCACCAGCGCCATCCAGGCATGCAGCGCAAAGGAGACCTCTTCTAAGATTGGATCCGCGCCGGGAATGAGATCGAGGGTCCAGAGATCTCGCAGAACAGAGCGCGCCGCCGTCATGACCAGCCAGAGGCCGGTCAGGGCGGCACCATCGAGGGCCATGGCGCGAGCTCTGTTGCTGGGATCGGTGTGATTCATCGTGTCGTATTCGATATACATTGCCGCTAAGACAGTTGGGCAGCAAGCTGTGGCGAGGTGAGGGTGATTGGACCGGTAGCCAGAATGATGGTTGGAGGCGACGGTGTCTCAGAAGTTCCCATTGGTGGACGACACCCGATCGCTCTGATCGCGGGACCGTGTGTGATCGAGAGCGAGGAGATTGCCTCTCGGATCTGTGGGGCGATTGCCCGCTGCTGCGCTGATATCGGCCTGCCGTTTATCTTCAAGGCCAGCTTTGACAAGGCCAACCGCTCCTCTCTGGCCAGCTATCGCGGTCCCGGTCTGGAGGATGGACTCGAGATCCTCAGTCGGATTCGGTCAGAACATGGCGTGCCGGTCACCACTGACATTCACCTCCCAGAGCATGCTGCGCCGGCGGCAGAGGTTGTCGATCTGCTTCAGATTCCGGCGTTTCTGTGTCGGCAGACCGACCTGCTGGTTGCTGCGGGACAGACCGGGATGCCGGTGAACCTCAAGAAGGGGCAGTTCCTCGCACCCTGGGACATCGGACACGCGGTCGCCAAGCTCGCGAGCAGCGGGGCCGCGGGGGTGCTGGTGACCGAGCGGGGCAGCTCATTTGGCTACAACAATCTCGTCGTCGACATGCGCGCGCTCCCGACCATCCGAGCTCTCGGGGTCCCGGTTTGCTTCGACGCGACGCACTCTGTGCAGAAGCCTGGCGGCCTCGGAGATCGAAGCGGCGGAGACCGCACCATGGTTCCTTACCTGGCACGCGCTGCGGTCGCTGCTGGAGTAGACGCGGTCTTCCTGGAGGCCCACGAGGATCCAGACAGCGCGCTGTCAGACGGCCCGAACATGGTCCATCTCGATGACCTTCCAGGACTGCTCCGCCAGCTGGCGGACGTCGACCGCCTGGTAAAAGACCTGTCGTAGCGCTCAGCCCGTCAGTGCCCAGTCGCGGCGCTTACGATGCGCTGAGCTCTCTGCCCTCTGCATCGTTGAGCTGCTCGTACTGCTCTGGCTCGGTGGTCCAGTGAATGCAGGTGACCGGGCAGGCGTCGATGGCATCCTGGATGAGCTCCATCGGACCCTCCTGGCGATACGCGACGGCGCGGGCATCGTCGGGGAGGACAAAGACCTGCTCGGTGTTCTCGACGCAGGTCCCGCAGTGGATGCACTCCCACTGATCGACGATCAGGGTCTCACCGGCAGCACGAGAGCGGGCTGAGTCGTTGTCGACGGCGCCCCAGTAGGGGGTCCCGTCCTCGGCGTGGTTGACCATGTCGCGCTTGGCCATGGCGGCGGCGGCGGCCTCTGCAGCAGGGCCAGAGGTGTAGGAGATGCTCAGGTCGATCTCTTCCTTCATCTCAGCGGCACCTGCCGAGATCATCGCAGCGATTCCGCTGAGACCAGAGGTCAACCCAGCAGGCTTCTCCGCAGCCTTGGCGGGCTCCGCAGCCTTGGCGGGCTCCGCAGCCTTGGCGGGCTCCGCAGCCTTGGCGGGCTCCGCAGCCTTGGC
>JAQXDW010000077.1 GCA_029251165.1 Myxococcota bacterium
GTCTGCGTCGGTGTCTGCGTCGGTGTCCGCGTCGGTGTCCGCGTCGGTGTCTGCGTCGGCCTCTTCAGTGGGCGTGGTGGTCTTGGTGTCGTCGCTGCATCCAAGGACAGCGAAGACGGATGACAGCAAGAGGAAGGGCAGGAGCTTCATTGGGATGCCTCTCTGGAGACGCTCAAGTCATGCAAGAGCCGTCGAAGGGTCGAAGGGTCGAAGGGTCGATATCTGGTGAGTGGTGTCGCTGGGTGACCTCAAGCTGCGCCTCCGGCGAGCCCGCTCCGCAGGGGAGCCAGCGCACACCGTGAGCGGCCTGGGACGACACGCACTGTCTGAATGCGGTCTGAGCCGAGGCTGGATCAGTATTTCTCACCGCACACCGTGAGTTGTCTTGTTGGACGCAATTAAGTCAGGAAGATGGACGGTTTTGTACGTGTAGAGTGACCGAGTACTACAGCCCGTGTCGCGCGATGATTCGAGACAAGGTGGAGCGCGCGATTCCCTACTGACGGGCCGCGGCTGAGCGGTTCCCATTGCAGGCCCGCAGGGCTTCCATGGCGGCCTGGTGCTCGGCCTGGGTCAGGGCTCCGTTGACCAGTGTGTCGGTCGCCCAGGTCCACCAGGCCAAGGCTGACGGGCACTACAGCTGCTCTCCGTTCTGTGAGACCGGCTTGGCGGAGGCCGCTGGTACCGCCTGGCATCCGCTGGTGCTCCTGATCCACAAGGCGGCACAGGCGAGCACCTGCGCCCGGTGGCTGCGGTCGGAGTACACACATCGCCACGTCCCGGTTGTGAGTGCGCGGAATCCGGCTAGCTGGAGGGTGCCAGGAGCCTGCATGCATCACCCCATCAGCCGACAAAAGATCCTCGTATTCGGTGCCACCGGCGGCATCGGACGTGCGCTGTGCACCGCCGCTGCCGGTGCGGGCGCGACGCTCCACCTGAGCGCCCGAAGTGCGGCTCCCCTCGCGGCTTTCGCTGCGGAGCTGGAGCAGGGGCACACCACCGCAGACGTCACAGATCCCGTGGCTGTTGAGCAGGTCTTCACGGCTGCGCGGTCTGCGATGGGGGGGCTGGATGGGGTGGTCCTCTGTGTCGGCTCGATCATCCTCAAGCCTGTGCACCGCACCACTGACGAAGACTGGAGCGATACCCTCCGTCGCAACCTGGACACCGCCTTTTTTGTGCTGCGGGCTGCCGCGCGCAGCATGATGCGGGGGGGCGGCGGAAGCATCGTGCTGGTCTCCACTGCGGCAGCACACGCTGGCGTGGCCAACCACGCGGCCATCGTGGCCGCAAAGTCCGGTGTGGAGGGTCTGGTTCGGGCAACGGCGGCAACCTACGCCGCTCGAAAGCTCCGCATCAACGCCGTCGCACCAGGGCTCGTCGAGACCCCGCTGGCGGCCCCCCTGCTCCGCTCTCCCGCAGCACGCGCGGCCTCCGAGCGGCTCCACAGCCTCGGCCGACTCGGCGATCCCGATGACATCTCACATGCCATCACCTTCCTGCTGGAGTCGACCTGGACGACCGGTCAGATCCTCACCGTCGATGGGGGCCTGTCAGGCGTCAAGGTCTCTCGGTGAGTCCCCCCGATCGGATCTGTGCCTCCTGCGGCCGTGCCTTCTCCTGGCGTCGGGCCTGGGCGGATCGCTGGGAAGAGGTCCGCTACTGCTCAAAGGGCTGCCGGAGGCACCGGCCGGGTCCGCTGGATCGCGCCCTGGAGGCGGAGATTCTCGCGCTGCTTGGGCAGCGTTCGCGGCGTGCAGTGGTCACCCCGGAGGAGGTCGCGCGCGCGGTCCGACCGGGGGACTGGTCCGCACACACCGAGCGCACCCGCCGGGCTGCCCGTCGACTGGTGGCCTCTGGTGCCGTCGAGCTGCTCCAGAAGGGGCGCGTTGTTGATCCCTCGACCGCGCGCGGCCCCGTTCAAATTCGCCGTGCACAGGAGGCCTCATGAGCCGCCCCGCTTACTTCATTGGTCCCTGGGACCTGGACCGTCGCCTGTCCTGTGTTCCCAAGGATCCCGCCGACGGCACCATCGTGATGGTCGAGAGCATCGGCAAGAGCCGCGCGCTTCCCTACCACAAGAAGAAGCTCGTCCTGGTCCTCTCGGCGATGCGTCACTTCGCCGAGGCGCTGCGTGCCGATGGCTTCGACGTCTCGATTGTGCGCGCGCGCAGCTACGCCGCGGGCATCCGCCGCCACGTCGAGGCGCACCAGAGCAGCGCGGTGATCGCCCTGGCACCTCGCGAGTGGGGCATCGACCGCAGCCTTCAAGAGGCGGACCTGGGCGCGCCGCTGCAGCGCCACGATGACGGTGGGGCCGGGGGGCACTTCCTGCTGTCCCGGGCTGAGTTCGCGGAGTGGGCCCGAGACCGCACCCAGCTTCGCATGGATGTGTTCTACCGATGGATGCGTCGGCGCACCGGTCTGCTGATGGAGAAGGGAAAGCCCGCTGGCGGCAAGTGGAGCTATGACAAAGACAACCGGAAGCCGGTTCGCGGCCAGACGCCGCCGACGCTCCCGGTCTTTGCCCCCGATGCGCTCACCGCATCGGTGATGGAGGAGGTCGACGGCTGGGGGCACGGCTGGGCGTCTGTGGAGGGCTTCTCCTGGCCGGTGACGCGTGCAGATGCGCTCACGGCACTCCAGCGCTTTGTCGACGAGCGGCTGGTCCTCTATGGCGACTTCCAGGACGCCATGGTCGAGGGGCAGTCCTTCCTGTGGCACGCCTGCATCTCTCCCGCGCTCAACCTCGGCCTGCTGTCTCCTCAGGATCTCATCGACGCAGCGATGGGGGTCTGGCGTGCCGAGAAGGCACCCATCAATGCCGTGGAGGGCTTCATTCGCCAGGTCATCGGCTGGCGGGAGTTCATCCGGGGCGTCTACTGGCTGCGCATGCCGGGGCTTCGCCAGGCAAACCGGTTCGATGCCCAGCGTCCCCTCCCGGCCTTCTTCTGGGAGCCCGAGGGCACGGATCTTGGCTGTCTCCGAGATGCCCTGCGCAGCGTCAAGGAGCACGGCTACGCCCACCACATCCAGCGGCTCATGGTGATCGGCAACTTCTCCCTGCTCACCGGACTTCGCCCCCTGGATGTCAGCCACTGGTTCTGGGCGGGCTTTGTCGATGCCTCGGAGTGGGTGGAGCTGCCCAACGTGCATGGCATGGCCCTGGCCGCCGACAGCACCTTCACCACCAAGCCCTACGCGGCCTCCGGTGCGTACATTGCGCGCATGTCCAACCACTGCACCGGCTGTCGCTACAAGGTCCGTCAGCGCCACGGTCCAGATGCCTGTCCGCTCAATGCCCTGTTCTGGGACTTCATGGTTCGCCACCGCCCGGCGCTGGAGACCAACCCCCGCATCGCGGTCCTCTACCGCAGCTGGGATCGGTGGGATCTGGAGGAGCAGTCGGCCATTCGGTCGAGCGCTGCTGCGTTTCTTCAGACGCTGACGCCTGCAGATCAAGAGTGGGCGTTCCGCGACGACGACGGCTGAGGAGTGCTGGTGTTGCGCGATGGTGGCCCTGCCCGGTGTGGCTCAGGGCTTCGCAGCGGCTCATCCTCTCTCATGCACGCTCCCTGAGTCCTGCGCGATGGGGGGCGGTTCCGCCGCGTGCCTCAGTCCACGATCACGATCATGTCGTCCTGCTCTCGGGCCCGTCCGGTCTTCAGCAGGTGGGCTACTCCGCGCATCATCTCCTGGCGGATCTTCGTGCTGCTCCGCCAGCCGAACATCCTGGCGGCTTCTCGACACAGCGCATCCACGGAGAGGCTCTTGGCGTCCTGAAGGAGCCAGCCACAGAGGTTGGCGATCTCTTCGGTGGAGATGCGGCTGACCTTTCGACGCTGCGCAGCGCCCTCCTCGGAGGTTCGGAACCCACGCCACGCGGCAGCATCCATGCCCGGCGACCAGTAGCAGCCATCCTTCGAGAGCCTCGGGCGCTCGCGGGCAGGGAGGCGGGCAACAGCGCCGGTGATCGTGGCCTTGAGCTTCTTGCTCGACCGAGAGAAGCCCCAGGCGACCCGGATGAGATCGATCAGGTCATCGCGGTGAATCGGTCCGGCGTCGCGGACGACCCCCTGGACCTGTGCGGCGATCGCTCCTCTGCTCTGGGGGCGCTCGAAGGCTTCTGGGCCACCGCGCGCACGCACGGAAGGAGGGGTGTAGCTCGTGGTGCCAGCAGGGACCGGGCGCGGTCCGTCGACCTCCTCAAGCAGGGCCTCGATGGTGATGGGCGATGCGGTGGTGACCTCGGGGGCGGGCGGCGGCGGCGGCGGCCGGACGATGCGGGGTGCCGCCTGAGCCTGCGCAATCGCGGCTTGAATTCTCGCCACCTCGCGCTCAGGCTTCAGCCACCAGTCGGTGCTCCAGACCCGATGGATGTGCCAGCCGAGGCTCTCAAGAACCCCCTGTCGGAGCCGGTCGCGCTCTCGGGCGCAGCGGGAGGAGTGGTAGGTCGCACCATCGCACTCCACGCCGAGGATGTACCGGCCTGGTGCCTCCGGATCGACCACTCCGAGATCGATGCGGTAGCCGGAGCAGCCGACCTGGGTGTGAACCTCCCAGCCCAGCTTCTCAAGCTGTGCCTTGACCTCATCCTCAAGCGGACTGTCGGTGCGGTGGCCGCTGTGCAGGCGCCGCTCCCCGCTCAGCGCGATGGCCCCCCGGTCGGCGTAGTCGAGGAACGCCTTGAGGTGTCGCACCCCTACTGAGCGGGTCCGCCGCAGGTCGATCTGATCTGCCCGGAGGGTGCTGAACACGATGAGCTGGCGCTTTGCACGCGTGATCGCGACGTTCAGCCGACGCTCTCCGCCCTGTCGGTTCAGCGGGCCGAAGTTCATCGCCACCTTGCCGTTGAGGTCCGGTCCGTAGCAGATGCTGAACAGCATGACGTCGCGCTCGTCACCCTGGACGTTCTCCAGGTTCTTGATGAAGACCGGCTCGATGCCAGAGAAGCAGGGCTCAAGCTCGGGGTGCTTCAGCCGCAGGGCATCCACCAGGTCCTCGACCCGGCGCTGCTGAGGCATGCTGAAGGTCACGATCCCTACCGTCGGACGGTGGGCTTCGGGAAGGCTGAGCAGTCGGTGGAGCGCGGCGACGACCGCCTCGGCCTCGGCCTGGTTGGTTCGGCTCTTGCCGCGATCGTAGAAGCCATCCGGGACGTGCTGCCACGTCACTCCGAGTCCCTCGACCGCGCGGTCTGCTGCGGGGAAGGTGAACAGCTCGTTGTCGTAGTACTTCTGGTTGCTGAAGGTGATGAGCGACTCGTGGCGGCTCCGGTAGTGCCACCTCAGGCTGAGGTTCCGCATCCGCGCCGCCGCCTCCTCCAGGATGCTCTCCATCTCGACGAGATCCTGCTCGTCGTCGCTGTCGTCGTCCTGGCCGGAGGTGGAGAAGAAGCTGGTCGGCGGGAGCTGCTTTGTGTCGCCGACGATGACGACCTGGTTGCCCCGCGCGATGGCTCCGAGCGCATCCCAGGGCGGGATCTGGGAGGCCTCATCGAAGATGACCACGTCGAACCGCTTGAGCGCGGGATCGAGGTACTGGGCGACCGACAGCGGGCTCATCAGCATGCAGGGCTTGAGCCTCCGGAGGCTCTCCGGGATGCTGCGGAACAGCTTGCGGATCGGGATGTGTCTGCGCTTGAGCTTGAGCTGTCGCGCGAGCAGCCCCATCTCGTTTGCGGTGTCCTGTCCGGCGGCCTGAAGCCGCGGCCGGCGGGCGATGAGGCGGGTGAGGATCTCGTCGCGAGAGCGGGTCTGGATGTCCTGATCCTGCTCCTTGAACGTTCGGATGAGGCGGTCGTGGTCGATCCCCCGGAAGCCCTGGAGGCGCGCGCTCTTCTCGAACGCCTGGACCACCCACCAGCCATAGAAGGAGTGGGTGAAGGCCGCCTCGAGCTGCGCGGGCTTCAGCGTCCCGTCCTCCAGGGCATCGACCAGCGAGCCCAGGCCGACGGCGCGTGCCTCGTCGATGGTGGCGCGCAGAAAGACCGCGTCTCGGAACTGATCGGTGTGGTCTCGCCAGCCGGCCAGCCGCTCCAGGATGGCATCCAGTGTGCCGGTCAGGGGCACATCGAGCTTCAGGTCTTCCTCCAGCGCAGCGACCGCCTCCGTCCACTTCCGGTGCAGGGCCTGGAGCCGGGACAGCTTCTGCCCTCGACCCGTCTCTGGGCCGATGCGATCGCGATCAGGGCCGGCGAGGTCGATGAGGTGGGTGGAGACGGTGGTGTCCTCGATCTCATCGGTGGCGGTGATGATCTGACGTCGCAGCGCCTGGGCTGCCGTCATGACCCGGCTCACCTCGGACAGGTCGGTGTCTGCCCCCTGCCAGAGCACCCCGAGCATCGCCTGTGCATCCGATGCGATGCCGGCGAGGGTGGTGTCTTCCTGCTGAATGGTGAGCGCGAGCTTGAGGTCATCGGTGATCTGCTGGCTGTCGGGGAGCGGACCTGCGGTGAGGGTGCGCATGGTCTTGCGGGCAGACCAGAGCATGAAGAGGGCGATGAGGAAGAACGCCGAGGACCACTTCTGGTACTGGGCGTGCAGCGGCCCGAGGTCGGCGGAGAGCAGCGCAGGAGAGTAGCGCTGTGCGAGGTCGCTCCAGCCCGTCCGACGACGCTCGATGTGTCCAGTCCAGCGGGTGAGCTGATCGGCGTTGTGCTGGTGGGGAGCACCGCGCAGGAGCGGAGCGGGCACGCGGGGAGTGGAGTGCAGCAGGTCGCAGAGGCTCTGGAGCTGACGGAGGCTGGCGGGGGTGGTGTCGATCGGCAGGCGCAGCACGCCGCTGGCGTCTTCAGCGGCGGCTCGCAGTGCTGCTGCGGCATCGTGGGCAGCGGCGATGGCCTGGTGAAGTCGGGTCTCTCCCTTCAGCGTCCAGTGCGTGATGCCCACCCCGCGCCAGGCGTGCGTCGCGGGCGAGCCGGTGTTCTCACAGACCGCCATGAGGTGGCCCACGTTCTCCCGGAGCACCCCGAGCGTCTCATGATCCATCGCGGCGGGGTCCCCGAGATCGAGCGCCACGGAGGGCGTTCCCCGCAGCGCGATGTGGCGGGAGATGCACTGATAGTGGGTCTCACCAAACGGGGTGAGCGTTCCGAGCAGGGCGGCGAATTCATTGAGCTGGCGCCGGCTGTCCGCCATCTTCGCGGTCTGTGTGCCCCAGTCCTGCCTGACGCCGGGCATGGGCTCCTTGAGGGCCTCGGCGATGGCCTCGATGATCTCTTTCTTGTTGGACTTGTTGGAGTGCAGCTTCAGGCAGAACCGGCTCAGTCCGACCCGGCTCAGGCGGCTGTACACGACATCGAGCGCCGCCATCTTCTCGGAGACGAACAGCACCGTCTTGCCCTGACCCAGCAGCGCGCTGATCATGTTGGTGATGGTCTGGGACTTCCCAGTGCCGGGAGGCCCCTGGAGCACGAAAGAGTTTCCATCCTCCGCTGCGAAGATGGCCTGCAGCTGGGTGGGGTCGGCGTCCATGGTCGTCAGGACGTTCGTCGGATCCCGGCTGTCGAGGTCTTCGTGTGCGATCAGGGGCACCTGGAACGCGTAGGCGGTGTGCTCCTGGGTGTTGAGGATGTGTCGAACGACGGGGTTCTTCAGCAGATCAGCGGTCCGCGCATCGAGATCCCGCCACATCAGGAACTTGGTGAACGAGAACCGGGCGAGGTGGCTGTGGCTGACGACCTTCCAGCGCCCTTGTGAGAGGACCATCTTTCGAAATGACTGGAGCAGGGTTCCGATCTCCGCGCGGGCTTCCTGTGGGTCGTTCTCGGAGTCGAGCGCCTCGGGGCCGGACCAGCTCAGGGAGAAGTCTCTCTCGAGCTTCTTGATGAGGGTGGTGTTGATGAGGGCGGTGTCGGCCTTCTTGATCGTCCAGCTCGCCCCGCCCTTGGGTCGGATCAGCTCGACGGGTACCAGGGCGAGGGGAGCCAGCCGGGGGTGCTCGCTGGAGGGCGATTCGTACCAGTGGAGCATGCCGAGGGTGAGGTAGAGGGTCACCGCGCCGCTCTCCTGGAGCGCCGTCCGTGTCTGACGGTACAGCTCAAGGGCACGGGTCTGGAGGACGCTCGGATCGCGGTGGATGGTCACCAGGGTGTGCCGATCCTGCTCATCGACGACCTGGGCCTTCAGCAGCGTCGCTCTGGAGATCGTCCTGGGGTCGTCGCCGGTGAGGTGCGGGGGCTCCTCGCGGAGGGCCAGCAGGGTGCCGCTGGTGATGGCGGCGTATGCCGCGTCGAGCTGGACGTGGGGGGAGAGCGAGAGGCTCTTCTTTGTCGCCTTGAAGTTGAGCAGTCGGTTCCGCAGGCTCAGGTCGAGGAGCTGACTCTTCCAGCGGTCGATCCGGGAGCGGGTCTGGGTGGCGGCGGCGGCCTGCTCGGGGGGGAGCTGGACGGTGCCGGTGTCCTCTGCTGGCGGACGGGGCTCCTGGAGATCGTCGGGAGGGGGAGAGACGGGCGCGACGAGGGAGAGGGGCTGGATTCGGTGAACCCGCGCCCGTCGGATGTCGAGGGCAAACCGAAACTGAGCAACGGCCTGCTCGTGCTGATGAGCGACACCGACGGCTTGCTGAAACGTCTTCTGCTGGGCGACCGAGGAGGAGTCGAACAGGATCGCCTCGCCCAGCTCGATCCGGCGGAGGATCGGGGTCGCGTCGTCGATCACCGGGGTCTTGAGGCTGAAGTCGATCAGCCAGGCGCCGGGCAGGATGTGCCCCTTGACCATGAACAGCAAGGGGTGGAGGCCGATCCGCTCCATCAGCGCCGCCATGAGCACGCTGATGTCGAGGCAGGTGCCCTGTCGGTGGTGAAGGAGATCGGCGGAGAGGCGGATCTTCTGCCCGGTCTCCTCGAAGCTGGCCGGCGGGTTGATGTAGGTGAGCCCGGTGGCCTGCACGGCGTCGTACAGCGCGTGGATCATCTGGAGCACCCGCGCGGGACTGTGGGCCTGGTAGCCGGCCAGCGCATCATCTCCGGTGCGCTCGCCCAGTCGCCGCGCGGCATCCGTGAGGATCGCGCCGAGGGCGGGCTCGTTGGGCTGGACGAACGCCGCGAGCAGGTCGGGGAGCTGCCGTGCTCCGGGCCACTCGTTGGGGGCGAGCATGTGGACGGTCTGCGCGCTGTGGGTGGCCGGGACGCCGCCGACGTCGACCCGAGCGGTGATGACGACGCGCTCTCGCTCTCGCTGTGTCCGCAGCAGGCGCTGGTGGATGCGCAGCTCGGGGTTGTCGAACGTCAGGATCTCCCCGGGGCCGAGCAGGGACACCTCGCTCTTCCACGGCGAGAAGACCGGCGGCTCAGCCTTCAGGACAACCGTGAGATCCGCCAGCGGGGTCTCGGTCTGGTTGATGAGCTGGAGGGTGGGGATGAGCGGAATCGCGTTCTGCCAGGCCGCCAGGGTCAGGCCTGGTGAGGCGGTGATGGTGATGTTGAGGCCATCGATGACCGCTGCTGCAGTCTCTGCTGGGGCCGCTCGGACCGCCTGGATGGCGGCAGAGAGCGCGGCTGCGCTGGCGAAACGCTCTGTCGGCGCAGGGGAGAGGGCCTTGCGGAGGATCGCCTGGGTGGCGACGGGCAGCCCGGAGAGATCCACGGTCGCGAGATCTCCCGTCCAGGTCTTCTCACCGAGCAGCAGCTCAAGGAAGACCGCGCCAGCGGCGAACAGGTCTGCGCGATGGTCGAGCGCACCGCCGACCCGCTGCTCTGGGGGCATGTACGCCGGGGTTCCCATGATCATGCCGACCTGGGTCTGCCGGTTGCTCAGATCCCGTGCGATCCCGAAGTCCATGAGCCGCACCGTCAGGCCGGTGTCCGTGGTCTGGAGGAAGATGTTGGAGGGCTTCACGTCGCGGTGGATGATGCCCTTGCTGTGGATGAAGCCGAGCACCTGGAGGAGCTGGAGCATCCAGTCCAGGCTGTCCTCGGCTTCCGGGACGCCGCGCGCGAGGTGCTCGCTGAGGTCGGCCCCGATGAGGTGCTCCATGACCAGACCGGCGACCCCGGGCTCGCTGATGATGCCGGTGACCGCGACGAGGTTGGGGTGGCTGAGCTGTGCCTGGAGCTGGCCTTCTTGCAGAAACCGTGCGCGAACTCCGGGCTCGGTGACGAGGTCTGAATTGAGAACCTTGATCGCGTGAATGCTGCCGAGCACATCGTGCCGGGCCTGGTAGATCGTTGCCATTCCCCCCTGCCCGATGGTGCCCATGATCTGGTAGTGGCCTCCGACAACGTCTCCGATGTTCATCGCGGTCTCCTGCTCAATCGCGCCTGGGCAGAACCATACGACGGATTGCCATCCTTCTTCCCTACAGACCACAGCATGTGCGCGTTCCAGCGCCAGATGAGAGGTGTGGCAGTGTCGCTGCGTGGGCGTGAAGACGACGGCGCAGGCAGGGAGCCTGGGGAGGCTGGCACGATAGCTGCACCGTACGCCTGGGATGATCTGGAGTCTAGGAGGACCCATGCTGACACTCGTGCTGCTGCCCCTCGCTCACGCTGCCCAGGATGACGTGATCGCGACCCTCTGCGCCGGGCGCAGTCCATGTGCGATCTCGGCGACCACCGACGCCGGACAGGACGCGCAGGGGCGAGATCTTCAGGTTGTAGAGCTGAATCTATCGAGCGTCTCTGACCCCGACTGGGCGTTCCAGGTGGGGGAGGAGTGCAAGGGCCGCGAGCTGCACCTGCTCCGACGCCAGCAGGGGGCTGTGGTGGACACCCGCCTGCTGCTCGAGCTCTGCAACGACGGCTACGGCGCACACGGGATGGGGGACGACAACATCTCGATCGCAGACAATCGTCTGACCCATGGGACTTCTGGGGGCTCGACCTGGCGCTGGGACAGCACCACGACCTGGCAGCTGTCTCCGTATGCGGTTCTGGAGACATCACACGGCAGCGAGTGGACCATGGGGGCGAACCGCAGCGGCGACTCCTGGAGCTGGGAGACCCTGTCGGGGACGGGCTTCATGACCACGCCTTCCTGTGAAGATCAGGATCAGGCCCTGCCTGAGACGCGCTGGATGACCCTCCCCGTTCATCCCGCAGAGGGCAGCGACGGGTCTCTGGGAGACTGCACCGTGTCAGTCGACAGCGCCAACACCACGGGCTTTGTGGTCTTCGGAGAGCCGGGTGAGGCGAGCGACGGCGGCATGCGCGTGGCGCTCAGCGATGCTGGTGAGCTCCTCATCGCGATCCACGACGATGTCTGGGTCGACGATGCCGCATCCTGGCTCCTCAACGACCACATCGAGATCTGGACGGCACCCGAAGCCAGCGATGGCATGGCGTGCCGGTTTCCGCTGGAGGTGGCTCAGTGGGGCATCGCGCTCGACGGGCAGGTCCACGCTGCCTATGGTGCGGCGACGGCGGCTCCCCCGCAGGTCTCGGTCAGCACGACCGACGACATTCGGCACGTCCGGATCGCACTCGGGTCGGTCCCAGAGGCGCTGACGGTGGTGTTCAGCGACACGGACGATGGGCTTGCTCAGGAGCGCCTGATCGCCACCAGCACCCTTCGCTTCGGCGACGCGCACAGCCTGGGTCAGACCATGGCGTTGGAGGAGCGAGGAGGGCTGTGCAGCCGGAGCGCGCCGAAGAACTGAGCGGCGCTCTCCTCTGCTGTCGGCCCCCCTGCCTGACATCGCGATGTGCCCGCGGGCACTGCTGGTCCCCTTCAGCGTGCTGGCGATGGGCCTGGGCTTGGGTCTGAAGGGACCGGCTGCTGCTGTGCGTCCTCGGGACTCCGCAGGCCGGCATCACTCTAAAGAGGCCCCGCAGTCATTGCCAAGATCAACACCGCGCTCCAGCAGCGTCAGGAGGTTCTCGCGCTGGTCGTCACAGTCGAGCTCGATGTCGTTGAGGTTGACGTTGTCACCGAGGTCAATCCCAGTGTTGGCAACCAGGGAGCTGATGTCGGAGACGTCGGTGTGCTGCAGGTCGAGGTTCTCGAGGTTGGTCAGCCCAGAGAGCGTCGAGATGTCTGAGATGTAGATGTTTTCGCCGAGACCAAGCGTCGTCAGGTTGGTCAGCTCTCTCAGTGGCTCAATGTTCGAGATGCTGTTTTCTTCGAGGTCAAGCGTCGTCAGGTTGGTCAGCTCTCTCAGTGGCTCAATGTTCGAGATGTTGTTGTCGTAAAGGTGAACCGACTCCAGGTTCCACAAGCACTCGACCCCCGAGAGGTCTACAATTTCAGCGTTGTCCGATGCTTCCCTCAGCTGGGTGAGCTTGAGGAGCTCTTCGTGGGAGGCGGTGCCGTTAAAGCTGGGACTCAGCTCGGGCTCCTGAGAGAGTGCATAGACGAGGTTCTTGTCTGGAAAGACGATGAGTCCTTCGCAGCTATGGAGCTGAGGTTCCTCCTCGGTGTCGTCTGTGCTGCTGGTGTCGTCTGTGCTGCTGGTTTCGTCTGCGCTGCTGGTTTCGTCTGTGCTGCTGATTTTGTCTGCGCTGTCGTCGCAAGCCAAGAGAGTCATAAGTATGAAGCCGCGCATATACTCACCAGTGAACGTTTGTTATGAACCATGTCTTCGTCGTGAGGACACTGATTTAGAGTGTAGACAGCCGAGCCCGCTGTCGCCGTCAAGCTCCGGTCAGAGCGCGGTCATGAGCTTGTTGGAGGTCATTTTTCTCTGCTTCTCCAGCGGGCTGCGGTCTCTGTGACCAGAACCATCCGATCCCCCGTTAGTCGATTCACATGAAAACACCTTCCTACTGGAACGACGCCAAGGCACACATCCGTGCGGTGGATCCCATCCTCGCGGCGGTCATTGATGCCCATGAAGAGCCTCCCCTGCGCTCTCGGGGCAGGGCCTTTGAGACCCTGATCCATGCCATCGTCGGGCAGCAGATCTCGGCTGCGGCTGCGGCTGCGGTGTGGGGACGGCTGGTGGCGCTGCTGCAGGCGGTGACCCCAGCGCAGATCAGCCGTCAGCCTGTCGCCGCCCTCCGAGGGGTTGGCCTCTCGGGGCGGAAGGTAGAGTACATCCATGGCCTGGCGGAGAACGCCCGCTGGGTCCAGACGATCGACTGGGCCACGCTGGACGACGATGCCGTTCGGAAGAAGCTGATGGCGCTGCGTGGTGTCGGGCCCTGGACTGCTGAGATGGTGATGATCTTCACCCTGCTGCGGCCCGACGTGCTTCCCCTCGGAGACATCGGGGTGATTCGCGCGGTGGAGCAGCTCTATGCCGGGGGCCGCGCGCTCTCCAAGGCGCAGGTCGCTGAGGTTGCCGCGTCCTGGGCACCCTACCGGACGGTCGGTGTGTGGTACCTCTGGCGCCACATCGACGCCGATCCTGTGGAGTATTGACCCGCTCCGCCAGGCACGGAGCGGGACGCCCTGGTCTGCTCAGAGATCCAGGCCGCAGGCGCCATAGTCTACGATCTTCGCATAGATGTTCGACGGGATGTCCTGCTCACATGAGTCTGTGTAGACGGTCTTGACTGTCGGCGAGCTGTCTTCCTCCCCGCACGTCAAGCTGTTGTACTGCGTGTAGGTGAAGCTCTCCGACGCGGGATCGCAGGTGAAGGTGTCTGCGGAGTTCTTCCCAGAGCTTCCAGGCCAGCAGTAGCAGGGCGCGTCTGACTCGACCGGAAACGCGTTGGTGGTCATGGGCTCCCCGCTACAGTCGGTGCTCTCCCAGAATCCTACGATCACGTACTGTGTGGGATCGTCTGGGTTTACCGGGCAAGCGTCATCACCGCAGCCGCTCAGCAGGATCAGAAACAGTGCGCTTCGCAAGCCAGCCATGTGGCCTCCATCCAGGTGAATTGGTGCTGTGAGTATAGGCGATGTCTTGCCGTCATCTCGGGGCGCGGTGCCATGGCGTCAGCGGCGCTGGCGCTGGTTGGACTCGGCGAACACCACCAGCTCGGGCCGGCGTGCGCGCGCCTGACACACCGCGGACCACCACCAGGGAGGCGCTGCGGGCAGCCTGCGGTGCTGGTCGGCGCGGCCGTTGTTGTGGGAGAGGTGGACCTCGACGCAGCGATCGCTCTCCAGCAGGGCCTCCAGCAGCCCCTCGTCAAAGCCTGACTCGGTGCAGCGGACGATGTGGAGGTGGCTGACGTCGATGGCCATGGCCACGCCGCTCTCCAGCAGCCACTGGTACCCCTCGCTGTCGGCCACGTGAAAGCATCCGCGGCGATCGGGGTACATCCCCTCGACCGCGACCGTGCAGCCGAACCGCTCCTCCAGCCGAGCGACGTTGTCCAGCAGCTCCGCACGGCTGGCGTTCTGTGTGCGGCCGGCGTGGAGCGAGTAGACGTCCGCCCCTAAGCGGGCAGACAGGCGCGCCAGCGGCTCGAAGCAGCTGTCGAGGTGGGCCGAGACGGTGCTGGCATCGTAGAAGATGGGGGGGAGATCCCAGAGCTTTGGGTTGGCGTGCAGTCGCCAGCGTCGTGTGGGCCAGCGTGCCTTGAGGCGGTCGACCACCGTCTCATCGAGCACCTGCTGGCTCTGGGGACAGAGCTGCACGGTGTGCGTGGCGGGACCGGCTAGCTGCGCGACGGCAGTCTCCCAGTCCACGCCCGGCCAGGCCGCAGTGGCAGGCTGCGGTGAGACCATCGACCAGCCCGGCCAGCCGCCGTCAGTGTGCCGGGCGACGCTCACCAGAGCCGGGCCTCAATCCAGCGCATGGGCAGGCTCTCGCTCTCTTTCTGCATCGGTGAGCAGCGCCGGTAGATGCGCTCGATGATCGAGAAGAACTCCTCGAGGAGGGGCTCGGTTCCCAGGCACTCTTCCTCGCTCAGGTACTCGAACACCGTGGCCGCATGAGACAGGGCAGCGCGCATCGCGTCGGCATCGAGCGTCTCGGGCTCGTCAAACAGCACCGCTGCAGGGGTGTCCTCCCACTCGTCGTGCTCGACGTTGAGCTCTCCGTGCAGGAACCGGTGGAAGGTCACCCGATCCTCGTCGCTGCTGAGGGCCTCAAAGATCTCCAGCAGGGCTGCTTCCTGGTAGATAAAATTGCCTGCGGAGTTGAAGGACACCGCGCCGAGCGTGATCTGGTACAGGTCATGGCCAGTCTCGTCGTCGTACTGACCGGTGATCTCCAGCTCATCGGCATGACCGAACAGCACCGGCAGGCTCCGCTTGATGTCGGCCAGGCGGAGGCTGTCCAGTGTTCGCTGCAGCTGTCCGGCGCTGTTGTAGTGCATCCCCATGGTGGGCAGCGCGTTGAGCATGCTCTGAATCCGCGGTGTCAGCGGCTTGTCCATGCTGCTGAGCGCGCGAGAGAGGGCGTAGGCGCTCTCCTCCAGTGCGCTGTGGGCTGCCGCGAGCTCTGACAGCGGCAGCATCGTTGGCCCTGTGCTGCCTTCCGGCCAGCGCGACGTGCTGTCGATGATGGCCCCCTCCCAGGTCGCACCCTCCAGGTGCACTCCGTCGAGCTGACACGTGCTGAATTGCACCTGGTCGAGCGTGGCGTTGTCCAGCCGCGCGCCGCGCAGATCAGCACCGCTGAAGTGGGCTCCGGTGAGGTCCATCCCCCGCAGATCTGCGCCGGAAAGCTGGGCGGTGATGGTCTTGCCGCTGAGGGACAGGTGGCGCAGGTCGAGGCCGGTCAGGGTGTAGGGTGCCTTGGCGACGACGAAGTGAGGCAGCCGACTGAGCAGCAGCGTCCGCAGCGCGGGGCTGAGGGTGTGCTCGGCCATGGCAGCCAGCCCGGCGTGGACCCCGTCGTGCGCCACGTTCTGCAGGCCCGTCCGCAGCGCCGCGGGCAGGCGGCGCCACTCCGCCAGGGTCTCGCCGGTCAAGACCTCACCGCTGGCCAGGGTCAGGTGGGTCAGCCCGGCAGCGCGGTCGGTGAGGGCATGGTCGAGCGATACATCCGCCGGAACGTTCAGGGCCGACCAGCGGGCCAGGGAGCCCTGGGTGTCTGCCAGCCGCATGGCCACCTCGACTTGGTGGCGTGGGGGCACGCGTGCCAGATCGGCCCAGCTTGCATGCTGAACATGACCGCTGTCGCTGACGGTGAGTGTGGCCAGGAGGAGCTCAAGCACTGCCGGGGGGGTGCCGGGCAGCGCCGCCGCCAGGGCCGCGACATCTCCGCTGCGCATCGCCACACGGAGGGCGGCGAGCTGGTCCGCTTGTGGTGCGGTGAGGTCATGGTGCCAGGCCTCGATCATGGCGGCCAGGGCGTGGTTGGCCACCCGTGACTCGATGCAGCGGTTCTGCGGGCTGCTGAGTGCGCCCAGGATCGACGCGAGCGGTCGCAGGTTGCTCAGCCGGAGCGCGTTCGTGAGCTCGACGCGCTGAAGCGTCGTCAGGCCGCTGAGGGGACGGAGGTCGCGGATGCATGCGGCGTCTGCGATGATCAGGATGCGCAGCGCCGCCAGGCCGCTGAGGGGGCGGAGATCTGTTGGCCGGACAGCACGGTCGAGCTGAAGCATCTCCAGGCTGCTGAGGCCGCTGAGGGGGCTGAGGTCAAGGAGCGCAGGCGCGGCTGGCGTGCGGGCCTGGGGGTTGAGGAAGTAGAGGTGCGTCAGCCCGGTGCAGCCCTGGAGGGCATCGATGTCGCTCACCGCGCTCAGGCCAGCCATCAGCATCTTCAGGCTGGTCAGGCCGGCGAGGGGGGCGAGGGTGGTGACGGTGGCCTGGTGGCGGTAGGTCCAGCTGCGCTTGTCGCTGGGGTCTTTGTTCAGGGCGAGGTGGGAGACTGCGTCGAGCTGTCCGTCGTCTCGGAGCAGCTGGAGCGCCAGCGACATCGCGTGCGGAGCATCGAGCAGGGGGTGAGCGGCGTCAAACTTCACGCGGTGTGCGGTGGGCAGCCGCCCGGACCGTCGGGCGTAGTCTTCTAAAGACAGCCCGGAGAGGAAGATGCCTCGCTGGTCTGCGGAGAGCGCTCGGAGCGCGCCTACAGCCTGCGGCCACTGACTACTGTGGGTGTCGGAATTCATCGTTTCCCCTGTGTATAGACAGAAAAACCTACCACACCAGGGGCCAGCGGTGGTCGCGTACAGCCTGCACAGTGAGGTCCGCTCTGGTGGCACAGGGAGGGCCGGCTCGCGTGCCTTCGTGGGCGCTGCCGGACAGGGGGCCGCGAGGGGCGGTCGCGGGCTGTCAGTGCTTCTCTGGGGCGGGGAAGCTCCAGTTCAGCAGGCGCACAACGCGCGGCACCAGCAGGTACGCGAGAACGGGCACGAGGAAGACGGTCAGCACGAAGGTCCGCACCGGAAGCGCCAGCTGAGCCAGCGGACCGGCGAATGCCCACAGCAGCAGGGTGAGCAGCGGGTAGAGTGCCAGCCAGGTCGCCAGCACCTGCCGAAACGGCGGTCGCGTAGGTGGCGTCTTCATGCGGTGCTTCCGGAGACATTGAGGTGGGCGAGCCGATAGGCGCGCGGCGAGAAGCCGAACTGTCCCCGGAAGGCTCGGATGAAGTTGGAGAGGTCACCAAACCCGGACCCGTAGCAGGCGTCGGTCACCGAGGACTGCTCCGTCAGCAGCAGCCACCGGGCATGCTGCAGCCGAGCCTGGCGGAGCCACCGGCCCGGAGATTCACCGAAGACCTCTCGGAAGCGCCGCTTGAAGGTCGACAGGCTCATCGCGGCGAGGATCGCGTACTCGGGGAGGGCGAGGGGGGTGAGGAAGTGGGACTGCATGACCGCTCGGAGTCGCTCTGCATCCGATGTTCCCCACTGGGATGCCGCAGCGTACAGCAGCTCGCGGACGGCGGGGGCGCTGGCTGCCACGAGCAGCGCCTCTCGAATCCGCAGGCTGGCATCCGAGCCGGTTCCAAGGTCCTCCAGCAGCGCATAGACCCGAGGCGGTACCGCAGCGGTGGCCACTGCTGCGCGCTTCTGAGACGACCCCGAGCTGCCCAGGAGCCCACGCAGGAGCACTGGGGACACGCTCAGGATGATGCTCTCGAACAGCCCCTCGTCGCCAGACAGCTCGGTCATGGTGTGGACACCAGCACGCATCGCGACAACCGAGCCGGCGGACGCGAGCACCGGATGAGCCTCTCCATAGGGCTGGAGGTGCTTGATCCCGGTGCGGACAAACGACAGCGTCGGCTGGGTCACCAGAAACCGACCCGGTGGCGGGGGGGGAGCCACGCGATACCAGGTGACGCTTGCATCCTCAAGACGCAGCGAGCGGTGCTCTGGAGCATCCAAGAGAGCATCTGGAATCCGTGGCATGAGGGCTCCTTAGCGAAGCGCCGAATTCAGCGTGTACGTGCCGCTGTGACGAGCGGAGGCCAGCACGTGTCCCTTCATCGCAGCCAGCAGGGCGGGGCCATCAAAGCCCTCCGCCAGCTCCAGCGTGGGGACCGAGAGCGCGTACACCGTGAAGTGGTAGCGGTGAACGCGCGCGTCGTTCCACGGCGGACAGGGACCGTCATAGCCCCCGTACGTGCCGCCCATGTCGGCATCGCCAGCGAACCAGTGGGTGTAGGTGTTGGCCCCAACCGTGCCGTAGCCGACATCACCGACCGGCTTGCCCTTGGCGGTCACGCCCTGCGATGCCGCACCCTCTGAGAGCGCGCGCTGATCGGAGGGGATGTTGGCGACGAGCCAGTGGTAGAAGTCCACCCGAGGAAGGTCAGCGGGCACCACGCGGCCTTCCTGGTTCACATCGTCAGCGACGGAGGGCACGTCTGGATCGTGGGTGATGATGGCGAACGACTGGGTGCCGGCAGGCGCGTTGGCCCAGCGGATGGCAGGGCTGTGGTTGTCGCTCAGGGCAAAGCTCTCGCTGTCGTCCAGGGTCCCGAAGGCGAAGCGCGCAGGAATGGCGGCGCCGTTGGTCCAGGCATCGATGCTCACAGTGAAATCGGACATGAAGAACTCCTTGAGGTGTCGGGTCCCGGTGCGTCCCGGGACACACAGAGTATGTCCTCCGTGGCGGGTGTTGACTTGGCGTATTGGCTCAAAGAGTATGCAGATCAGCTCAGCAGTCCGTCACATGGAGTGAAATGTTCGGAGCAACGGGGGCTGCGGCCTGCGCCTGATGGGGGCGGAGAAGACCTGCGCGGGCGACCGGCTCTGGACCTCGTGTGCGGTGCGGTGGCACGTGTCGCCCTCGACCGAGCGCACGCGAGCCCGCTGACGCTACTCGACGAGGGTGTCTTCTTGCGTCGCGAAGCCAAACTCCGAGCCGTTGGTCCAGGCCCGGACGCTGGTGGTGTTGCGGTCGCTGTCCAGCACGCTCAGCCGACCCGACATGCCCCAGGCCAGCAGCAGGCTGCCGTCGGGCTGGGGAACGACGTCTCCAAAGAACTCCGTGAACAGGCTCGGCTCGTTGTTGTGTATCCAGTCAGTGGTCGCCGTCCCTGCGTCCGCATCGATGGTGTAGCGGATGACGCGAGACACCTCGCCGGCCCCCCGGTTGTCGAACACCAGGAGGTCGTCGCCGTCTCGTGCGAAGCCGTGCTGGCCGACGAAGCTGTCCGTGAGCGACAGGGTTCCGTCAGCGCCGCCCAGGATCCACTCGACCGCGCCGGTGCTGCGATCGACGGCGATGATGCTGTTGCGATCTCGGGCGCTCATCAGGTACTGGTCGCGGTCGGCGTCGTACTCCAGGCTGTTGGCCAGGGTCCAGAACGAGCCGCTGCCCGTGACGGTGCCGGTGTTGTCCCACGTCAGGTGATCCCAGGCGTTCCAGATCTCGGTCTGGGTGCCGTCTGGGGCGACCTCGACGATGGCGTCTCCGGCGACATTCTGACCGTCCATCTCGCGGCGATCGAACATCAGGGTGGCGATGGTGCCGTCGTCGTGGATGAGGAAGTCGTGGTGGTTCTCCGGCAGCTCGATGGCCTCCACCGTCTCCCCGTCCAGGCTTGCCTTGACGATGCCGGCGAAGCTTCTCGGCTCGCCGAGGGTGATGTGGAAGATGTTGTAGTAGATGCTCTGCCCGTCTGGGGCGAGCACTGTCCGCGACGAGAAGCCCTCTCGCTCCCCGTCGTAGGTGTGCCACCAGACCGGCTCGCCCTGTCCGTTGAGGATGACCGGGTTCAGCCGGCCGCTGCCCGGGGCCATGAAGGTGGTCAGGGTGAAGCCGGCGAGGTCGCCGCTGACCTCGACTGGCGGCGGCAGGACCGATGTGGTTCCGGTGGTGATCGACTCTGGCTTCGACCAGCTCTCGCCGTGGCCGATCGAGAACCACCCGGTGGTGTCAGCGGGAATCCCGACCAGCACAGCCTCCCAGACCCCATCGCTCAGGACGGCGGTAGCCTGCCCGATGACTGCCTCGCCGACGCCGAACTGCACCGCACCGTCGTCGGAGCGGTTGCTCTGCCAGGTGACCGTGACCACTGCGGCGACCTCGCTGGAGAGGGTGGTGGACACGGCGGTGAGCTCGACCGATCCCGTTCCCTCTTCGCCGGTATCTCCGGAGTCATGGCCCTCACCGGAGTCGTGGCCCTCCCCGGAGTCATGGCTCTCACCGGAGTCCGAGAGGTCAGTGTCCTCAGAGGGAGCGGCAGCGGAGTCGAGGTCCGTGCTGCCAGCACAGGCAAGAGCAAGCAGTGTAAGCATGCGCGGAGAATAGCGACTCGATGCGCGGGCTGCTGGCAGGAGGTGAAAGTGAAGGATTATCGTTGGTATTTTCAGTTTGGGTCTGCGATGCTTGTCCCCGTACAACAAGCCCGGTCTGGTTGAGGCTCTCGCTGGCTTTCTTCTGCATGCATACACGCACGGTGAAGAACGGAGATCCACAGCGCAGCGGCTCGAACCCCAGAAGATGCACCATGTGTGTTCATCCGTCTCATGACCCTCTGCGTCGCCCTGAGGTCGGTATACAGAGATCTGTCTTGTCGCGTTTCTTGTTGCGAGCCTTTAGTATTGGCGGAAGCTGCACGTCGTGAGTCGCGTAGCCGTCGAGCCCGACAGGCGCTGTGTGGCGTAAATCAGCTCCGATGTTCCTGGAGAGAAGAGATGGCCGATCCAACGAGCACCACGAGCTCGACTGTACACATGGACACTGCTCGTGCGCTGTTCGCTCGCCTGTCTCCCATTCGCTACCGCTCGAAGATTCACTATCCAGGTCTGATCTGGCAGGTCCTTCGCAACAAGCGGCGCGACACTGCGGTTCTCAAGCGTGAGATCGGCGGGCTGATTGCAGAGCACGGCAAGAGCCTGAGCCCTGAGATCTTAGAGACCTACCTCGAGAGCATGATCCTCCTGCACTACCTCCAGAAGAGCGGCGTGACGGTCTACTCGATGATGAAGCCTGAGCTGATGGAGAGCCTGGCCGAGGAGTGCATTCGGGTCCTCAGCAGCGGGGTTCAGGGTGAATTGGTCGATGTGGGCGTCTGGAAGGGCGGCAGCAGCATGGTCATGAAGACGGTCAACGATCTGCTCGGCAGCGGTCGGACGCTGAAGATGCTCGACATCTACGACACCATGGACTTCAAGGTGCTCGATGACTCCGATCCAATCGAGGATCGCATCATCATCACTGCGCTGGAGCATGCCCGGCAGTACTTCGGGACGGAGGGCGTGGCGACAAGCATCGCCGAGATCAGGACCAACTTTGAGACGCTGTCGGTCTCTCTGGAGGATGTGGTGTTCCTCAAGGGCAACCTTATCTCTGAGGACTTCCCGTTTGACCAGGTCGGTGACATTGCCTTGCTGCGCATCGACTGTGATTTCTACACCGCCACCAAGAACACCCTGGAGAAGCTGTACCCCCGAATGCAGCCCGGCGGCACGATCATCTTTGATGACTACTACCTGGAGGGCTTCGGAGAGCGCCTGGCGGCCGACGAGCTGCGCGCAGCAGTCGGCGACGACTCGCCGCTCATCCGAGCAGGCCAGAGTGCCGTCTGGCGGCTCCCGGCGGGATAGGCCCAGTTCATGTCGATGCATCCCGTCCAGCTTGGTCGCTCTGGTCTCCGTGTCTCCCCGATGTGCCTGGGCACGATGATGTTTGGCGGCACCGCCGATCTGGCGACCGCGCGGCGGATCGCAGACCGCTGCCTGGATGCAGGGGTCTTCTTCTGGGACACCGCGGACATGTACGGCAAGGGGGCCAGCGAGACGGTCTGCGGCTCTCTGCTGAAGGGGCGCCGTCAGGAGGTGGTGCTGGCGAGCAAGGTGTTCGCAGACATGGGGCCGTCGGTCAACGACCGTGGCCTCTCCGCCCGTCACATCCTCTCGGCCTGCGAGGCCAGCCTGCGTCGCCTGGGGACCGACTGGATTGATCTGTACTACCTCCATCTTCCCGATCGCACCGTGCCGCTGGCAGAGACCCTCCGGGCGATGGAGGACCTCGTGCGCTCGGGCAAGGTTCGCTACATCGGCTGCTCCAACTATCGGGCCTGGGAGATGGTCGAGCTGATCCACGCCGCTCGCCAGAGCGGCTTCTCCGAGATCATCGCTGCCCAGCCCCTGTACAACATCGTCAACCGCGACATTGAGGTCGAGCTGCTGCCGATGGCGAGCCGCTATGGACTGGGGGTTGTCAGCTACGCCTCGCTGGCCCGTGGCGTCCTCACCGGAAAGTACACCTGGGGCGGAGCCCCGCCGGCGGGATCGCGTCTGGCACGAAGCGATCGGCGCTTCCTGCGTGCAGAGTGGCGTCAGGCCTCGGTGGATGTCGCCGCTGCGCTGCTGCCCCTCGCTGAGGAGCGCGGCTGCACACCTGGCCAGCTCGCGACGGCCTGGGCGATGGCCAACCACCGGATCCACTCTGTGATCATCGGCCCGAAGACACTGGCCCAGGCCGAGGAGTCTCTCGGCGCGGCCTCCGTGGAGATCGATGCCGATCTTGAGGCCGCGATCGATGCGCTCGTGCCGCCTGGGAGCCACTCCGGGCGCGGCTGGCCTGATGACGACTACTACCCGGTGACCGGTCGTGTCGTCGGCGCGACCAGTCGTCGTGACGACACCGCGTGATGCCGCAGCCGAGCATCCTCTCACTCCGGCAAGCCTCGCTGCAGGAGACGGGAACGGCACCAGAGGTTGCGGATTGCGCTGCCGTCGCCACGGCCTGATCCCACAACAGAATCATTGGCGATGGTGTCTGTGTTGACACCAATGGCGACAGTCGATGGGATGGTATTCATTCTCAAACAGTTGATGTTTCTAATGAGACGCAAGAGGCCAGCTTGACCAGCAGCAATGAGACAGCGTTGTCTTCATAAATGGTGTAA
>JAQXDW010000086.1 GCA_029251165.1 Myxococcota bacterium
CTGGCAGCGCAGGGCGACGCGCCCCCGACATCGTGACCGGGACCGCATGGCGGTGACTGTAGGACAGCACTCGACGGACGTGAAGGGCGGTAGCAGAACCCCTGAAGCACTCCGCATCCGTTTCCTGGGCGGCCCTTTGCTACTCGAAAAACCATCTTCAGCACGAGCGTGGACGCGGTCTGGAGGGATGACCAGGCATGCCTCCACTTGCCGGGACCCCCTGCCACCTGACCTGGTCTGGGCCTCCGGAGATCGCTGACCGTGAGGGGGCCACGTCTCCTCCGCAGCGGCGCTCATGCGCCGAGCTGTACGACCTGTCCCAGCCCACGCTCACAGGCGGTCTGGTACACCTCGAAGCCGACAGCGACATCCTGGAGGGCGGTGCCGGTCGAGTCATAGAGGGTGATCTCTTCGTCGCGGGTTCTCCCTGGGCGCTCCCCACACAGCACCGCGCCGAGCTCTGCATGGACTTGAGCTGGGGTCATCAGCCCGGCCTGGATGGGGTGCTGCAGCTCGCCGACATGGACACACTGGTGCTGCACGTCCGCCACCACAGTGCAGCTGGCGGTCAGCGCTGCAGCCAGCTCTTGCTTGCCGGGGCTGTCGGCACCAACGGCAGCGATAAACAGTCCAGGCCGGACGTCACCGAGCTGAACGAGGGGCCTCCGTGACGGCGTGCAGGTGACCAGGACGTCTGCATTCTTCAGCGCCACAGACACCGAGGCCACCGCCTCGATCTCGACGCCAAGCACTGCCTCAAGTGCTGCGGCTCTCGCGGCGGTCCTCTCGGGGTCTCGCCCGACGAGGTGCACCCGACGGATGGGCAGGACGTGCGTGAGTGCCTCGATCTGGGTGCGTGCCTGTGTGCCAGTCCCCACGACCGCAGCCACCGAGCTGTCCGGCCGCGCGAGCCGACGGGCAGCGACCGCAGTGGCCGCGCCAGTCCGGACGCGGCTGATTTCGACGGAGTCGAGGACCGCGATGGGGCAGCCGGTCCGGGCATCGGCGAGATAGATGATGCCGACGATGTTGCTCAGGCCGAGGGCATGGTTCCCAAAGAACCCTCCGTTGGCCTTGAGCCCAAACACACCGTCATCACTCCCATGCAGCACGCCGCCGGTCTTGATGTGGAACTCTCCGCGAGGCGCATCCGCATGAAGGAGATCAGGCGAGATGACCTGGCTTCGCCCGTGGGCCTCCATGACCCGCTCGACTGCGTGAATTGCGCGCTCCATGCTCAAGACGGAGGCGATCTCGGTGTGGCTCAGGATTCGGGTCTCTGGACGGTTCATGCCGGCACTATACACGTCCGTGTACGCACCAGTCCCGCTTTATGGACCCCATAAAAGGCTTTTGAGGATTGGTTATGAGTAATCGGTTTCCAAGTCGAGCCTACAGGTGGAGCATGTCGATCTTGAGGATCTCGCCGGTCGAGGTGGAGACAAAGACGAAGTCATCGTCCGGCGACACCACGCAGTCATAGTGACTGTCCAGCTCGACACGCTCCTTGGTGAGGGCCATGCTCTCGACATCAAAGGCCATCATCGGAATCTGGCCTGCGGCGATAAGCACCTGTGAGCCTGCGGTGTCTGCGCAGATGCCTGGGATGCTGCCGTCGGTGGGTCCGAGATCGATGTGTGTGAGGACGGCATCGGTGGCGACATCGACCACGGTCACCCCGCTGCTCTTCCAGGAGTTGTTGGTCACCCACAGCGTGGTCCGGGCTTCTCCTGCCACCATCACCATGCTCCCGGGACCGCCGCCGCCGTGGGGGAGGCCGAGATCGATGGCGTCGGTGAAGGCCTGTGTCTTGGAGGAGAGCACCACGAGGTTGTTGGCATCATCGCTCTGGAAGACGGAGATGTAGCCGCGCGCGCCGTCTGGAGAGAACACCATGTCTCGGAGTATCGGCGCGCTGCCTGTGGCGGTGGGGGTGATGCGCTGGGTGATGGTCAGGCTGGAGAGGTCAATGGCCGAGGCGGTGCCGGGCTCTGGGCGCTGGCTCAGCGCGAACGCCTGGGTGCCGTCAGGGTGAACACCGAGCCCCAGGGCGCCGTTCTCGCTGAGGGTGATGGCGGTGAGGACCGTGTGGTAGGTACTGCTGCTGGGATCGGTGTCGACGACGACGACCTGTCCAGGGCTGCTGTTGACCGCGACCAGCGCCAGGGTGCCATCGGTCGACAGCCGCACGGCCTCCGCCGAGCCGCCCACTGCGATCTCGGTGATCAGCGACAGGTCTGTGGTGGAAACCGCGATGAGATCGCTCTCAAAGGTGCGGGTGACATAGAGGCGTGAGCCATCGGGGGTGACGTCCAGGTCAGCGAACACCGCGTTGTGATCGACTGCCAGGGTGTCCTGGGGCTTCCCGTCGGTGTCTGCGTCGGTGTCTGCGTCGGTGTCTGCGTCGGTGTCTGCGTCGGTGTCTGCGTCGGTGTCTGCATCGGTGTCTGCATCTGCCTCTGAAGGAATGGCCTCGCCGATGGGGCTCAGCGAGGACTCCAGGCAGCCTCCCAGCCACAGCACAGCGAGCAAGCGGGCCGGTGAAGCGTACATCGTCAGGATCTCCTTCAGGGCTTAACTATCGGCCCTGCCACGCCTGCAGGTCAATGTGGCATCCCCACGCCCGGTCTGCGACGCCTCCTCTCGCTGCTGTTGCTTCGCTTCACGCCGAGTCGGCGGAGGTGAATTCGAACTGCACGTCGGTGGCATCCAGTCGTGCCCTCAGTGGGGCACCCATTGCTGCTGCCGGAGTGAGGATGCCGCCGGGAGAGGAGAGGGGATCGAGGGCCAGGCAGAGGGCAGACTCGGCGAGCATGCAAGCGGTGGCGCCATAGCCTGGATCGCGGCGGCCAGTGACCACTACCCGGCCGACCTCCTCACCGCTGCGACGTCCAGAGAGAAGGATCGTGAAGTAGCCCTCCTCGATGGTCTGCCGGCTCGGTCCCTCTCCGGGGGCGGGCAGGACGAACCGCGTGAGCAGCCACCGGGTGGGAGGGAGCGCCACCAGCCCCATGAACGCGCCCATGCCGGCCGACAGCCCTGCTGCGGACATCGCGCCGGTCACCCCGCGTCCCATCCGGGTCAGCTCGCCATAACGAAACCTCTCGCCGTACCGACCCTCGAGCAGCGCAGCAGATCGGCGGACGATGCGCTCGTTGATGGCAGCCATCACGAACGGCGCGCCCCACCAGCCGGTGACTGGATCGTGGCGCATCTTCATCGGCGAGGGCACCTTGGGGCCCCTCGGTGCGTCTGCGGGGTCGAGGGCGTAGGGGTCGATCAGCACCGTGCGAACCAGGGGATCTCCGGCCTCCTCAAAGACGTGCAGCATGCTGGCGATGGTGCCGCCCGAGACCCCGCCGCTGGTGCCGAGGACGAACATCAGGATGTCTTCAGCCGGCTCGCCGTCTCGCTCATTGAGTGCTTCCTGAAGAGCGAACACACCGATGTCACTGGGGATGGAGTCAAACCCGCAGCAGTGGACGATTCGGACCCCTGCCGCGACCGCAGCATCGTGGTGTGCATCGATCATCCGGCGGATAAACTGGGGCTCTCCGGTCAGGTCGCAGTAGTGCGTCCCTGCCGCGATGCAGGCCGCGACCAGTCCCGCCCCGTACTTGGCATACGGACCCACCGTGGTGCAGATCACCGTTGCGCGTGCGGCCATTGCGGCCAGGCTGTCGGGATCGCCGCTGTCCGCGACAATGAGCGGCAGCGCAGCGACATGAGGATGCTCGGCAGCGAGCGCATCACGAACCGCCTCGAGCTTGGGGAGGGAGCGCCCGGCGATGGCCCAGCGGACGCCGCTGTCGGCGTGTCGCTCGGCGAGGTACTCGGCAACCAGGCGACCAGCAAAGCCGGTGGCACCAAAGATGACGATATCGAGCTCTCGGGTGTCGGGCATGGTCAGGCGTCCTGGGGCGAGGGGTCACAGCCACCTATCTGGGTGCGGCCGATGTCCCAGCAACAGGGATGTCTACACGTGGTCGGGGTTGCCGTTCCGGCTCGACCTCAGCAGCTCCCGCTCGCTCCGTGACCGTGAGCGGCCTGAAGACGGCGATCAGCATCCTTGGAGAGAAGGGACGCGTCGAGCCTTGCTGGTCTTTCGCTCTTGTCTGCCCGACCGATTCTCTTCGCTTGGCGGAGAATGAGACGTGTTAGGATCAGGGGCATAGGGGAGAGCATGACGCTGAGCATCTCTGACATTGCCACTCAGATTTCCCAGAACACCTACCAGGGAATGAGCACCAGCGATGCACTGTCGGTGCTCGGCCTGGATGAGTCATCCTCGCTCCTGGGGACCACCGCCTCCTTCTTCGACTCCAGCGTGGACATCGTTGAATTCTCTGCGGCAGCGCTCGATGCCGCTGCGGCGGAGTTCACCGGCTTCGAGGCCATCACCATCATCAGCGACTCGGACGCCAGCTATAGCGATCTGGCCTCACAGATCTTGGGGACTGCCGCGGATGTGGACCCACTGGATCCAGACTCCGTGTTCTCTGCCATGCTGCTGCTGACCCTGTAGTCCGCACGAGTGCTGCTGACCCTGTAGTCCGCACGAGGCTGGCGAGTCGTCGCCATCCCCGAGGATGTCCCCTGAGAGTTCGTGCATGACGCTCAGCGGAGAGCCGCGATGCCGTCTAATCCGTCAGCAAGCGGTGATGCATGGTGATCGGAACTCCGGGAGGGGAGCTACCACGCGCCCCACTGCAGCTCTAGCGCAACGTCAACGTCGCAGCTTGCGGGATTAAATCCGCTGGAGGACAGCTGATTCTGGGTGTAGGAGTCGGTCTGAATGTTCACCACTGCAGCTCCAGAGATGGACTTGTCATTGAGGATGCGACCCTCGAAGTCAACCTGATACTCCCACTCTGGGGAGCTATCGAAGGGGCGCACCCGCTGTGTCTCGCAGGAGAAGTTGTCTCCTGCGAAGACGCAGATGATCGGTCCCCGCGCGCCGTAGTTCTGGGCTTCGATCTCGAAGCCCCCGTCGAAGGACGTGACCTCGAAGGTGGAGGGAAGGAAGCCGCTGAAGAAGCCCGAGCCGTAGAGAGCATCGCTGAGGTTCTCCCAGCCGCAGGCATCGCCGGTGATGCCTCCGTTGTCGATGGACCAGGTACCCTGGCGCACTGCAAGCTCACCATCCCAGCCCTCGTTGCGCTCATCTCCGCTGGAGTCTTCGCCAGTCACGCCTTCGTCTGAGAAGTCGTTCTCTTCTCCATCGACACCATCGCGGACCTCATCAGCGGAGACGCCCTCATCAGTGTCGATGGTCAAGACCCCACCAGGTCGACAGCCTGTGATGCTCATCAGTGCAAGAGGAACGAGGCTTCGGAGAGTAAGGAGCGGCAGAGAGGTGTAGGTGTGCATGGTTGGTCCTTGACTGTGTTGCCGCGCTGAACGTCAGCGCTATGCACAAGGAGCGTACATAGTTAAATGTATGTTTGTCTATGGTTTTGTAAGGTGGTTTTATTTTGTCCGTACTACGGCTTATAAGCGTAGATAGCTGATAAGTGTTGTGCCTGAATCAGGTCTCTCAGTCCTCGCTCTGGCTGACCTGCTCACGTTCGTGAGCGACCCCTGGAGCCATACCCGCTGCGCATGCTGAGCGATGCAGACAGCGCAGAGGCCTCTGGCACGGAGAGGTGCGCGCCTTCCCCGCACGGACTGCGGCTGTGGTGAGCGTTCACGAGAATGCTCACGAGGCTGCACCTGACACGTCCCGGTGTGTGCTCCTCAGGCGGCGCTGGCGGTACGTAAAACAGCGTCAGGGCTGGTGGGGAGCGCCGTCGGCTCTCCACATCAACCCTCTTCTCGTCAACCGTGTGCAGGATGTCTCTGCAGGATGTCTGTGCCGATGCGGCTACTTGTCGGCGCTGCGCACCATCAAGCCACCGACGACGATGAACAAGGCGCTGAAGAACAGCATGCCGCGCTGGGTGATGAAGCCGAGGTCTTGCGGGAAGGTCTTGCTGGTCAAGCTGGCGAAGATGACCACGATGACGCCCAGCCCGGCGATTGCATAGCCGGCAGACTCGTAGTGACCGCTTGCATCATCCGGTGATGGGGGCTGAGGACTCATCTTCATGCTCGCCAGAAGCAGGACACCCCTGCGCCCAGAGCGGGCGCAGGGGAAGGGGGGAAGCTCACTTTGAGGCTACCTGCACGGGCGCCTCGACGCTCTCGCCAGCCGCCACCATCTTGGAGCGTGCGATGTGGTAGATCATCAGCCCGTAGCCACACTTTGCGGTGATGTCTGCGACGCTGTAGCCGACCTGAAGGGCCACCACTGCGGATGCTCCGCCGACACCGAACAGCGGCATCATGTAGGCGATGGGGTAGAAACCCCAGGTCGCCAGCAGCAGCAGCCGGGTGTTGCGCAGCAGCACACGGGTGGTGTCGTCGTTGCCCGCAGCAGCACGCTCCAGCTCAACCCACAGCATGTAGACGATGTAGACAAACGGGACAGTGCTGAGGGCACCCCAGACCGCGCGGGTGGTGAAGTCGTCTGTGATCTCGCCGGGGTAGCCGAGGCCGATCATCAGCGCTGAGGCTACGATGAGGCGTCCCATCAGGGAGTTTCGACGCTCACGAGGGAGCGCGAGGACCGCGACGAGCTCTGCGACGAGCAGCGGGACAGTCAGCAGCCAGTCGACGTAGCGATAGGCATCGTTGAACGGCTCACCGCTGGCGACGTATGTACCCGCCTCTGTAAGCATGTAGGCCGCATCCCAGCTGTTGAAGATGCGCCAGTAGTGGTAGCCGGCGATTCCGACGACGAGCGAAGACATGATCATCGCGGGTCGGAATCGGGCGGACAGCTGCTGTCGTGCCATGACAAAGTAGGCAAATGAAGCGACCATTGCAGCGATGGCCAGAGACAGCATGTTGTAGACCAGCTGGAACTGGCCGAAGGAGAGTTCAGGAAGAGTCACGGTTACCTCCGGTGGGTTGTTCAGCGGTCTGCTAACTATGTTCAAGGCGTATGCAATGTTGGGGTTGATAATTTGAATAGATAAATGTATCCAATTTGTAGCGGTATGGGTTGACCAGTGAACCGATGTTTTGATTTTTGCTGAGCTGTCTGAATAGGTTTTGAATACCATTTGAATGCTGTGTGCATGTTCCCGGGGGTTCTCCTCCCATTGACCACCTCGACTCGACCAGGCATTCCTACGCATCGGACGCTCTGCACGCGCACTCCAGGCCGGAGGTGGGTGCCATTGGATGGCCGGAGCTGGTGAGCTTGGCTTGGCCCCTCGGTGCATGCGGCCGTGCGGCATGGAGTGCCTGGAGCTCGGCTGTGGGGGGCGGGCGCTGATCGCGGAGCTCGCCGATCGGATCAGCCTGAGAGTCGACACCAGCAGCGCCCGCTGCTTTGCTCAAGACCGCGACGAGCGACCTGCTTCGGCACAGGCAGCCATCGTGGCGCCTGGGCTCACACGGAAGCTCGCACCGACTCTCGGCCGGCTTCCGGTTCTCGGGCCGTCTGTTACCGGCGCAGGGACGTGTTCCGCTGTTGCTCCGCCGGAGCGATCCAAGCCGGTAGGTGTTGCCGGCTGGCCGGCTGCAGCGGTCGGCCTCGCTGTGGTCTTCGGCGCGTCGGCTTGAGCCGTATCTCTACGGCTGGAGCCTGGAGGACGGACAGCACGGCTGCTGGTCGCGTGGTGACAAGCCCGCTTGAGATCGTGTCTTCAGTGCTCTTGGGCGCACTGGAGCTCGCTGAGCATGGGGAGCCCGTCGATGTGCTGCGGGTGATGGGGAGTCCCGGGTGACTGCAGGTGTCGGACGAGCCCTCCACGACTCGTGGACGTCGTCACTTTCGGGTGAGCGATGCTACAACCTCTCCCATGCTGCTTCTTCTCCTGGCCTGTCAGGCGGTTCCGCAGGACACCGCTGCGAACACTGACACCCAAGCCGACACCCAAGCCGACACCGGCTCCGACGCTGACACCCAGACCGATACCAGCCTGGACTGTGCGGTGGATGGCGTCTGGGCGGCGGATGGTGAAGGCTGGGTGTGGCTGGAGACGGGGCCCAAGCATGACGTGACCTCGCTGCTGCTGGAGGAGGACACGACCCTTCGGGTGTGCGGGGGGCCGCTGTTTCTCACCATCGAGACCAACGGCTTCGATCTGGTCGTCGACGGGGAGGACGGGGTGCTCTCTGCTGCGGGACAGTGGAGGCTGCTCAAGGTCATTGGTGGCTCGGTCTCGCTCTCTGGGATCACAATACAGAGCGGAATTGCAGACCGGGGTGGATGCGTGTACGCCGAAGATGCCACCGTATCCCTGTCCAGTGGGGCGGTCTTGGACTGCTCTGCTGAGGAAGAGGGTGGCGGACTGTACCTGTCTGGCGGCAGCGCTGAGCTGTTTGACATGTCCATCAAGGACAACCGGAGCGACGGTGCCGGTGGTGGGGCCGTGTTCAGCGGCGGCGAGGTGCTCATTGAGCAGACCGGGTTCAGCCGAAACCAGGCGGATCGTGCTGGTGGCATGCTGCTCACGGATGGAGTGGTTCTCACCGGGGTCTCGGTGGGAGTGGAAGAAAACCTCGCCACGAATGGGGCTGGGGTGATGGTGAAGGGGAGCGCGACGGTGGCGTTCACCGATGCCCACCTCACCGACAACATGGCCACGGCATCTGGTGCCGGTGTCGCGATGAGCGGTGGCGAGCTCACCTTCAATGGACGCCTCAACAACAACGCAGCAGCGGAGATGGGGGGCGGACTGTGGCTGTCAGATGAGGCCCAGGTGGTCCTGGATGCCGCTGTCTTCGTCGAGAACACCGCAGCGTTCGGGGGCGGGATCGCCATGGCTGAGGCTTCAGTCTCTGGCTCTGGCTGCGATTTTACCGACAACACTCCTCAGGACATGTGGCTTGAGGTTGCTGAGTCCGGGACGATGCTGACGGAGGGCTTCTCCTGTGATGGTACCGGCTGCACACCTGAGACCAGGCTCAGGGCAGCGTCAGCTCCAGGGTCGAGCCAGCGGTGACCTCCTTGTGCTGCTCGGTGGATCCATCCGGCCACCGAATGGTGACCACATCGGCCTGAGCGCGTCCACCAAAGCCAAAGAACAGCGCATGCTCGGATGACGACGCGGTGGTGTCGGGAAGCATCCACTGGGTCACCGTCCGATCCGCGAAGGTCACCGCGACGGATGCTCCGATGCCCTGGTGGTTTCCGTCCCCGGCATCCAGCCTCACCGTCAGTCCGGGATCACAGCCCCCCTCAGCCAGCCAGACATGGAGGAAGTGCTTGCCGGAGATGACCGCATCGGGGCGACCATCGCCGTTGAGGTCTCCGATCGCGACCGCCCGAGAGCGCTCGGTGTCTGCAAATGTGTCGGATGGGGCTTGCTGGAAGCCACCGGCACAGTCTCCCAGGAGGAGGAGATCCTTCTGGCCTACAGGATCGGTCCACTCACCGCCGCTCTCGTACTCCAAGACCAGCGCACCGTCGCTGCTGAGGTGACCATAGACGACGATGAGATCCATGCAGCTGTCGAGATCTGCGTCGAGAAAAGCCGCTCCCCAGGAGGTCATGTTCTCTGGGCTGGGTGCGATGTAGGCGCCGTTGCTGAGCGTGGCGTCTGCAAACGTCCCGTCGCCGAGGTTCATCAGGTACTTTGGACTGCCGATGTTGGAGATGAACAGATCGATGTCCCCGTCGTCGTCGCCATCTCCTCGCGCGGTCCCCATCGAATACATCGACACATCGCAGGTGCAGTCGGTGGCTACGGTAAATTGTCCGGTTCCGTCGTTGAGGAGGAGCTGGTTGGGGATGGTGAACGGCCCGAAGTCGTTGGTCATGTAGATGTCGAGGTCGCCGTCGAGGTCAGCATCCAGGAGCGCCCCCTGGAGGCTGAGTGCGCTGTCGACGGCGACGGGAATGGCATCGTCTTCGCGCACGAATTCACCGTCCGGCTGCTGGAGGTACACCCCGTGGCCAGCGCCGATGGCTTCTCCAGACATGATGATGCTGGCTTCGTGGGGAGCGTTGTAGGTTGCGACATACAGGTCCAGCCGCCCGTCGCCGTTGAGATCTCCGAAGCTGCCCCCCCAGGTGATGTATGCACTCTCTGCGAGGGCGCGGGTTGTGAAGTGTCCGCTGCCATCGTTGATGAGAAAGATCTGCTCGGTGTCTCCCTCATAGAAGGCAAAGAAGGCATCGAGATCGCCATCAGAGTCGATGTCGGCTGCCGCTACGCCCCGTGCCCTGGGCAGGGGCTCTCCATCAAGGGTTGCCCCTTCCCAGAGGGCGAGCTGACCGGTGCCGTCGTTGAGGAAGAGCGAAGAGCCTCCGCCATAGGCCATCAAGACATCGGTGAATCCGTCACCGTTGAAGTCACCGATGGCCTGACCAGGCCAGCTCTTGCTGACGGCGTGACGCTGAGGGAGCGCCTCCTTATTCCACTCCTGAGACAGGACCATCCTGTAGTCGTCGCAGGCCTCCGGAGCGACGGCTGGCGGTGTGGCGCTGTCGTGGTGGCCGTTGCAGCTGCTCATGAGCGCAACGCTGCTGAAGAATTGTAGACGCATCGATACTTGCTACCAGTCTTTTTTGGCGTAACAGCATGTTGAGCCCAGACGATAGCACGCGCTGGGAGCCTGCCGTCCGCTCGCCGCTGGTCAGCGACAGTGCTGATGTGGGCGCGTGTGGTGCGGCGCAGAGCCTTGGAGACGGTGTCTCGGACTTGACCTTCGGACGGTCGCTTCTCTGACGGGGGGCGCGAAATCTTTCCGCCACCGTCGGCCCTATGTCCCTGCACGTCTCTCTGCAGTCGCTGCTGCACGAGCCGTGACCAGCGCCCCTGTCGGCGATGACCTGCAGGCCAGGAGCCCCCTCGCTGTGAGCACCAGCCTGCAGGATGACGGTGGCATCGAGGGACTCCGCGAGCGCGGAGCGCGCTGCTACTGCTCTGGGGGGGCCAGGGCTGAAGTTCCTTGTCGGGCATAGCGCTGCATCTTCCAGCCCATGACGCCGTCAAAGACAAACAGGAAGCTTCCCTGAAGAAAGATGGACTCTCCCCAGCCGACCAGTCTGGGCTCATCGAGGTTCAGCCCTCGCTGGCGCAGCGCCAGTCCGCCAGCCATGTAGCCGACATCCAGCGCAGTGTTGATCCAGAACATCCGCGCCACCTTCTGTGGTGCGACAGGGCGGTCCAGGATGAGGCTCGTCGTTGCCAGGGCCAGGTTGACGGTGTTCCAGCCCGCGTTCATCTGATGGAAGGCAGCCTGCTGAGGGTCGTCGGTCTGCAGCGCGAGCATCGAGCCCGTGGTGATGTTGGCGAGCGCCCAGCCGTTGAGGGTGCCCATTCCTGCGCTCAGGGTCCGCTCCGCAGAGGGCTCTCCACCGAGCGCCAGAGCCGTCAAGATCAGTCCAGTCATTCCACCTCCACGGTCACGCCATTTGACCACGGCACCCCCGGCAGCGCCGCGCGGGCTGGTGGCCTGCGCCGAGCCTAACCGCTCGGAGAGTCTGCGCAGTCTCGCTCGTGGTGCTGTCAAGCGCTGCTACAGGCGACCTGGGGAGCGCTGCCAAGAGGGTCTTCGGCCTGGAGCTCTGGCCAGAGAGCTCGTGTCACGAGGTGCCGCTGCTCGCCCCTGGGGCAATCGCTCTGTCCCGTCGACCGCCCCGATGACAAGGCCAGGGGAGTCCGCTGAGGTGTGCCCCAGGGCTCCTCGAGCGTCCCGTCCGCACCGCTGCGCGGAGGCTTCGTCGGGGTTGACTCGAGCCACGTGTGAGCGTAAATGGCACTTGAGATGATGACGTTTCGCTGTCCCACGCTTGAGGAGCGACTGTCCTTCGCCGGCAACACCTACACGGTCGAGCCTGCGGAGACCGCCGGGCGCTATGGCATCCATGCCCGGCTGACATGCCGGGGACGTCAGCGCTGGCAGCGTGCGCTCCACCACACCGATACCAGCCGTGAGCCCCACGTCAGCGTCAAGCTGATCCACCTGTGCGCAGACCGACTGGGGCTGCTGGAGACCACCTACTGTCAGCGAACCGGCCACCCAGACTTCACGGTGACGGCCTACGACGATCGTGGCGCTCCCCGATATGACCTGACCCGATGCTTCGCGCCGGCGGTGGAGCGATTCTGGGTACTCTCTGAGGACACCCTCTGGACCGTGAGCGGCCAGGACCATGACTCGAGCGGGCAGCCGACGACGCACTGGCTGTCTGGGAGCTCGCTCGATACCGGCGAGACCATCTGCAGCGCGCACATCGATCACTTCGAGGTGCTGCGGCAGTGGGGCCCGATTGCTCAGCGCTGGGTCGATGTCTACGGCCAGCATCAGTACACAGTCGAGATGCACTGGCGCAAGGGGGTTCCCAGGGTCTGCTACTCAAGCCGGGAGGAGTACATCACGGGGGCGCGCCGCATCGTGAACATTCCCCTCCACGAGTGGGTCGCACGCATTGCGACGTAGTCGGCTCTTCAGCGCTCAGCGACCCGGTCTGTGCGCTCCATCCACAGCATCGTCGACACGATTTCATCGCTCGTCTGACAACCCCTATGAAGACAACCTCTATGAAGAGGTCTTGAGCGGTGGATAAGGCGCATGCCCGCTCCGGGCGTGTCTGTTCCTCTAAAGGTTCATGAGCGTCGGACTGCTGGGTGTGCGATTGCCTCACTGAGATACTCTCAAGCAACTCTTGCCTTCATCCTGAGCCTGAATCCATGCCCCGTACCACCGACCTGCTGTTTCTCGAAGTCGGCGAGCTTGATCTTGAGACCGGCGTGCTGTCCGATGCCACAGGGACGCTCGCTCGCCTGACGCCCAAAGAGCGTGGCTTGCTCTCCTACCTCTCGGCGCGGCCCGATGAGGTCATCTCTCGCGAGTCTCTTCTCGTGGATGTGTGGGGATATGCGCCGGGAGTGGTGAGCCGCGCTGTCGACAAGACGATGGCCCGCTTGCGGGTCAAGATCGAGCGCAACCCCGCGGAGCCTGACCACCTGCTCGGCGTACACGGCGAGGGCTACCGCTTCCACGCGCGCTCTTCGACTGCACCGGGCAGCCAAAAAGTGGCGCCGCCATGGTCCCGGCAGGAGCTCGTGGCGGAGCTGGGCATGCAGATGGCTGCGGCACCGGGAGTCTGGGTGCTCCATGGCCCTGGCGGTGTCGGCAAGACCTGGCTCGCCCGTGCGCTGCAAGAGCGCTACCACACGAGCCGCTTTGTTGACCTGTCGACCAGCAACGATTCCGCTGAGGCGGAGGCCCGCATCACGGGGGTGCTCGATTCCGCCGGCCGCGCCGCATGGTCCGCAGCGTGTGAGTCGCTGGGCGACGTCCTCCTGGTGCTCGACAACACCGAGCAGCTCGAATCCATCGGGGATATCGTGGCGTCTCTGACGGCGCCGCGTCTTCGCCTCCTGGTCACCAGCCGCCACCGCCCGGACTATCCAGCCACCGCAGTACCGGTGCTGCCCCTTGCCCCCGAGGCCAGCCGGGCCCTCCTGCTGCAGCGGGCGGAGCTCGACATTGATCCCCTCAACGCGGAGACGGTTGATGCCGTCGTCGAGTGGCTCGACGGGCTCCCCCTCGCGATCGAGCTGGCCGCGCGGCGACTGCGGCTGTGCAGCATCTCGGAGCTGAGAACTCGACTGGACTCTCGGCCGGGAATGCTGCACGATCCCAGCCGCTCCGTGCGGCACCAGAGCCTCGTCTCGGCGCTCAAGTGGTCCTGGGATCTCCTCTCTCCAGCGGCTCAGAATGCACTGGCGGCCTGTTCCGTCTTTCGAGGCAGCTTCGATCTCGATGCCGCAGAGGCGGTGCTGGGAGCTGCGGATCCCCTGGAGCTTCTGGACATGCTCTCCGCGGCCAGCCTGATCAGCCGACTGCCGGAGTCGGGTCGCTTTCGACTCCATGGAGCCGTCACGGGCTTTGTCGCCGGAGAGGCCTCTCCAGCGGTGCTGTCGGCGGCCACTCTGAAGCATGCTGGCTGGTACGCCCTGAAGGCCCGGACCTGGGCCGACGGCATCCGAGGGCAGACGTCTTCGTCTGCGTGGCAGCGGCTCGATCTTGAGCGGGCCAACCTCTTTGCGGCATTCGACACCGCCTCCGCATCGGCGGATGCAGAGGTCGCTGTTGCCCTGTCCTATGCGTTAGACCCCCTGCTGCGTACCCGCGGTCCCACGAGCCGCTGGATTGCCCTGTGCCAGTCTCTTGTCACCCTCACTCAGGAGGCCTCCGGTGAGCTGGCAGGCACCGCGCGTCTGCACCGGGGGGTCCAGCGACTCGTGGGTGGAGAGGTTCGCGCGGCGGCGGCCGATCTCCGGGCCGCTCTTGCTGCTGGCCGTCGGTCTGGAGAACCGACCCTCACAGCGATGGCGGCGATTCGACTCGCCTTTGTGCATGGGCTGCTCCAGGAGGGGAACCCTGCTGAGCTGCTCGACGAGGCGCATGATCTCGGTGTGGCCCACGACCTTCCGCGGCTGCAGGCTCTTGCGCTCGGCGACCGCGGAATTTATGCATGGCGCAGCAGCGACTTTGCAGTCGCTGAGCAAGCATTTTCTGACGCCGATCGACTCTTCGCGCGCACTGGAGATCACGTTCAGCGAGCCTCTACAGCGGTCAACCGGGGCCACAACGCGCGTGCGATGGGCAGTGACGACATCGCTGCCGCGCACTTCACGCTGGCGGTGCGCCTCGCTGAGGACTGTCGCTATCGCCGGGTGAGCGCGGTCGCCTCCCTGGAGCTTGGCGACATTGCGATGGTCCGGGGTGAGCTCTCCCGGTCAGCCCTCCACTTCGATGCTGCCTTCAGCCATGGAATTGCGATCGGATCGGCAGAGCTGATTGGCGTGGTCGGTGTCCGCAGGGCCTGCCTCGCCATTGGCCACGGTAAGCCCGCCCTCAAGACCCTCCAAGAGGCCCTCGACAAGCTCGTAGGCATCGACACCCAGGCGGCAGAGGGGAGCTGGCTGGGGCTGGCCATTCATGCTGCGCTGCTTCGCCGGCGTCGCGACCCAGCCGCCGCTGGCTTGCTTGCGCTGGCACGGCAGGCTTCTGCAAACCCCACGATCACCCGGGTGCTCGACCACCCCAGCGACCGCATTCCCAGCGCTCACCTGGATCGAGGCGACTGCCTGCGCTGGCAGTGGGTGGCCAGCCAGCTTGCAGACGGAGTGCTCGCTTGAGGTGCTCCGCTCGGTCGGTGCATCTCGGCAAGGCTCCTCAGGCGGTGTTGCCGCAGCCCCTCAGCAACGACACGACGCGGAGAGTCTCTGGCCTGTCGAGATACGCCCATGCAGCAGCCGCTCATGTATCACCTTGGGCTCCTCTCTCTGACCGAGCCGCTGGGGCACTGCGATGAGCAAGTGTGCCTGGAGCTGAGCCATGCCACGAGACGGAGGCGGATGACCCACGCCGCCACAGCCTACGTCGTCAGTTCTTCTCGCCGAAGTCCTCACACTCTTCCCCCACCGGCAGGCAGGTGGTGATTTCCTCTCCTTGCTCTGAGCAGGTCGCGCAGTACTCCCCCTCGTTGTCACAGCACTCCTCGCCAGTGAGCGAGGTTCCACAGAGGGTTGTGCCCTCCTCGCAGCAAGCAGACTCACCCATTCCTCCAGGACACTCCTCGCCGGTGTCTTCGCCGGTCTCCTTGCCGGTCTCTTCGCTGGTCTCATTGTCCTCCGACGAGTCTGTGACGGGCTCCGTGACTTCGTTCTTGTCCGAAGCGTTGGTGCATCCGGTGAGGCACAGAAGCACAGCGAGGGTTCTGATCTGGGCACGCATGGCGGTCTCCACTTCAGGCTTAGATGGTAAATTTGACACATGCGCTCTTGAAAAACCATGCGCTCTTGAAAACAACGCCACCCACTGTGCAGAATACTGCCGCAGTGCAGGGCCGCAGTGTCGGGGGGCATGGCTGGCCCTGATCTGCGGCCAGCGCCTGATGGCTCGGGGTGGAGAGCCTCAGGGCCTCCGTAGAGCAGCCTCGACGTTTCGAGCCGGCAGGAGGCTGGGGAGGGGCCTCCCGCCTCTTGCGCTGCCCCTGAAGCAGCGTGCTCGTCGGCTGGCGACTCACCAGAATGCAGGGGAAAATGTGGCGGGGAGAGTGCCATCTGAACTCTGCTACTATCTCCTTCAGCTTGGTCCCTCCCGGTCCGAGAGTGTACTCCGGAGGTCTCCATGGCTGTGCCCACACTTTCCCTGTGCCTGATTGTTCGTGATGAGGAGGAATTCCTCCCGGATTGTCTGGCATCGGTCGAGGGGCTTGTTGATCAGATCGTTGTGGTGGACACCGGGAGCACGGACGGCACCGCTGCCCTGGCAAGAGCCGCAGGTGCGCTGGTGATCGAGAGTCCCTGGCAGGAGGACTTCTCACAGGCCCGCAACGTGTCCCTGGAGGCGGCTACCGGGGACTTTGTGCTCATCCTGGATGCCGATGAGCGACTGGGGCCGGGCGCTGCCGAGGCGCTTCGGGCGGCCGTGAATGAGGGCTCGGTGGACTGCGGCATGCTGCTCCTTCACAACGCGACGCGGCTGGATGCGTCTCTCGAAGAGGTGACCTCAGGGACCGCCCGCAAGGGTTCGCCGCTGCTGCTGCCTCGGCTGCTCCGACGGACCGCTGATCTCTCCTACACGGGGGCTGTCCACGAGAGCATCGCAGGATGGCTGGCTGCAGCACCCCGAGCAGTCCAGCAGGTCTCGGCGGACATCATTCACTATGGCTACGTCACAGAGGTCCGCGAGGCGAGAGGCAAGGGCATCCGCAACCTGGAATTGCTGGAGAAGCTCTGTCTTGAAAGCCCCGATGACTGCGTCGCTCGGAGCTATCTGGCGCGGGAGCTGCTGCGGGCGGGGCACGAGGACCGGGCGCTGGCGGAGGCCAAGGCGGGCTGGAGTGCGCTGGCTCGGGCTCTCGAAGGCGATGGGCTCCGCCCGACCTATGTTTCCCTGGCTTCTCAGCTTGTCCATACCCACATTCGAAGGGGAGAGCTGAAGGAGGCGGGTGCTGTGCTGACGCAGGCTGTGGCCTGGGGCACCCGGCATCCGAACTTCGCCCTGCTCCAGGGCTGGCTGGAGGAGTCACTGGCTCAGGAAGAGAACCCTGAGCACCGGGCCCACTTGGAGAATGCCCGCCGCAGCTATGAGGCCTGCCTTCAATTCCACGGCAAGGTCTTGACCGAAGAGACGATGCCAGGTGCCACGAGCTGGGCTGGCCAGACGCGGCTGGGCGTCGTCTTGCTGCGCCTGGGACTGCCGGAGGAGGCGTCGGCAGCCTTTCAGCAAGCCCTGGCAGACAAGCCGGGCGAGCTCTCTGCAGCGCTTGGTCTTGCTGAGGCGCAGCTGGAGCGGGGCCGTCCCATCGAAGCGCTGGCGATGCTGGAGCCTCTGCTGGGCGAGGCCGGTCCCGATGGCTGGAGTTTAGCCGCCATGGCGGCGTCCAGCGTAGAGGGGGGAGAGGAAGATGCTGCGGTGCTGATTGCACAAGCCGTCCGCTTGGCGGGCGATGGCTTCATTGCTCCCCATCGGCTGAAGAAGCTCCAGGCTCTGCAGTGTCTTGAGGCGCTGCGCCAGGGACGTCCGATCAGCGGTCCCGGCTGGGCTGGACTGATCGGAGCCATCGTGTGTCGGCTCCCGGTCGCGGTCCACGCCAGCCTCGGGCAGCCACTCGCGGCAGGGCTGATCGAGAAGCTGGTGGCCCGCTGGCTGAGCATGGGGCGTGTTGACCTCCTGGAGCCCCTCCTGGAGCCGCGCGCAGACGCGCTGATTCCCGGACTGAAGGACCAGGTCATGGTTGCGCTCACCGCCCTTGGAGTGGACGTCACCGAGGACGGCGAGCCCGACTTCGTGTTCATTGGTGGCGCGGGTCGCAGCGGCACGACCCTGCTGAGAGCCATGCTCGACGCACACCCACGAGTGGCTTGTGGGCCCGAGCTGAAGCTGGTTCCAATCATCTGCGCACTGCGTGACCAGTGGTGGAGTACGATGGGGAATGATCTGACGGCTGCCGGACTCGATGAGCAGACGCTCGACGCTGCGGTGCGTGCATTTGTGACGACGCTGCTTCAGGGCATGGTGCCAGATCCGACCGCCACACGGATTGCTGAGAAGACGCCGCACAACCTGCTGCACATGGCCATGCTGGGGCGGCTCTTCCCGCGGGCGCGCTTTGTCCACATTATCCGAGACGGCCGCGCTGTCGCGGCGAGCCTGATGCGCCAGGTATGGGGCGACCCGACCACTGGGAAGCAGCCTAAAATGGATGTCGCCAGCGGAGCACGCTACTGGGCCCAGGTCATCCAGACCGTGCGGCAGCAGGCTGCAGAGGTCCCCGGCCGCTATCTGGAGCTTCGCTATGAAGACCTGGTGCGGGAGCCGCGTGCCACGATGGAGACGCTGATGGCTTTCCTGGGGGAGGCCTGGGACGACAGCGTCTTGCAGCACCACACGAAGGTCCGTGTGTCAAGCTTGGAGTCCAGCAGCGCAGCGGTCTCCCGACCGATCGATACGTCCGCTGTGGACCGCTGGCGCCAAGAGCTACGACCTGCAGATCTGGTCGCCATTGAACGCGAAGTCGGGACGCTCTTGCGCGAGTGGTCGGTCCAAGACTGAAGGCGTCGCTCGTGATTCAGCAGTCGGAAGAGCCCCGCTGACACACACGGGGACACGACATGGATCACCCGACAGCGTCGAGCCCGTCTCTTCCTGAGCCGAGCACATCCGCAGCATCCCGCAGCGTCTCGGTGAGCATGATGCGTGAGGCGCGTGCAGCGCGAGCCTGCTGCGGGCCCGCGCTCAGTCCATGAGCCCACCGGCGAGGCTGTCCTCCCGGTGTCGAGCGTCACATCCTCCCGCTCGGCTCAGCCCAGACTAGCCCATTGACTGAGCCTCAAATGCAGCCTTGACCTCCGGATCCGACATCGCCACGATCGCCCAGATCCCGAAGATGAGTCCCAGCGGACAGCAGGGAGAGAGGCATGGAACCATCGCGATCACCGCCGCAGCCATGGCTGCACCGTGCCCGGAGAGGCTCTTCATCTTCATGGCGCCGAAGATGATGATCCCGCCCATGATGACCGCCAAGAAGTTGAACATCAGCCCGACGCCGCCCTGCATGAGCATGGCGATGCCGTTCGCATCTTCGTTGAGGGTGACGGCCGCTCCCCCGACGAGGTTGATGATGTTGATGATGATTGACCCGACCTGAATGACCATGCCGACGCCGGCAGTGACGAGCAGGCCAATCGCCGGGCCGATGACCTTAGATTCTGCGTACTGGGGATCCATAATTGCCTCAAATTTAGTGGATGTTCCAATGTTACCAGAGGATGCCTGTGGAGGGCGCACAACATCCGGTGTACCTGAGCAGGTGGGCTGCTCAGCGCCCGTGCTTGTCTGGAGAGGTGGGCCTGTATCGACGCAGCGTTCAGACCGCTTCACCCTGCCGAGGTAAACGTCTGCTGCGGCAGCAGGGCGGGAGCGCTCGAGCCGGCATGAAGCGGAGAACCGAAATTCTGGTTCGCTTTGTCGCGTCGGCACCATGGAGCACGCCTCCCTGCGCAGAAGCGGTTTCGTCGCGGTAGGTGAAGAGCAGCACACCGGCACCTCCGTCCGGTCCCATCTACCCTGGAGCCCCGCAGTGAAGACCCCCGGCGCCCTCTTCCTGATCAGCGTGCTGGCCTGCAGCACTCCCCCCTCAGCAGAGCCCCATTCGGCTGAGACGCCCTCGGTGAGTGTTCCTGAAACCACCGCGCAGGGGGTCGAGCTGGGCCACTGGCGCTGCAGCGATGGTCAGGTCAATGAGACGCTGGTCATGGAGGGCATCACCCTCGAGCTGAGCGCTGACGGAACCTACCTCGGAACCATTGACTTTCGCGACACCGCCGCTGGAGTCACCAAGCAGTGGCACGCCGTCAACCATGGGCGCTACACCATCGCCGACCGCACGATCTGCTTTGTGAACCAATCGCTGAGCATGACCGCTGAGAACGACGCGGCCAAGGAAACGGACGCTCGACTCAAGGCCGGCGGAGAGCCGACCCTGGAGGAGAGCATCCAGGCGCGTGTCCCCAGCGGCAAGAAAGACTGCTACCCGCTCCGAGAGCTCAGCAAAGACCGCCTCGACTACGGAACGCTCTGTGAGCGTTAGCGCAGAGCCGCTCAGCTCGGCAGGACGCTTGATGGGGCGGGAGGATGCGGGCGTGAGCCGGGAACTGGAAGCGCACCTTTGCTTCCGAAGAGGGCTGCGCGTGACCGCCGCCGGATAGAATGGAGAAGATCTCGTCTTTTATCGACTCAATGCAGCTGTGGTTTGCGAGCCAGACAATGAAAAAGAGAAGCAGCACATCCAGCAATACACAGCCTAAGTTGTTGGGTATGGGGAAGAACGGCTTCAGGTTGGGCGCTGGAAAGAGGGTCTCTGCTTGGAGCCGCATCCACCTGGCGAAGAGGGCAGGGGATAAGGGGACTCAAGGACTGGCCACAACGACTGCTGACGGAAGAAGGTAAGAAGGCTCCTGAAATTCCTTTCAACTGAGAAACCATGAAGAATTCAAAATCTCGAACTGTTGATCCTCTGAGTAATGCCGTTCGCGACCGAATCTTGAAGACCATTCCGTCGATCTCGGATCGTGCCAAGATGCTCTCTCACATTGTCGTGATCGAGCGCCAGGGCGGAGGCGACTCTGAGGCAGACGTGCAGGCCGAGCGCCAGCGCATCGTCGAGTGGATCGAGTCCTCTTGGCCGGAGAACACAGTCCGCGCCAAGCATGCCCGCAAGATTGCCCGCATGATCCGCGACGGAGAGGACCAGAGCGCCTGATCCAGCAGAAACGGCGTCATTGCGTTGCCTCCAGCGTACATGCGAACCATCGCGCTAAAGCGAGCCGATGGTGGTGGTGCGAGCGGAGCTTACGCTGTGCAGCCGCCCATCCGGAGCGGCCGTGACATCGGTAGCGTGCACGCAGTATTGTCGACCACTGGAGACAAGCCATGATCCTGTTTGGACTATGGGTGTTGGGGGGAGGAGAGCCTCAGCCGTTCCCGCCGATGAGCATCTCTGAGTGCCCGGATTTTGATTGCCAGAAGGCGTGGGCACTCGCCCAGTATGCGACCGACCCTCACGGCGTCAGCGCATGGATTGCGGCGGTGGTGGATCCCATTGAGCAGCACGCGCTGGTGTCCTTGGTCGGCGAGCATTGGCCAGGAAAGCTGAAGACGCTGTGTCAGGCGCTGCAGCCTGGAGATGCGCTCAAGCGATGCCAGACCATTGCATCACGGCCGCATCTCTGGGAGGGGGAGCTTGAGCAAATACCAGTTCGCCCCAGTATGATACCGTCTGATGTCGTGGGGCCATTTGCTGCAGTGTCTGCATCCACAGGGGACACCTGTCAGGACAGCATCGCGCGACATGCCTGTCTTCAGGAGCAGGCTCTACAGCAGGTTCAGGGAGGCTCTGCAGAGCACTCGGCGGCACTGTGCAAGCGCATTAATGATGGAATCTGGCAGGAAGAGTGCTTCTTTCGGGTGGCAGAGCGGGCGATCCTCGACGGGGATCAGGCCTTTGCCAGCACCATGGGGCTGTGCCTGGAGGCTGGACGGTTCGAGTCCAATTGTCGCGACCATGTCCGCAACACACTCACCTGGCATGTTCCTCCTGTAGATGCGGGCAACCTCCACTCTTGGCGAGAGGTGGCCCGCCTCGTCGAGGCGATGCTGAAGCAAGTGAGCGAGAAAAACCCGGATTTTGGCCGCTACATAGAGGAAGTCTACTGGGCTGAAGTCATGGAGAAGTCTTACTCAGCGACCGAGGTGGTGCTGGGGTTTCCTCCAGGCCTCCTCCCGGCAGCCGCGCTACCGCACGCTCGGGCCTCGGCTGCGGCCCGCATGATGACCATAGAGCCGACCCCGTCTCGGGGGCTGTCGGAGTGGGTGGAGGCGCTGGAGCTGGCCTTGGCGACGACGCGGGACTTTGACGACATCACGCTGCTGGACGGACGCCGGACGCCGCCGCGGGTGACGGACCTGTGGGTAGCGCGAGCGACCGATGCCGACCGAACCGTGGTGTACCGCTCTGGCTCGCGTCGGCTGATGGCCACCGATGCGCGTGTGGATCTGGCGATCTGTGTACTGGAAGCTGCGGCGCGTAGCCCCCAGCCGTCGCGTGCGGCGCTTCTTGCCGAGGGGCTGGAGCATGCCTCTCCGCGGGTGCATCAGACGGCTCAGCGACTGCTGCAATCGCCCTGAGCTGAGTCCGCGTCACGATGCCCGCATCGCGTCTCGGTGACCATGGAGGAGCGGGCACACGCTGCAGCGGTGCGTGCTGTCGCGCCCTGAGACTGAACGGACGTTGTGGCTTCTGGCCGGCCTGACCGCTGCGCACGAGATATCTCCCGCCATCCTCGCGGCCTGCTGATCGGTTCGATGTGTACGGGGCGGGCAAGACACTGGCCCGGAATTCTTGTCAAAGCTAGGGTGACTGAACGGCACCGATGCCGCGCCAGATCGCAGGAGGTCAATGTGTTGTTGATGTCCTGGCTGCTTCCAGTGGCCTCCGCTGCGGAGGTGGCCAATTCAGCTCTTGAGTATGGCGTCTGCATCTCCTGTCATGGCCCCCATGGGGAAGGGCGACCAGCCATGGGCGCTCCGCGCATCGGGGATCTGGAGGCCGCGCATGTCTCAGCACAGCTGCATGCGTTTCGCGACGGAGTGCGCGGTGGGCGTCCAGACGATGCTCACGGCCAGCCGATGCGCGGCATCGCCCGAGGCATGGACGATGCGCAGATCGAGCGGATCTCTGCATATGTCGCAGCGCTTGAGCCTCGCCCCCTCGCAGATACAGCAGGCCCAGAGGTGGCGCCACAGGCCTACGCGGCATGCGGCGGTTGCCACGGCGCAGATGCGCGAGGGACTGCAGCACTGGGGGCTCCCTCTCTGCTCTACCAGGACGCCGACTACCTCGCCCGCCAGCTTGTCGCCTTTCGAGATGGGTTCCGGGGCGGAGAAGGTGCTCCGGCGATGAGCATGCAGATGGCCGCAGTCTCCGGCGGCTTGACCGATGCAGACATCGCATCTCTGGTGTCGGCCATCTCTGGACTGCGACCCGCGCTGCCAGCGCGTGATAGCCCAGAGATCACCCTCGAGCCTGCTGAGGGACTGGCCGCATTCGCTGACATCTACGCCGTCGCCACCCACCCCCGGTGCATGAACTGCCACCCCAGCGGAGACGTTCCCCTGCAGACCGACGAGAGCACTCCTCACAGCATGGGCATCACGCGCTTCAGTCCGCTCCAAGGTCAGCACTGCAGCACCTGCCATGCTGGGGTCGCTGTGGGCGATGGCCTCACGCCGCTGCCGCCCGCCGATCCGGCCTGGAGCATGCCTCCAAAGAGCATGGCCTTTGAGGACCGCACCATCCGCGCGCTGTGTGAGCAGCTCAAGGACCCCGAGCAAAACGGCGGACGCGGACTCAACGACCTGACCCGCCATGCTGCAGAAGATCACCTGCTCCTCACCAGCTGGCACGCTGGGCGGACTCCTCCGCCCATCTCCCATCCAGCGCTGGTCGAGCGGTTTACCACCTGGGCTGCAGCCGGCGCCCCTTGTCCTGAATGACCCCCTGGAGCCCTTGATGCCCACCCTTACCATCAACGGCCAGGAGCACGCGCTCGACGCCCCGGACAACATGCCTTTGCTGTGGGCGCTCCGAGATGTCCTCGGAATGACGGGCACCCGCTTTGGCTGCGGACAGGCCCAGTGCGGCGCCTGCACCGTTCACCTCAACGGCCGCGCGATCCGCAGCTGCGTCACGCCGGTTGTCGCAGCGGTCGGTCACCAGATCACCACCATCGAGGGCCTCAACGGACCGGATGGTAGCCTCCATCCAGTCCAGGAGGCGTGGATCGAGCATGCCGTGCCGCAGTGCGGCTTCTGTCAGGCTGGTCAGATCATGAGCGCAGTCGCGCTGCTGGCCCACAACCCCAGCCCCACCGACGCACAGATCAACGCCTCAATGGCCGGCAACATCTGTCGCTGTGGGACCTACACCCGCATCCGCGCAGCCATCCATGCCGCTGCGGAGAAGAAGGCATGAGCACACGCAGCGCCTACTCCCGCCGTGGCTTCCTCATCGCCCTTGGCGCCAGCAGCGCCGGCCTGGGGCTTGGAATTCAGCGCGCCGCGCAGGCCCGCGAGGCCACGTCGGGCTCCCTCCAGCCCAACGTCTTCGTCAAGCTCGATCCGAGCGGTGTGGTCACCATTACCTGCCATCGTGCCGAGATGGGGCAGGGAATCCGGGCCACTCTTCCCTGGATCATCGCCGCAGAGATGGGCGCTTCCTACGATGACGTTGTGATCAAGCAGGCCACCGGCGACAAGATCTACGGCAACCAGAACACCGACGGCTCGACCAGCATCCGCGCCCAGCTGCCGATGCTGCGTGAGGTCGGCGCGGTGGCACGCGAGATGCTGGCAGCGGCAGCGGCGGCTCGATGGAGGGTTCCGGCGGCGGGACTGGTCGTCGAGGAATCGTCGGTGACCGATCCCACATCGGGCACCACGCTCTCGTTTGCAGCGCTGGCCAGCGAGGCCGCTGAGCAGACCATCCCTCGGCATCCGACCCTGCGCGCCAGGGCTGCTCACCTCGACAAGCCGCTGCCGTTCACCGATGTCCAGGCATACGTCGACGGCTCGGCGCAGTTTGGCGCGGATGTTCGCCTTCCTGGCCTTCGCTATGCGGTGGTCGCACGGCCGCCGGACGTCTATGGCTCGGTGGACGCCTTCGATGACACCGAGACCCGCAAGGTCCCGGGAGTGCTCGATGTGATCCGCCTGCCGGTGCTGAAGGGCGCGCCCCGGTTTCAGCCGCTGGGGGGCATCGCCGTGGTGGCCACCAACACCTGGGCGGCGATGCAGGGGCGCAAGGCCCTCTCGATCTCCTGGCTTTCGGGAGAAAATGCCGGCACCAGCAGCGCCGAAGACATGGCAAAGATGCATGCGCTGGTCGAGACCAAGGGGAAGGTCAAGCGCGCAGTTGGCAACGTCGAGCGGGCGCTGGCAGAGTCCTCTGAGATCCTCTCGGCCACCTACGAGGTGCCCCACCTTGCCCACGCTCCCATGGAGCCTCCGGTCACCGTGGCCTGGGCACGAGAAGACCGCTGTGAGATCTGGGCACCCATCCAGGCGCCCCAGCAGGCACGCTCGCAGGTCGCAAAAATTCTGGGCCTCGAGACCAAGGACGTCACGGTCAACCAGACGATGCTCGGCGGCGGCTTTGGCCGCAAGTCCAAGCCTGACTTCTGCAGCGAGGCGGCTTTTGTCTCTCACGCCGTGGGTGCACCGGTTCTCCTGCAGTGGGATCGCACCGACGATCTTCGGCACGGCTACTTTCATGCGTCGTCAGTTCAGAACGTTGAAGCTGGGTTCGATGCCAGCGGAGCACTGACAGCCTGGCGGCACCGGGTCGGCTCGCCGCCGATCATCTCCCTGTTTCTGCCCTTCGCCCACCGACTCAGCATCTTTGAGATGAGCCAGGGGCTGCTCGACCTCGCACTGGACGTGCCCAACGTCAGCATGGAGGCCCTGCCGTGCCCGCCACGGCTTCGCATCGGCTGGATGCGCTCGGTCTACAACATCAACCATGGCTTTGCTGTTCAGAGCTTCATCGACGAGCTGGCCCACCACCAGGGGGTCTCGACTCCAGAGATGCTCAAGACCGTCCTCGGCCCGCCACGCATCCTCATGAGGAAAGAGACCGGTGCGGCCATCCCCAACTACGGGGTCTCGCAGAAAGAGCACCCGGTTGATGTCGGCCGCTGGCACACAGTGATCGATGATGTGCTCGAGCGCTCGGGCTATGGCCGCCACAGCAACCCTGACGTCGGCTACGGCTTCGCGGTTCATGCCAGCTTTATGAGCTATGTCGCCGCCGTGGTCGCTGTGGTCAAAGACAACCGAGGCCGGCCGAAGATCGATGAGGTCTGGCTGAGCGTTGATGCTGGCGAAATCATGAACCCAGACCGGGCATGCGCGCAGATGGAGGGCGCGGTCTTGTTTGGTATCTCTGTGGCTCTTCATGGTCAGATCACCTACGCCAACGGCGCGGTGCTCCAGAGCAACTACCACGACTATCGGGTCGCCCGAATGCCCGACGCACCGCGAGAGATCCACGTCACGTTTATCGACTCTGGTGCACTGCCTGGCGGCATCGGAGAGCCCGGCGTGCCGCCGATTGCGCCGGCGATTGCGAGCGGATGGTTTGCCCTGACCGGAGAGCGGGTGCGCACGCTGCCGATGATCACCTGAGCGTGGCTGGTCCATCACGGCGATCCTCTCCTCTGTCGCTGCGGCCGATTGAGGTCAGCCAATGGCAAGCGGGCAGCATGCTCCAGTCTCACAGACACGGACTGTCGGTCCCGCCAGCATGCGAACCGCGCTGGAGCCTTTTTCACCCCAGGATGCTGCGCTTCTCTGGGCAGGAAGCGGGCGCGGAGCCCGGTCGGGCTGCTGGTGCCGTGATTCTGCCCGCTCTTGCTCTGCACGGATGCCGATGGACGACTGTGATTCGCTAGCGCACAGCGGCGAGAAGTCTGCACTCTTTCGCACCGCAGAGCACTGCGACGACGAGCGGGGGAGAGGTCAGTATTTCGCCCTGGTCGAGGGGTACCGTCGTCTTTAGGGGCGGGATCCGCTCACGCGCATGCTGAGGGCTCTCGGCCCGAGTCTGTCGCAGCTGCTGGCGTCGAACGGTGGGGCTGAGGCCGCCCTGAGGTCTCGCTACCTGGGCAGCATCTCGGTGAGCCAGTCCCGAATGCACTCGACCTCGTCCATGCACAGCTCATGGGCCATGGGGAAGGAGTACCACTCCGCGGGGCGGCCAGCGCGGGACACGGTCTCGAAGGCCAGCCGACCCCGGTCGACGGACACGACGTGGTCTGAGGTGCCGTGGCAGCACATCGTTGGCGTCATGGCGTTTGCCGGACTCGACTCGTTCTCGACGGTGTCGGGGAGCACCAGGTAGCCGCTGAGGACCAGGATCCCAGCAAGAGTCTGCGGGTAGCGGAGCCCCACGTGCAGCGCCATCGCAGCCCCCTGGCTGAAGCCGGCAAGGACAATGCGTTCCGGCGGGTGCCCCCGGGCGATCTCACGATCAATCAGTGCTTGGATGTGCTCGGCGGACGCGCGGATGTGCTGCGCGTTCTCGCGTCCGGGGACCGCATCCCAGGTGAGGATGTCATACCAGGCGCGCATCACGGCGCCGTTGTTGATCGTCACCGGCATCGTCGGCGCGTGAGGAAAGACGAACCGAACGTCCGGCAGCCCGAGCTGCGGAACGATGGGCTCGAAGTCGTGCCCGTCGGCACCCAGACCGTGAAGCCACAGGACCGTTCCACGGCAGGGAGAGGAGGGACCAGCTTCGATGCAGGGGAGTGCGGACATCCGACAGGGTAGCCCGTGCTGGTGCTGGATGATTGATCTTCAGTCCGGCTGGGTCTGATTCTGTTCTCTCTGAAGGTGTTGCCCGCTGAGGTGGACTCCCCGGTGCTCGTGTGGCTGTGCCCCCACGGCTCCAGGCTCTCGATCGACCGGCTGGGGAAAGGCTTGGAGGGTGGCCCCGCTCGTTGTGATGCTGTCGACCTCCAGTCGCGCTGACGCCGTGCCGCACAGAGGGACAAGAGCATCCACCACAGAGCCCACCAGCACCGACACGCCCCAATGGGCTCACACGCGGCGTATGCGAGCGCGACATGCTCCGCTGTCGCGTGTCATTCGATCACACGAGGGGCTGCTGCGGCGCACCACCAGGCAGCAGGGGATTCCGCCAAGTCGCAGACCGGCCTCATCCACCGTCCGTCCAGCAAGGGTGCAGCCCTGCTTACCTGGCACACCGGGCATCGCGCACACAGCCACGACCGAGGTGGAGCGGTTTGCCTTCGAGTGAGGCGACAGGCAGGCGATGTCTCTGTTGAGGGAGCACCGCCCGGTCGAGGAGGCCAGGGAAGGCGGTGCTGGAAGAGGTCGGACGCTCCGGTCCGCGAACAGGGACATCAAAGAGACGACCTCTAAAGGTCGTCTGGTGTGCTCAGACAAACACTCCGAGCCCATAGAGCACCCGAGACGCCCCAACGGCACAGAGGATCACGATCAGCCCGAGGCGCTTGGCCTTGTGCTGGGGCGCGTACGGTGAAAGAGCGTCCTTTAGAGCAAACAATGCGACAGCAATCGCCACGCTGCCGAAGCCGGTGGCCCCCCAGTCTCGAAAGAACGTGACCTCTCCATTGGCTGACTGCTGAGACGTTATCTGTACGAGAAGCGATGCTGCGATAAGCCCTACTGCGAACTTCAGCGTTGAATTCAGCATAGGCGTCTGGATCTCATCATCGTCCATTTGGCACTCCAACTCGATGTTTTTGTTACCGACAATTTTGTTGCCGACAAGAGAACGGAAAGTCAAACGACATCGTCTCAGACGTTCACGGAGTCTGTTGTGCGCCGTGGCTGCTCAGGTCCATCGGGCCTGTGCTCGTGACTGTGATGACTCTCAACACAGCCTATCACCAAGCATCGTCTGACGGAGACAGACGGTTGAGGCGGTCTGGTCGAGCTCCTTGGTGTTCCCATCGCTTGCGTCCTGCTCCTGTGTGCGAGGTGCCTGTCGAGCCGGCGAAAGCAGCCATGAATATGAGCTCTTCTCCGTAGACGACGCCCCCTCGGGCCGACATCTTGGCGGATGTCGATGCCACACAGGCTGGCCATGTCTCATGGCTGATCATGTCGATCGCAAGGCGTCCTGGCTCTACTGAAGAACGGTCACCGCGCTGATCACGCTTCGGCATGTCTTCGGCAGCGAAGTCGTCGGGTTGTCGATCACAGGGGGCACGGTCTGTGGGGCAGAGCCTTCGTGTTTCATCGCCACCGTAGCTTCTCGGTAAGAGAGAAACCGACGAGGAGGGTGAGGGGCGCTGGGGCCACCGCTGCAGTCTCGGGGCAGCAAAGAAGGCCGCCTGAATTTTCGGTCAGCGGTGGCAGCACAGCATGCGATGAGAGAGCCGATTGATTCGCTTGAGTTGCATCGTCGTCGGACTCAGCATCTTCGCTGGCATCTGGTCTGGATTCCGCTGAACCACATGAGCCGAGAGGCACCTCAGCAGGCGGCCGCACAGGCTGTGGCTGTCGCGATCAGTGACGGCTGGACCGGGAAGAGCCGGCGATGGTGGGGGCGCACAAGCAGCGCGCTGTGGATCGGCAGTGTACACTTGGCCAATGCGGAACCTTCCCTGCCTCCTGCTGGCTGCTTGCACCGTCGCTGGGCCGACCAGCGACGAACCCCTGCCGCGTGATCAGTGGCCGGATCTGCTCGACGACACAGGAGACACCGACGGCGAAGGCCACGACACTGGTGGTGGCCAGAAGACGGGAAGCGACTCAGGTGACAATGAAGAGGAGGGCGGTGACTCGGGAAGCGGCGACACGAATGCGCCGCCGAAGGGCTCGGGTGGCTCGGGTGGACCTTCGGGAACGGGCACCGCCACAACTGGCGCTGTGGACTATGGCTACCACGTGCCCTCCTGCGTGGAGAGCGCCGTACCGGTGCCGGTGGTGTTTACACAGCACGGCGCTGGTGGAACGGGCGCTGGCATGGTCGCGCAGTGGACTACGCTGGCCAACACAGAGTGCTTCATCGTCATCGGTCAGGACTCTCAGAGCGGCAACGGCTGGAATTTTGGCAGCGACGTCGAGGGAGTGTCCGCGCTCATCGACGAGGTCGACACACTCTGGAACATCGACACCGAGCGGCGTGTCCTCCACGGCTACTCTGCCGGAGCCCACTGGAGCTACGTCATCGGTCTGGCCAACAGCGACACCTTTGGCGGCTTGATCGTCTACGCCGGAGCGATGTCCTATGCAGAGAGCTACGGTGTCTGGCCAAGCGGAACCCAGGGGGTCATCCCGGTGGCCATCGGTCATGGCACCAACGACACCACAGTGTCCTACGCCTTTGCCGAGCAAGCTGCGGCCGCGCTCTCTGCATCGGGCTGGCCGGTCGAGCTGTGGACCGTCCCAGGAGGCAGCCACGCCTATGACCCTGCTCATCAGGCTGCGGCGTGGACCTTTGTGATGGATACCCTCGACTAACGCTGGAGGCTTGCCCTGGACCTTGAGGCCAGACTGGAGGGCGGAGCGTCCTGTTTCGGCGTGCTGAGCGTTCTGCAGCCCCTACGAGCCACAACAATCTTTGGCTCGGTGCCAATATTTTTCTCTGCTCGTTTTTTCTCAGGGTATACAAACCCTGTGCACAATGTGTTCAAGAAATATGCGAGGCCAAGTCATGAACCCCAAGTCTGTTCTTCTCACTCTCTTTCTCTTTGGCTGTTCCCCTATTGTTGTAGAGGGAGAGTCGCTCTACGACGAGACTGCCGCTGGGGATGACGTCGTTGCTGGAGACAAGGGCGGAGCGGCACCGTGGGATTCAGGTACGGGAGACCTCTCGGACGAGTCCGAGCCCGAGCCCGAGCTCACCATGCAGTCTGGCGACTGGGTTGCGACCGACGCCGACATGGTTGACGACCCGTGTGACTTCAACGGCTTTCTGCAGAACAACTGGGGCATCAGCATCGCATCGCTGCTGCCTTCGGACTTCGAGGTGGAGGGCGAGGAAGGCACCTTCGAGATCGAGGCTCAGTCGTACGGTGCGCGAGCGCCAATCGAGTGCGTGATCGATGGAGACGAGTTCACCTGCGAAACCCAGACGGTCTATCCGCTGTACTACGACCTTGGCGACTACGGCTGGGTCTACGAGATCGACTTCTCTGGCACGGCGGTCGATGACTCTACTCTCGAAGGACGCGCGGTCGTGGCGTACACGGATGTCGACCAGTACACCGCTGGGGCGTTCGACTACTACGGCGTGGACGCGGCTTCCTGCTCGCAGACCTTCTCGCTGACCCTCGAGCTGGATCGCTGAGCCTCGCCCCCGTGCTGCCTCCACCTCGGGGGTCACCTGCGACAGCAGCGCCGAGATGTCCGGCCACAAAGGCGGGACGCTGGGGCGCTGGCCCTGGTGGGCCCGACCCTGGCGAGCTCTCGCCCACTGCACCGCTCACCAGCTGCGGCTATGTGCGGAGCGCTCTCAGTTGAGTGGCGCTCAGCGGTCAACATCACGATGCACAGCTCCCGCAGGAGTCGCACACTGGAGACCAGGTGCCGCGCCCACTGCGCCGTCTCCTCCAGTCCACTCCGTCTCCTTCAGTAGTCGAGCGCGCTCTCCGCAAGCATCGTTGATGCGCAGGAGCAGCGGTCGCCTCAGCCACCGTCAGTGTTCACTGTGCGCTCCGATTCGCTCGCCAACACCGCTGTCCGGTTCTCAGCCCGTCCTTGGGCTCAAGCACGAACCCCAGCGTCTTCACCGCTTCACCGACCTCTCCACCACTGCAGGCATCAGTCCCACCAGGTCGGTCGCATGCCGGCGGTGCGCGTCATGGCTGGGGATGTCGGCTCGCTTGGAGAGGGGGGATTCCCGCATCCGACCGCAGCCAATCCAGGGTCTCCTCCAGCAGCCCCAGCTCCCGAATCCGGTCACGGCGTTCTACATGCAAGAGCGCCCCGCAGCTGGGGCTCCAGGTGAATTGAGGCTCGCCGCTTAAGCGACGTTGTTGCTCCTCATGCCTGCTGACCTGGGCGGCCCGCTTCGCCGCGTCAACCCCACGGCCACATCCGGCACAGATCAGAGCGGCCGGATTGAGCGCCTGGTGACCTCCGCAGAAAACCCACAAGAGTCCTTCGGTGAAGTCTGTGACTAATGGCGAGAGCCGGTCTTGATGGGACGACTAAATCTAACTTCTTGAGTGCATATCTGCTCGATGGATTTGGGGGCTTCACCGGAAGAGTAGGCCAGGGGAGTGAGGCGGAGACTGCTGAGCCGCATCCCTGAGGTTGCCACCCTCAGCGTTGCCAAGCCCCATGGGGCTCGCTGCGTCACGGCAGGCGCACAGGTCGGCGCAGCGCTGGGGCGAGGTGACCGTCAGCCTGCCGCGTGGTCACTGCTTGTCCCCAGTGACATCGCTCTGGCGTCGGTGCAGGGCAGAGGTGGACTCAGCGCCGGAGGGTCACTCCGAGGCCATAGCCGTCGAGCGCTGGAACAGGATGCAGGATCAGCGAGCTGGTGTGCTCCCTCTTGATCGTCTTCATCGCCCGGTTGGTGGTGATGACCTGGAAGATGCTCCCGCCGAAGAACATCGCCACGCCGCCGCTAACCATGGGACCCACATCCAGCGCCGCGCCGGCGACTGCAGTCCCGAGTCCAGAGACTGCGATCCACCCCGGCAGCGAGCTGACCTCCTCGCCGTGCTTGCGCAGGGCAGCGCTGCCGAGCATGGCACCGGAGAGCGTAATGGGCACTGCCACGGCTGTGACGGCGGCACCGGCCACCATCATGATCAGGCCAGCCTCAAAGAACCTGGCGTCGTCGAAGAGCAGCGGAATGATCCCGACCACCATCGTCACCGCACCGACCGCTACTCCCCCCACACCGACCACCCCGGTGCTCAGCCCCACCCCAAACAGGGTGTTGGAGAAGGCGACCGACTGCTGCAGCGACTCCAGCTCGGCCTCGGTGCGCACCGACAGCGCGATGGGCTGGATGGATGCCGGCTGATAGTCGGTCTCGAGGTGGTAGGGCATCGGTTCACCGAACGAGCTGCCCATGATCGAACTCAAAACAAGCGCCTTGGACATGTTTACCTCTTCGTGGAACACCACTGCTCAAGCGTAGCACTTGTTTCATCATGCGGAACTGGTGGAACGCTCCGGTGAGGAAAAGCCCTGCGATGTTGAGCGGGTCGGGCTGTCGGAAGACTTCTTATTGTTCTGTTTTTTGTCATGGTGGTGTTTTTATGGGGTTTATTTACAGAACAATAGAGCAAGGTGACGCTGATCTTCAGGAGGTACTGATGAACCACACCGCTGCGCTGCGCTGCGCTGCTCTGCTTTTACGCCTGCGATGAGGATCCCTTCGACACCGCAGCCCCGGCTGATGACACCACCCCTGTGACCGCCATCGGCACCGACACCGACACCGACACCGACACCAGCGCGGCCGTGCTCTCTTACGAGACTGATGTCTTGCCGAGCATCGAAGATGAGATCTGGGAGGGCTGGACAGGGAAGAAGGTGAGCTGCCTGACCTGCCACGAGGCCACCTACACCCCCCTCAACGTTGCCGATGGCTACGCAGTGTTGATGGTCGGAGAGCTGAGCATCGCTGATGTCCCCTGGGTGACGCCTGGTGATCGCTCGAGCTCGTACCTGTACCTCAAGCTCGTCGACGACTATGAGTCTGTCGGCGGAGAAGGCTTGGTGATGCCTCCCATTGACAGCGATGAGATGTCCGAGGACGACATCGAGACCATCGGCCGCTGTATCGACCAGGGTGCCCAGCCCTGATGGTGTGACTCGCCCTGTCCAGCCATGCTCACCAGGCCTGTCGGCGTCGCTTTGGGGGCTTCTACCTGAGGTGAACCGCGTGCGTTCTCCTCTCGTGGGATGGTTAATCGCGTGAGCTGGCTACTCCGCTGATGGGGGCTCCCAGCGCTCGCAGCTCGGTGAGCCGTCGTGGAGCGTGCACATGATGAACCCACCGATGTTGGTCTTGCTGCGCACCATGCAGACTCGTGGATTGCTGGCCAGCGAGGCACCCCACTCGCGCTCTTGGAGCGTCATATCTCTCCAGGAAACGTCATTTGGAGGGTAGCGGTTGTTGAGGGAGCGATACCGCGAGCGCGCCAGATCAGCGAACTCGAGGTCGCCGCTGTGTGCCCCGACGTTCAGCTGTGCCCAGATGTCTGTGCCCTCGAAGCGGATTGAAGTCGTGCGCAGATCAGTGGTAGCAGCGCAGTCTGGTGTGGCGACCTGCTGCGCTGTCTGCGCCGAGACTGCTGCCGATGTCGTACCGTGTGCCGGGCCGCTCAGGCTGACCACGCCAAGCAGCACGCCTGCCGCCGCTGCTGAGATCTCGACGACTCGCATGTGTCTCTGCCTCCAGCGCGTGGGGTATCACGTTGCTTGGACAGACCGACACACACCAGCAGCCCGGCGCTGAGCCGCCGGCACCTTAGATGCTGGCGAGGATTCCCATGCACGACGGAGAGGGCGCTTCTGCGTCGGTTTGGCCCCCCGCAGGCAACCTCACTGTCCGCTCCGATCGCGCAGGTGTGCGATCGGACGGAGAGATGGGCGGCGGTCCTGCTCATGGTTGACCGTGCCGACTCAGCGAGGGCCGACTACGGAGCGCTCGATGTGGCTGCCTTGAGGGCCTCCCAGCTGGTCTGGGGGAGGCCCTGACAGCTCACGGTCGCCAGCAGCTTGTCACCTCGGAAGACGGTGACACCCTGAAAATTGTTCGACTCGGCATCGATGCCGCCGCTGCCGCTGGAGTCGGTGACCTGGTAGTTGATGTCGCCGTTGGTGAACGAGGCGATGGTGGCGATGGCGCGTGCATAGCTCTCGGTCCGGACGGTAAAAGCCGCGGGGCTGCTGTCGTCTGGAAACACCAGCTCGGGATCTCCTGGGGGGCCGAAGCGGTACTGGACTGTGCCGCCGCCACCACACAGCGAGAGGGCCTTGGTGCTGCTGGTGGGGCAGGAGAAGTACACCGCCTCTCCGGCGACACAGTGTCCGGTGGCTTCGACCAGCGGCCATGCCTCCGGTGGGGGAATGTCCTTGACCTCGACATCATCGTCGCAGTCGCGTGAGCGGTGCTCGCGCTGCTGGAGCTGATCACCCTGCACGGCATAGATGTAGTGGTCACCGCAGTCGCCGACGCCACGCGCCTTCGACAGCCAGCGCAGCGTGCCGCTGTCGGTCTCGAAGGTCGGCAGCCCGACCACGCTGAGCAGCTGGCCATTCTGATCGCTGACGGGGCGATTGCCGTCGGCCCAGGCGTACTCAAAGACGCCCTGGTACGCTGCCATCATGCAGTTGGCCTCGATCAGCACCCGACCATCGGTGAGGCGGTGGGGCTCGGTGTGGATGATCTCGCCGAATTCTTGGCACAGGCCAGCCGCCAGCAGGGCCGCGGTGTCGATAGACGTCTCGACTGCCCCTGCCGCAGGCTCGGGGAGGGCTGGCGTTGGTGTGGGCGTGGTCGCCGGCTCGGCACCATCACAGCTCAGCAGGAGTGTCAGCAGCATGGAACTCTCAGTGTTTTCAGTCGGGGAGCATGTCCGCTGGTCTTAATCGATACCACAGGTCCGGCCTCTGAGCGCCTTCTTAGAGCGACAGTGTGAGCCCGACGCCGTCGCGCCTCCGATCGGGTGATGGTGCTGCTCGGACAGCGCTGCTGGGCGGTCATCGACCTCGGCAGCACTCACCGACCGGCAGGTGGCATGGTTGCACGAAGTGAGGCTGGCCCTGCTGAGTCTCGCTGCTGCTGTGGGGGGAGGCCAAAGACGGCCGCCTGAATCCCCTGTCCGCAGTCAGGGCAAGACCTGCTGCGAGATCTTCTCCCGACCCAAAGCCCCAGATGCCGCTACTTCCCGAGACCCACGAAGAGCTCGTAGGCATCCTCACCGGCTGGAACGGTGACCTCGATCTGGTACAGGTTGCTCTCGACGCTGGGCAGCACTCCTCTCCAGCTCGTCCCCCGACCAACGGTGACCCATTCCTCTTCTGTCTTCATCTTCAGTGAAAAGACCGCGCTGCTGTAGACCGAGACGATGGCGATGGTCACGCTCTGTCCTTCCCGTCCCTCAAAGGAGTGGTGGCCCACAGACTCTTCTGGGCTCAAGAAGCCCGCCACCGTGGTCGACATCCGCCCTTCTCTGAAGACCACGCTCGGTCGGGGGGGCGCGGGCTTCGCGCTCTCTGCGAAGGGCTCCATGTCGAAGTCAGGACAGTCTGGGTTTCCTTCACAAGATGCCGCCTGAACCGGCACGGAACCCCAGCTGATCTCGTAGGTGCTTCCAACCTCGAAGGTGTGCTCACAGCCGAAGTCGGCCATCAGGTTCCGCTGAACCGCGCTGCCATCGGCGAGGACCTCTACACCCGAGAGGTAGCATCCCCGGTCACCGGTACCTGCGCTGTTGACCCTGATGAGTACCGGGTTGGGCATGGCCTCACCCGCCCATGCAGTGCTCAGGAGGACAGAAAATACGGTAGCCAACATGTGTGCTCCTGCCGAAGAGGCTCGCCTCGGCTGGGAGGCGGCTGGTGTCTATTTCGCTTACGGTCCCCGACTGTCGACTGCGTCTACGCACGACGATGACAGGTTCGACTTAGATATACCGGACTCCGCATCGTTAGAGGCGTCACCGTGAGGAGGGACGAGAGACGTGCTGGTGTCCTTGCTCTATGTCGACTCCGACCATGCGACAGCCACCCGGTGACCCACACCTGCACAGGCGCAAGGTATCCCGCAGGGGCGTCCTGACCGGATGGTCTCACGATTCTTCTGCAAAGAAACACTCAAGATTGCATTGGTCTGGCTCACCATGACTGGGCTCCAAGACACTCCAGATTCCGTCCTCACACACTCGACCTGTTCCAGTGCCTGTAGTGCAGTTGACGTCTTCTTCTGAGCACTCGTCTCCGTGAGTGAGCTCGTACTCCTCAGGGCATTCAGACAGCTCACAAGTGGGAAGCTCAACGCCTTCACATGGGTCTTCTTCTGCTGTGTCCGAACATCCAGATGCAAGAACAAGGGCGATTAAAACATTCACAGTGACTTCCTCTGAGATGGCTCTGTCTGAATGAAGTAAAGACTATTGCACAGAACTGTGGGTTCATCGGCGGGATTGAGCAAGCTGAGCCTCACGTCTCATCCCTGAGCATCCCCCATCTCAGAGGCCGGTAGCGGTCCAGACCTGTTCTGTGTGTCCTGGGGGCACGTTTCGTTTTCTTGCCGCAGCCGGCATCCCGCTTCGCGCGACAAGCCAGTCGAGCACTGGGCAGACATCGTCGAATCGATCCGCCCACGGGGGTGCTGCTGAGGCCCGCCGCTGCTGTGGGCGGGACACCGAAGAGGGCCTCTTGATGTTCCGGTCAGTGCTCGTAGAGGTCGTCCACCTCGACCAGCTCTACCTCTAGCATCGCTTCGCCGAGCGTGTCTGACGTCGCGAACACACGGAGCGTGCCCGGTGCCTCACCGGCCCTCACGATCGCGGCAGCCACGCCCGCCTCTGCCTCGACGCGCTCCGGACTCGCGAGCGTTCCGCCCTCGACGCTGAAGCGAACCGAGGAGGTCGCGCTTGGAACCAGCACATCGTCCTCATCGACGATCTGGGCATACACGAAGCTCAGATCGCTTCCGTCTGCTCGGAGCTCCGTGAAGGTGGCGGACATCGTGAGGTGCTCTGGTGAGCCCGGCGAGGTCACGGTGTGGGCTGCGACCTCCGCGCCGTCCACCAGGCATGCTGCCCTCAGCTCTCCGAGGACGGCGGGGACATCGATAAAGTAGAACGGGGGATGGTTGATGCCGGCGGTCGGGTGACCGCTGAAGGGAGCCTGGGTCTCGACCCAGACCCCGTTGTGGTACATCTCCACCCGGTCGCAGTTGCCGAACACAGTGACCACGGGGTTCGAGTCTTTCGTCCAGTGGCTCGCGATGAACACTCGCGGCTCGTGCGCTGGGGCGCGCTGGGTCGCGAAGAACTCGGCGCTGAATTTCGGAAGCCTGTAGGTGTCCACGACGCCTGACGGATAGCAGGCGAGGTCGATACCGGCCCACAGGCCGTCACCGCTCGCGTACTCGGTCGCCTGGTTGAGGTGGTGTCCCTCCATGTGGTGCCAGGCTTGATCGGCCATCAACCAGTCGCCATCCCCTCGGATGACGTCGGTGATGCTGTCGAGTCCGCCGTACTCCCAGTGACCGTACTCGCTGACGATGAAGGGCTTGGTGCCGGTATACGTTCGGGCCCCCGCCGTTGGGGTCGCGATGAAGATGTCGTAGGCCCAGTCATGCGTCCATCCGGCGATGAAGCACTGGTCGTGTGGGCACTCCTCGTGACCGATCGCGGCCGCTTCGACAGCGAAGTCACTCTCGAACTCGGTCTCGTTGAGCGAGAGCTCCCACGCGATGACGGAGGGGCGGTTCCGGTCTCGTCGAATCAGCTGACGCATGTCTTCCTGGCTGCGCGCGACGAAGTCGGCATCGCCGATGAACTGAAAGCCCGGGATGGGGGCCATGACGAGCAGGCCAAGCTCGTCGCAGGCATCGAGGAACGCCGGGTCTTGCGGATACTGGCTCGTCCGAACGTAGTCGAAGCCCGCCTCCTTGAGCACGCGCGCGTCGTTGGCTTGAAGCGCGTCGGGGGCGGCATACCCGATGTGGGGGTAGTCCTGCATGCGATTCGCGCCCCTGAGCCAGAACACCTCGCCGTTGATCGAGAAGCCTGCATCATGGGAGAAGTCGATGCGACGGATGCCAACGCGTGTGTCGACCTGATCGACCACATCGTCTCCATCGTAGATTCGGGTCCGCAGCGTGTGGAGGATCGGATCGTCAGGATGCCAGACCTGCGGGTCGCTCACCAGCAAGGTGTGCGCCATGGTCTGGCTTGTCCCCGCCGCCAAGGTCAGCGCGCTCTCGCTCACCGTCAGGGCCTTCCCCGCGCGGTCCAGCAACGCAGACTCGAGGCGAAGCTCCTGGTCGGTCTCGGACTCATTGACGACGTGTGTGTTCGCCTGCAGCGTTGCTCCTGCCTCATCGAGCGCGCTGGTCCACACCGAGACGCCGCCGCCTGCAGGAATGTCAGCCGTGGCGGCATGACTGATGTGAACGTCTCGGGTCGCGGTGAGCCAGACCTCTCTGTACAGACCGCCCCAGTTGAACCAGCTCTCATTGCCCGGAGGGACGGACGCATCGTCGGTGTTGTCGACCCGAACCACGATGACGTTGGCCGTCGAGCCAGCCGCTACGTGCTCGTCGAGATCCACGACAAACGGGAGGTACCCGCCGCTGTGCTCCAGCGCCCGGTCTCCGTTGATCCAGACGGTTGCGTTTGTGTTCGCAGCTTCGAATTCCAAAGACAGCTGCAGGCCGGCGTACTCCGAGGGCACGGAGAACTCCCGTCGGTACCAGGTCTCGCCTTCGTAGCTGAAGTCAGGCCAGCACGTTCGAGCCGCATCGGGCTGACCTGCGATCAGAGACGGGTTGTGGGGCAGCGTCGTCGAGGTCCAGTCTGAGGCATCGAATTCGATGCTCCAAGGCTCACCCTTCGGCTCACCCTGGAGCACCGACCAGGACGTCGTGAAGCGCTCGCGAGTGCGTGGCGCGGCCCTCGGCGGCGTGGCCCCGCTGTCTGCGGTGCTGCCGGTGTCCTGAGTCGGCCCCGTGCTGTCGTCACCGGGCGGCCCTGGAGTCGAGTCCTGCGATGGCTTGCATGCGATCACACAGAGCATGAGGCCCAGCGCGTACACGATCTCCAGCTCTGTGTGACGGGTCTGCACAAGAGGCTCCGCTGATGAAGACGCAGACTAGCACATCTGTGTAGCCATGGTCTCAAGGTTGTGAGGCACATTCTCTGTGACGAAAGGGGAAGGCCGTCGTGACCGCGCTGAGCTCAGCCCCCTTCATCGGCCTCATCTATACAAAGAAGCTGTACATCATGCGCAGCATCGCCGGATGAGGCCGCGTCACAGCGCTAAAAGTGCTGGGAAGCTGCTGGACTCCAGGACCATCCTGAGTGGTGTGTACACGTCGGAACGATCCGCACGTTCGTGCTCACTGCTGAGACAACGGTAAGTCTTCTGGTGGCCCCTGCTGCGGACCGAGGAGTGAGGACTCCGGGAGGCGATGGCAGTGTCAAACGAGCCGCCCTGGAGCAGTGCCGGGAGAGTCAAGGAGGGCTCCCGTCAGCGCTGTCAGTCCGTGACGTCCGGTCCGATGGCACGGCTGCTCTCAGGGGCGAAGGTGTCCGGCCAGCGGGTGGTGTGATCATACCTTGCGCCCTTGAGGTCGGCACCCCTCAGGTCAGCCCCCGACAGGTCTGCACCCCGCAGGTCTGCACCCCGCAGATTCGTCTGGAAGAGGGCAGCCCCCCGCAGATTCGTCTCCCGCAGATCGGCCTTGCGAAGAACGACCGACCAGAGTGTCGCCCCGCTGAGATCGGCACCCCTCAGATCGGCTCCCGTGAGATTGGTCTCGCTCCCTCCGAGATCAGCGCCCTGGAGGTTCGCACTTTGTAGATTGGCCTCTCGCAGATCGCCGCCACCGAGTCGAGCCCTTCTGAGATCAGCACCCTGGAGGCTGGCCCGGCGAAGGCTGACCTGGGTGAGGTTGGCATCAATCAGGTTTGCGTTGCTGAGGTTGGCCCCGTTGAAGATGGCGGCGGAGAGGTTGGCCTCTTCGAGGTCGGCTCCGCTGAAGTCTGCGTTGGGGAAGTCCTGCCAGGAGTAGTCTTTCGGCATCGGCCAAGTCTATCATGAGCCACCACAGTGGGTGGAGGGGAAGCAACGGAGACGACGTGAGCTTCAGGTAAGCGGTTCAGTATCGCTCGGCTGAGGTGAGGGCGGCGTTGCCTTGTCGGTGTCGTCTCAGCGACTGAGAGGCGAGCACAGATTCTGTGGTGGCTGCTGTGGATGCCCTCTCGCTACGTTTTGTTCTGACTGACCGCGTCGTCTAGACCGCTCGCTCCGTCAACCCGTCGGCTTCTGTTGCACGACGCCGTGACTCCGTGTCGTCTTCAGCGCGGCAGCCGCGGGAAGTAGTCACCTCCCTGACAGGAGGACCGCCCGCCGCGCGCGCTCCTGTCAGGAAGGTAAGATCGCTGAAGGATTCACAGGCGTTGTACTTGACTTACAGTCCGGCCGGGAGGAACGTCATCATGAACGCTCGATTCATCAACATGTGTAC
>JAQXDW010000088.1 GCA_029251165.1 Myxococcota bacterium
ATGCCGGTTCATCGCCGCCGCCTGTCGCCCGGATGTGGAGGCAGCCCTGCCCCTGCTTCAGCTTGGACTCGAGGGCATCGAAGGGCTCGACGCCGTGCGGTGTGCGACCACCTCCGCGATCGCCATCGCCGCTGCTGCACTCTGCCTCGCCCCCCACGAAGACCTCGTGGATGCCGTTCCCGCGCTGTCTCAGGCCCTCCTCCGCACCAGCGGCTTCGACAACGTTCCCCTCGTCTCCGCCCTCCTGGTCGCTGGATTTCCCGAGCCCATCAATGCGTCCACACACCTCAGCCCGCTCCAGCAGCAGATCCTCGCCGCGCTCGTTGCCACGCCACACCACTGGAGAATCGGCAACCTCATCGACGTCTTCGCCGCCCGGAACATTCCCCGGGATCGGAGCGCAGTCGCTGCGATGATCGGAGCGGCCGTGCCTGAGGATGCCGGGCTGCAGTGCGTCGAGGCGGGGCTGACCTACTTCACGATGGGGTTCGCCGACCAGGCCATCGCGCAGTTCGACCGGGTGGACTGGATCCCGATCTTTGATCAGCACCCCGACGGCTTCGTCGCGCTGGTCGCCTACGCACAGCTCCTCGGTCAGCAGGCCGGACGGCACGAGCAGGGTGCGGCGCTGTGGGGAGAGGTCGCGACCCGGACCGCTGCGCCATCCAAGGCCCTGACAAACCAGGCAATCGTGCTGGGGCGGGCACACGGAGCAGCCGCAGCTGCGGAGGCGCTGGAGGCGGTCGTGGAGGCCTACCCGAGCGCCGCGCTCGCGTGGCACACGCTCGGGATCACGCTGCGGCACCTGGATCGACTGGAGGGTGCGCTGGCGGCCACCGACCGGGCCATCGCGCTGGAGGACGGACACCGCGATGCATGGTGGAGTCGCGCCAGCGTGCTGTGTCGGCTGGGACGGCTCACGGACGCGGTGGATGCCATGGCGCGATGCCTGGCGCTTGACCCATCGGCAGGAGACGCTCTTCGCGCAGATGGTGACCTCGAGGCCATCCGAACACACCCACGGCTGCTCGCGCTGATGCCCTGAGCGACCAGGGCGCAGGGCGCTGTCCCGTGCGCCTACCAGGTGTAGGTCAGCGCCTCCTCCCAGCCGTCGAGGTTCACGGTGACCGTCGAGCCGGCCGCCTGGAGGGCGGAGATGTCGACGGCCAGCTGCTCGCTGAGGTACGCCTCGCAGAGGTCGCTGTTGGCATCGTGGGCGACCGTGAGAAAGACCTGAGGGGGAGCAGACTCCGCGACCGAGCCGTCCCAGCACAGGCCGAGATCGTGGGCCTCGCAGCCGCCGCCGAAGCTGAGGCTGACGGTCAGCTGGTCTCCGGAGATCGAGGCATCGTCAATGGTCACCGGATCATGGGGGGTGCCCGCAGCACACTGGCTGAGCACGCCAGGGGTCACCGCTCCACCATCACAGCCCGAGAGCAGCGCCGCCAAGAACAGTACGCGTGTGGTCATGTCTTCCTCCCTCTTCTGCGGACTGGGTATATCTGACTCAAGGCGGTGTCCTCCAGCAACCATCAGCGTGGAATCGGCCGAGCGGGCTCCGCACCTGCGGTCTCTACGGTGGCCTCCGTGATGCCGCTGCGCAAAACATGATGGCAGGAGTTCCCTTTGTTTCCGCTGCCTGGAGGACGGAATCGGCATAGGGTGGTCCGTCATGATCGCCCGACTCGCCCTCCGCAGCCCCCGAGCCATCGCAGCCCTGCTGCTCATGCTCACCGTGCTGACAGCCTCCTTCGGCCTCCCCCCTCGCATCGACGGCGATCTCCTCAACCTCATCCCCCCCGACAACCCCTCTGCCATCGCCCTCCAGGCGCTGCGCGATGCGCCCGGCGGGGAGGGCCTCGCGATCGTCGCCTTTCCAGAGGGCACCGATCTCGCCGCAGCAGCCGATGCCCTGGAGGCCACCGACTCCGTGCGGCTCGCCTTCGACGCCCCTGAGCCAGCCCTCGCGCGCCGCCTCGCAGCGCTCCAGCTCGATCCAGACGCGGTCTCCGACCTCACCGTGCGCATCCAGGGTGCGATGGCGATGCCCTCCCCCCTGCTTCAGGCGCGCCTGCTGGCCGGAGAGGTCCTGCCAGAGCCCGAGCCGCTGTACCCGCCGGGCATCGTGGTGGTTATCCCGTCCGGCCCGAGCACTGACGCGTGGTTCTGCGAGACCCTGCTGGCGGACCTGGAGGCCGCGGCACCAGACGCCACCGGCATCGCGGGCTCACACATCGCGGTCGCACACACCGGGCGAGAGGCCAGCGCCGATCTGGTGAGCACCGCCGGGATCTCGCTGCTGCTGGTGGTCGGCATCCTCGGCGTGATGCTGCGCTCCGTCCGCGCCCTGCTCGCCCTGCTGCCGCCGCTGATCATGGCGGTGATCGTCTCGCTGTCCCTGGTGCAGATCATCAACGGCGCGCTGAACACCTACACCTCCATGGGCACCGCGATCCTGTTCGGGCTCGGCATCGACTTCGGGATCCACCTCATGGCCCGCTACCGGGAGCTGCGGGGACTGGGGCACTCTCCAGAGGAAGCAGTGGTGGCCTCATGGGCAGAGGTCGGTCCGCCATGCGTGACCGCAGCCCTGACCTCTGCGGCGGGATTCGCGGCGCTGATGCTGGCGGAATTTCGCGGAATCTCACAGCTCGGCGGGGCGCTGGCGCTGGGGGTCCTGGTCTGCCTGGGCTTCATGTTCTTGCTGCTGCCGATCCTGCTCGTTCGCCTCGATCCTGGTCCGGTGCCGGTGCCGGTCAGCAAGACCAGCGGCGGCCGAAAGCTGGGCAGCCTGCTGGCGGTCGGTCTGCTGCTGACCGTGCTCGCCGGGACCCTCTGGCCGACGCTGACGGTGGAGTATGACACCAGCGCAATGCGCAACGAAGGCTTCGCCTGGGCCGAGCTGACTGAGCCGCAGCGGGCACTGCGCGAGCAGGCGTTCCCGCCGGTGGTCGTGCCGGTGGCCGACGCACAGGCCCGCATCACTGAGCATGCCCGCCTCCAGGGCCTCGTCGAGGCTGGTGCGCTGCCCCATGTCCAGCGAGTGCTGTCCGTAGAGAGCCTGCTGCCCGCAGACCAGCCCGAGCGCCTCGCACGGCTCGCGACGCTGGCCGCCCTGCACGAAGACCCCCGCTCCGCGACCCTGCCCGTGCCGGTCCGACAGGCCCTCGCAGACCTCCACGCCACCGACCTCACTCCGGTGGCCGAGGCGGAGCTGCCCGAGGCGCTCCAGATCCTCCTCGGTGTCGAGAACCCCCGGGTGCTGCTGCTGCTGCAAGGCAACATGCGCGACCTGCGGGCCTCGAACGAATTGAAGCAAGAGCTGGACGGCGTGGTCGAGGGGGCTGCAAGCGAATTTCTCACCCAGGCCATCCTCTACAACCTCATCACCGAGGACCTCCGACGGTTCGCACTCGCGGCGCTCGCTGCGGTCCTGGTCCTGCTCTCAATCGACCTCCGTCGCCCGCGACTGGTCGCTGTCGCGGGGCTCGGACTGCTGGGCGGGATTGTGTGGGCCGGGGGCGGGATGGCGATGGCAGACATCCGCATCAACATCGCCAACATCGTCGCCCTGCCGATCCTGCTGGGCATCGGAGTGGATGTGGTGATCCACCTGCTGCATCGCCTGGAGGCCACCGGAGATGTCGGCGTCGCCCTTCGGACCAGCGGCTACGCCGCGCTCACCAGCACCCTGACCACCCTCGCAGCGTTCATTGCCCTGGTCTTCGCTGAAAACCGTGGAATTCGCTCAACCGGCGAGGCCATCAGCCTCGGTCTCGGCCTGGTGTTCATGGCGACAGTGCTGCTGGTCCCAGCAGGGTGGTCGGTGCTCCGCGCGCCTGACTGAGCAGACGCGATTGCTGTTGTGGATCACGGCCCGATGCGAACGGCATGTCGGGTGAGCAGCGGGCTGCCCTCCACCGCCGCGTCGAACACCACCAGCTCCACCACGGTCGGATGCAGCGGGATCAGCGGCGCATCGCGGAGGGGCGACAGCGCGGCGACGAGCGGCGAGGTCGGCCGGGCATCTCGGTAGACCCCGACGGTGACGTGTGGGTGGTAGGGACCAGGCCGCTGCTCATCAGCGGCCCCCGCCAGGAGTCGTCGGATCGCGGTCAGCCCGCCGTCCTCATGAACCTCCAGGAACGCCGCCGTGGTGAATGAGTTGCAGCCGCCGACCGTGAGCGTGAGGGACAGATCTGCGGCCACCAGTGCATCTCGCTGTCGGAGCAGCACGTCCGCCGCGACGTCGTCGTGCAGGCGAGGATCCGCTGTCGGGAAGCCACTGACGAACAGGGTGATGTGAGCCTCTGTCGCCAGGAAGGGCCGAACCGCGCTGCCGAGCGGCGCTGCGACCATGGCCATCCGCGCATGCACCCGTGGCTCCGACACCCGCAGCACCCACACCGCATACCACTGCCGTCCCTGACGCCACTGCTCACGAATCCCCGGACTCGGCCCCAGCGTGAGCGGGGCGGTGGTGAAGTCTCGCCAGGTCTGCGCGAAGGTCATGACCGCGCGATGACCGTGACCGGGCCGCCGATCGCACACGGCAGGCACCCTCGGGAGTTCAGAGCGGTCGCACTCAGCGGTGTCAGGAGCCATGCAGCCATGGCGACACCGTAGCGCCAGATGCCCTCGGCTGTCCCGTGATTTGCGTCGTTGTTGATTCGGACGAATTTTGACCAAATCAGAAGACGTTCTGCACCGTTCTGGAAGCACTCTGGAGGCAGAAGCCATGCTCGTCGACAACCAATGTCCGCTGTCAAAGACCGCCGCGATCCACAGCGACTACAACGCCACCCTCAACCAGACCAACATCCACAGCAACAACAACAAGTTCTACATCATCCAGCTGATCGTCAGCGGCGAAAAGCACTACGTCTGGAACCACTGGGGCCGGGTCGGCGAGGGCGGACAGAGCTCCCTGAAGGGGCCGTACCCCCTCACGCAGGCGATCTCGGTGTTTGAGAAGAAGTTCAAGTCCAAGACCAGCAACCACTGGTCAAAGCGCACGAGCTTCGTCCCCAGAGCCGGCAAGTACCAGCTCATTGAGGTGGAGGGCGAGGCCGACGCCGACACACAGCACAAGCTCGAAGACCTCGACCGGGCGCGCCCGAAGGTGAAGTCCGCGCCCAGCAAGTACATCCCCTCCGCGCTGCCGGGGCCGCTGCAGGACTTCATGAAGCTCATCTTCAGCAAGAACATGTTCGTCGGTGCGATGTCCGAGTTCGACATCGACACCAAGAAGATGCCGCTTGGAAAGCTGAGCAAGAAGCAGGTCCAGCGCGGCTACGACATGCTCGTCGAGATCCAGGCAGCCCTCGACAGCAGCCTCAGCCAGCGCCAGCTCGCCCGCCTCTCCTCGCACTTCTACACCGTCATCCCTCACGCCTTCGGCCGCCGCGCCCCGCCGCTCATCGACACCACCGAGAAGCTCGGCATCAAGCTGGACATGCTCAACGTCCTCAGCGACATCGAGCTCGCCCTCGCCATCCACGAGGCGGCCCAGCAGTCTGCAGTCCACCAGCAGCTCGCCAACCCCATCGACAAGAACTACGACACGCTCCAGTGCAGCCTGGAGCCCGTCGACAAGCGCTCCGATGAGTACGCGATGATCGAGACGTACCTGAAGAGGACCCGGCGCAGCTCCAGCCAGAACATCGTCGACATCTTCCGCGCGAACCGAGGCGGATCTGCGGCTCGATTCGACGCCCACAAGGCCATCGACAACCGCAAGCTGCTCTGGCACGGCACCAACATCGCGGTCATCGCTGCGATCCTCTCCAGCGGACTGCGGATCATGCCGCACTCTGGCGGTCGGGTCGGAAAGGGCATCTACCTCGCCAGCGAGCAGTCGAAGTCCGCCGGATACACCAGCCGCAGCAACGGAAACGGCGTGATGTTCCTCTGCGAAGCAGCGCTGGGCCGGGAGCACCACATCTCGCGAGACAACGCCCGGCTCAAGCGCGCGCCGCGCGGATATGACTCGATCGTCGCGCGGGGACGAGTGGAGCCGGATCCGAGCAAGGACATCCGCTACACCATCGACGGCCGCGATGTCGTCGTGCCCAACGGCAAGCCGATCAAGCAGTCGGGGTTCTCCAAGAGCAGCTTCTCCCAGTCGGAGTATCTGCTCTACAAGGAGAGCCAGGTTCGCATCCGATACGTGCTGCGGATGCGGATGTAGCGCGGCCTCATGCAGACAGCGAGAGGGTGTAGGTCGCCGCGTAGCCCGCGGCGTTGTCGCCAGCAGTGACCATCTCGTTGTCGGCGTCGTAGTATCCATCCTCGATGTTCGTGGTGTACTCGTCGATGGCTGGGTAGTCCGGCGCGACCGTTGTGATCGCAGCCCGCGAGAAGTACAGCTGGGTGACCAGCTCTCGATAGCCCTCCGCCCGAACCGCGACGTGAATGTGGCTGGTGCGGCCCGTGTAGAAGCCGGGGAAGATCGTCTCCAGCTGGCATGCTCCAGACGCTGTGGTCAGCTGAACACCGCGCAGGAAGGTCTCTCCCTCGGTGCCCATCTCGGCGTACCCGCTGTAGACCCCGTCGGCGTCCGCGTGCCAGACATCGACCACAGCGTCTGCAATCGGCGCGCAGGTTTCGGCATCGACCACGGTCAGGCGAAGGCTCAGCGCGATGCCTGACTTGCCCTCGGTGATGTCGATGCGAACCGCCTGGGCGTCGAGGTAGTACGGACCCTCGATCTGCTCACCGGTCTCTGGGCAGACCGCAGACTCGCCGCCGGCACAGCCGACCGCAGCACTGGCAGCGAGGGAAGAGAGGAAGCGTCGTCGGTTCATGCTCCTTCCTATCAGACCATCGAGAGCTCCTGCGCGGCTGGCGCGAAGAAGGGCGCGGCGCTGAGACCGGTGGAGGCCTCCGAGGGACCGGCGCGCGGCGTCTGGTGGCGACCACGGAAGAGACTACGCCCCGTCGTCACGGAGCGCTGCCCGCAGGCGACGGTTCTCCGCCGTCAGGCCCCTCACGCTGGCAGAGAGCTGATCAATGGGCGGCCCTGTCGAGCGCACCCCCTCCTGCTCAGACAGCAGCGCGGCGACCGCGCGCTCCAGTCGATGCAGCTGGCTGGCGATCGGAACCACCAGCGCCACCGCCGTCAGCAGCATCACCCCGATCACCACCAGCAGCGCCACCCCGCTGCGGTCCATGTCGGTCACCCCATCTGGAGCGGCGATCGGACCGATGATCAGCGCGCGGGGATCGTCGCGCAGGGCAACCGTGAAGGTGGTCCCGTCCGTCAGCGCGACCTGCGGCAGCACCCCATCGACCGCCTCCAGGCGCACCGGGCAGCCGAAGTATGCCGACAGCTCCGCCGCCGCCGCCGCCCGTGCTTCCGGCGCGGCCGCGCTGACCCGCTCCACGGCGAGGCCGAGTCCGCCCTGGTAGCGATCCAGCAGCACGCCCGCTGCGATGGTCGTCCCCGAGCCGATGATCCGCCGGTGGACCTCGGCGGCCAGGGTCACCCCGACCACCAGCGCGATGACCGCCCCCAGCAGCAACCGCCACGCCCCGCTCATGTCGACCTCCACATTGATGCGCTGCTCCTCTTGATCAGTGGCTACCCTGACTCAACCCGGCTGCATGTCCAGGAGCGTCCAGACCGCTGCTCCCACGCAGGCAGCCCACGCCGGCTCCGCCGCTCCCTACCCTCTCGACCGTTCCGCCTGCAGGGCCTCACACCAGCACGCCCCGGGTGAGCACCAGCCGCATCGCCGCCGCGCTCCAGCCCTCGATGGTCTGCACCACCACGGTCGGGATCCCCGGACAGCGGCGGCGCAGCAAGGCGAAGATCTCGCCGGGGTCGTGCCAGACCAGCCACGCCCGGAGGCCGCTCTGCTCGATGATGTAGCGGTTGACCACATCTCGGGAGAGGCAGCGACCCAGGCGCTCCAGCTGAAACCGCTCCCAGGGTGTGACCGCGCCGGGCGGCACCATGAACTCCAGGTCTGAGCTGACCCAGACCGGCGGACGGGGCGGATCTGTGGCGGCAGACCAGATCTGGCCGTCTGTAGTGGCGGCAAACACCCCATCTGCCCGCCGGATGAGCCCGAGCCGCTCGATGCGCCGCAGCAGGCGCTGGAGGAGGAACGCCTCGACCTGCGCGAAGCCCTCCGCGTCGTAGGGTCGGGGCTCCTCGTCGGGCAGTCCCGGATAGAGGACCACCCCGCCGCGCCTCCAGCCGGGAAACACAATGCTGCGGTGCTGCGCCTCGAGCTGCTCTGTGAAGATCATCTCGTCGACGGCGCCCCCGCCCGCAGCACGCAGCGCGGCACGGACTGCGGGAAGGAGGACGTGCTGGTCACGGTCCACCAGCCGATGCACCAGCCGGTCGATGGCCTCCGCCGTCGTCCCGGCGAGGGTGTTCTCTAAGCCGAGGTCGATGTGCAGCTTCCGGCTCAGCGGCGTGAGCGACACCGCCCCGAGGGCCTCCAGCGCCCGCAGCGCACGGGACCACCGAGGGTCGTCCTCCAGGCGACCGGATGCCGCGAGCTCGGGCAGTCCGAGGTGACGCCCGAGGCGTCGGGCATCGACCCGCCCCAGGGTCCCGGCGTGGGTGCGGCGGGGCTCTACCCGGTGCAAGGCAGCAGCGAGGGCCGCCATGTCGTGCAGCAGGGCAACCGGCCCGACCGACGGCGTGCTGAGGTCATCCGTGAGGTCCATCGCAGCCTCGCCGAAGTCATAGGGCACCGGCGGGGGCGGAGGGAGATCCGGATGAAGCCGGTAGCGACCGGTGTATGGCGGTGCCTCGCCCGGCAGCGGCATCATCAAGCCGGCGCCGACCAGCCCGCGAACCAGCGGCGCCTCCAGCTCGGGATCCCAGGCATGCAGACCGATGACCACATCATCCAGGGCGTGACGCTGGGCGTCGGAGAGCAGGCGACGGTAGCCCGCCGACAGCCCGGCGATGCGCGCCGCGAGCTCCGCAGAGGCCGCCGCGATCTCTGCCTCGGGCCGGCGGGCGTAGCGAATGAGCACCCCCGCGAGCTGGTCGGAGCCCTGTAGGGCATCGAGCAAGCCAGACTCATCCGCGACGATGCGCTCGGTGTCCGACGGACTCCCCTCCAGGTACGCCTCGACCGACAGGCCCTCCCAAGACGCCGAATCTGCGACCGACAGGATCGAGACGGCCCTCATGGTGTCGCCTCGATGCGGTAGGGATAGCCCTGCTCGGTGAGGAACAGCTGCCGGTGCTCAGCGATGTCCTGCTCGCGAGAGTCCGCAGTGACCACGGTGTAGAACCACGCCTGGTTGGCGCCACCCTTTGCCCGCAGCACCCGGCCGAGGCGCTGGGCCTCCTCCTGGCGGCTGCCCCAGGTCCCGGCGATCTGGATCGCGACGCTGGCGGAGGGCAGGTCGATGGCAAAGTTGCCGACCTTGGAGAGCGCGAGCACCGGAATCTCTCCGGCCCGAAACCGCGCAAACGTCTCCAGGCGCTCCGCAGAGGGTGTCTTGCCGGTGATGAGCGGAATGCGAAGCCGCCGAGCGATCCACTCCAGCTGGTCGATCCAGGTGCCGAGGATGAGGGTGGGCTCACCGGAATGGCGCGCCAGCAGGGACTCCACCACCGCGACCTTCCGGGCGTTCTTGGCGGCAATGGTGAACTTCTGGCGGGCCGCTGCGCGCACGTAGCGCTGTCGGTCATCTACCGACAGCGGGACCCGCACCTCGATGCACTGCGCAGAGGCGATCCAGCCCTGTGCCTCCAGGGTCTTCCACGGCAGGTCGAACCGCCGGGGGCCGATGAGCGCAAAGACGTCGCCCTCTCGCCCGTCCTCGCGGACCAGGGTGGCGGTCAGGCCGAGGCGGCGGCGGGCCTGGAGATCGGCAGCCTCTCGAAAGATCGGAGCGGGCAGCAGGTGGACCTCATCGTAGATGACCAGGCCCCAATTGGCCTGAGAGAACAGCCCAAAGTGAGCGGGCATCGCGCCCTTCTTCCGCCGCCAGGTCAGGAGCTGGTAGGTCGTCAGGGTGACCGGCCGCAGCTGCTTGAGCTCTGCGGTGAACTCTCCGACCTGATCTGCCTCCAGGCTGGTGCGTGCGAGGATCTCTCGCTTCCACTGCCGCAGCGCGGTGGTGCCGGTGCACAGGATGAGGGTGCGCATGCCCAGCCGCACCATCGCCCCGATGCCGACCAGGGTCTTGCCAGCGCCACAGGGAAGCACGACCACGCCGCAGCCTGCGGTCGGGCCGCCGTGGAAGGCGTCGATGGCGTCGATCTGATACTCCCGCATCGACCAGGGCGTGCCGTCGGGGAGGGTCGGACTCAGCGACATGCTCAGGGCATCGCCGTCGGTGAACCCGGCGAGGTCCTGCACGGGGCGTCCGCAATTCACCAGGACCTGCTTCAGCTCCCCCCGCCGACGCGGGTGGACCCGGAGGCTTGTGTTGGTGATCGGCTCGCCGAGCAGGTCGTCGGCCACATCCAGCCGCCGCACCTCCTCAATGTCCTCGGGAGTGTCCGCCTCAAGCCGCAGCCACTCACCATCTCGGGTCAGCCGCAGCCGGCCATACCGGGCCATGCGATCCGCGATGGTCTTCCCCACGCTCTCTGGCAGTGGGTACTTGGAGAGCCGGGCCAGGGTGGCCGTCACCGCCTCGGCGGTGTGGCCAGAAGCCGCCGCATTCCAAAGGGTCAGGCTGGTCATGCGCCAGGTGTGCATGTACTCCGGGCTCTTGATCAGCTCGGCGAACGGCAGCAGGGCATCCCGAGCCTCCGCGTAGCGCGCATGGAGGGCCTCAACGAGCACGGTGAGGTCACCCTGGACGATGACGGGGTTGTCCGGAATGTAGTTCATGTCAGCAGAGACCTAACCTGCAAACGCGCCCTCCCCTTCCCGGTGTTGTGCCCAAGCCGACCGGTGGTGCGGAGCCTCCACATCGGAGAAGGCCGATCCGATACTGTGGGAAAACCACCGTTGCCGGTTTTATATACTTCTCCTACATTGTCATTTGAGCCCACGTTGGCTCAAAAACGAGGAGACACCAACCATGCTCAAGAACAACCTGCTGCTATCAAGCTTCCTGCTCGCGCTGCCCGTCATCGGCTGTGACGGCAGCAAGGACGACACTGGCGAGACCGACACCACCGCTGACGACAGCATCACCCCTGCCGAGGGCAGCTGGTACGCCAGCAAGCAGGTCATCGAGAAGGACACCTGCGGCTTCATGGATGACGACGGCGACACCGCCTCCGACGACGAGCCGGTCACCCTCACCATGAGCGGCGACAGCACCTTCAACCTCTCGGACGGCGACGGGTTTGACATGGACTGCGCCCTGGAGAGCACCGGCACCTTCACCTGCGATGCTGAGAACACCGTGAGCGACTACACCGGAGATGGCTTCGATGCCATCCTCACGCTCGCGCAGTCCCTGAGCGGTGCCTTCACCTCATCGACTGAGGGAAGCGTCACCATGCTCATCGATGCCTCCTGCGAGGGCAAAGACTGCGACACCTTGTCCAAGAAGAGCGGCATAGCCATGCCCTGCACTTCCTCGACCAGCTTCATGATCAGCCACGGCAGCTGAGCAAAGGCTGGACCACCGGGCGCTCCGGTGGCTCAGCTGCGGGCCAGCACGGCATCCATGGCTGCGCGGAGGGTCCATGCCGACGGGGTCGGGTCCTGGGATGCCGCAGCCTCGAGGGCACCAAGCAGCGCTGACCGCTCAGCCTCGGTCAGCGCACTCCCTGCCAGAAGCAGGACGCTCTCGATGGCGGTCTGGTAGATCACCGCGCAGGTCGCCGGATCGCCCTGGTTGAACCGAGGCACGCCCCGAGCAATCGCGCGGCTGAAGGTCGCAGAGATGGCATCGCGCCCGACAGGCTCAGGGGCCACAGGAGCCACCGCGACCGGATCCGAGCCGACCAGCGGCTCGATGGCCAGGATCGTCAGCGAGAACGCTCCGGGCTGCCCGTCGGCGAGCAGGAAGCCGAGGGAGTCGATGCGCTCTGGCGCGAGGGCAAGCGGCGGGGCATTGGAGATCGGACGCCCGAACGAGGTCGCCTGAAACGACGACAGCGCGACCTCTACCTCGACCACCTCGTCCGCGACCGTCTCGACCGCGACCCGGTAGCTGCCGCCACGGATCGGTACGTCGTCGCGGCGGGCGGTGAAGTCATAGGTCCGCCCGTCGCCCTGGAGCGTGAGGCGGAAGCCGGTCACCCCCTCCAGGGGCAGCGCTGCGGGGCGGGTGCGGACGGAGGTGAAGCCGCCGTTCTGCTCCAGGGAGAGGTTGCCGGTGAACACCACCGCGTCTCCATCGGGGGTCACGGCGCTGTCGGAGACCCCTCCCATGACGGTGTCGTTGACGCAGACCCAGTCCAGGTTGACCCCGACCAGTCCTGCCGCATTGCTTACTGCCATCCACACCATCCAGAGCATGACCTTCTCCGATCACCGATTGGGCTAACGGCATCCTGGGCGATGCCCACACGGCTTCACACCGCGAGCCCCTCCGCGAGCCAGTCGAACACCAGGCGCATCCGACGGCTGGTCCGCAGCTCGCGGTGACAGACCAGCCAGATGGGCAGCGAGATCGAAGGGAGGTCCGTAAACACTCGGACCACACCGGGCTCTGGCCGACCAACATCCTCCATCATCATGCAGACCCCCGCACCCTGCTTGCACAGCTCCCACTGCACCAGGTGGTTGCCGGTGACGATGGTGAATTGCTCTCGCTGGACATCGATCCCCCGCGCCTTCAGCCCGTCAATCATCATGTCGGAGCGATCAAAGGCGAACAGCTCCGCCCGAGCCATATCCGCCGCAGTCCGCAGCGGTCCGACCCGCTCGATGTAAGACGGCGCGGCGTAGAAGTGGGCGGTGACATCCCGGATCTTCTTCGCGATCAGATCCGGCTGCTCGGTTCGAAAGTTTCGGATCGCAATGTCTGCCTCACGACGGAGCAGATCGCGAGGCGCATTGGAGACGGACAGCTCCAGCTCGATGCCAGGATGCTCCAGGCGAAGGGCGCTGAGGATCGGCGGCAGCAGGTAGGCGGTGGTCGACTCGCTTGCGGTGATGCAGACCGGGCCGGCGATGGAGGAGGCCTGCCCGGTCGCCGTCAGGGAGAACCGAAGGGCAGCCTCCGCCATCTCTCGGACGTGCTCCAGCAGGTCGAGGCCGGTGGTGGTCAGCTCCAGTCGAGCGCCGACCCGCTCAAACAGGGTCACGTCGAGGGCAGACTCCAGGGCCGCGACCTGCCGACCGACCGTCGGCTGGGTCGATCCCATGACCCGCGCAGCGGCGGAGAACGATCCCTCTTCGGCGGTGACGAGGAAGCTGCGTGCCCGGTTCCAGTCAAAGCTCAGTGCGTTCCAGTTCATGCAAAAACGCATACCATAGATGCAAAAAACCAACCTATAGCATGAACAATGAATGGCTACAGTCCAGAAACCACACCGCTCTGGAGAACACCATGCGCGCCGCCATCACCCCCCGCTACGGTCCCCCGTCCATTCTTCAGCTCACCGAGAAGACGCCTCCAACCATCGGTGAAGAGGATGTGCTCGTCGCGGTCCATGCCAGCCCGGTGACGGCCGGTGATCGCCGCATCCGGGCAGCGGACTACCCCGGCGCGTCCATGCTCCTCGGTCGCCTGATGATGGGCCTGACCGGCCCTCGACAGCCCGTGCAGGGGACGATGTTCGCGGGCCGTGTGCTGGCTGTGGGTGCTGGTGTCACGCGGTTCGCCGTCGGCGACGATGTGTTCGGGAGTGTCGACTTCGGCGCCTACGCCGATCAGCTGGTGGTGTCTGCGCATGGACCGGTGGCGAAGATGCCGTCAGGGACAAGCCATGTGGACGCCGCCGCGACGCCCTACGGCGCGGGCACCGCCCTGCACTTTCTCCGCGACCTTGCCGACGTGCAGGCTGGTGAGTCGGTGCTCATCCTCGGCGCGTCGGGGGGAGTGGGTCGCCACGCGGTGCAGATCGCGAAGCACCTCGGCGCTGAGGTGACGGCGGTCTGTAGCCAGCCGGCGCTGGCGCTGGTCACCCGCCTGGGGGCAGACCACGTCATCGATCATGCCGCCGAGGACTTCACCGCCAGCGGCCGCTGCTACGACGTCATCTTCGACGTCGCCGATGCCTCCAGCTTTCGGCACTGCCGCGACGCGCTCACCCCGACCGGCCGCTACCTCACGCTCTACATCAGCCTCCAGGCCCTCGCAGCCACCGGCTGGACCGCACTCGTCGGCGGGAAGCGGGCGATCTTTGCGATCGCGCTGGGCGAGCAGGCGCGCACCGAGGCGCTCCGTGACCTGCTCGCCCAGCGCGTGATCCGTCCCGTCATCGCCGAGCAGTTCCCGCTGGAGGCGGTCGCAGACGCCCACACCCTCGCGGAGACCGGAATCCACGGCGAGGTCATGATCGTGGTCACCGGCGAGGCCTGATCACGGCATGAGCACGACGTGGACCGCCTCCAGCCACGCCTCTCCCCGCGCGCTGGCATCTGCGGCAAACGGCAGCAGCGCCAGGAAGGGCTCGGTCTGTCGGCGGGTGCCTGCCGCCTGACCCCGACACTCCAGGATCACGCCGGCAGGGGTCGCCTGGAGGATCATCTTCGCCAGGGCACCGCTGGGGCCGTACCAGGCGCGGCGGCTCTGGGGAATGTCGGCGCGGGGCAGCGGCCGCCAGGGGCTGAGGGTTCCTGCACGCCCTCGGGCGACCCGCTGGAGCCATCGGGTGCCCTGCTGCTTGGCCGTGCTCAGCGGTCGGGGCTGCTCGTCGCGGATCGGCTCCGCGAGGGCGGGCGGCAGGCAGATCCGCAGCACGCCGGGCTGGAGGGTCAGGGCGATGAGCAGCACCCGGTGAGGCTCCGGCTCGTGGAGCCCCTCCGCGCGTCGGGTCCACGAGCGGATGTGGCCGGCGGTGAGGCCGTGGGCGGGCACGTCACGCCAGGGGTCGAGGCTGCCAGGCTCGATGGTCATGGTGTACTCCCAGCGGCTATCGCGCGCGGAAAGCGCGGAGCTGCACCAGCTCACCGTACGACACTGGCGGCGCAAAGGTGAAGGCTCGCGACGCCGGGAGGCTCGCGAACAGCCGCACCCCGCCGCCGAGCAGGATCGGCACCGTGGTGATGATCAGCTCATCGATGAGATCAGCGGCGAGGCACTGCTGAACCACGCTCCCCCCGTCGATGTAGACGTCCATCCCGTCGGCAGCATCCAGGGCGGCTGCGACGAGGTCAGGGAGGTTCCCAGAGACCGCACGGGCCGTCTCTGGTCCCCCCTCCAGCGCCCGGTGCGTGACCACCGAGACCGGCACCGCGCCATAGGGCCACGGACCGTCGAAGCCAGCCACCATGTCGTATGTCCGCCGCCCCATCAGCATCGCGCCGACCCCTTCCATGAACGAGGAGAAGGTGATCGCACCGGGACTGGGCTCCAGCGCGGTCGGCAGCCAGGAGAGGTCATCCTCGGGGCCGGCGATGAAGCCATCGAGCGAGGAAGCAATGAACACACGCGTACGTCCCATGGGGTTCCCTTTGTCTTTCAGGTGGTCAGGCCCGGTCGGGCAGCGGGCCTCTCGGCGGCCAGGAGGCGCTCCGCTCAGGCCCCCCCGACGCGAGGCGGGTTCGTGTGCGCGACGGGATCGTTGTCGGTGTGAACAGCACGCGCCGGCCACAGCAGCTCACGAGACCAGCCGACCGGCTCGAGGCCCTCGATGCCGAAGTCCGATGGCCGGCGGCCGGTGATGTGAGCGGTCCCAAAGAGGACATCCCAGAGGAACAGGAAATTGCCATAGTTCCCCCGATAGTGGGTGACCCCGTCGGCCTCGTGCAGCCCGTGGTGGGCGGCGTGGGTAGACGGCGTGGAGATCAGCCGCTCCAGCACCCAGATCAGCGGCCTGGTGAGCCGGTACCGGCGCAGCGGAGCATCCCACGGCACGCTGGAGTGGGCGCTGACGATCACCGCCATCTTGGCGACCAGGTAGAGCACGTAGGCCGGACCAAGCCCCCAGTAGACGAGCACCCCGGACACCCACAGGCTCGGCATCATCGCGTAGTAGATGAGGTTGTTGCGGTAGACGATGCGCACCGACATGTAGCCGGCAGAGTGGTGCGCCCGGTGGAGGGGGTACAGCCAGGAGGTGTGGGAGAGCCGATGCCAGAGGTACTGGGAGAGGTCATCTCCCACGAAGAGCACCGCCCACATCAGCCACGCCGGCCACGCCGCCCACATGTCCTGCGTGCCGGGGATGAGCGTGGCGGCGAGCGTGTGTGCGCACCACAGCACGGCGGGCAGCACCAGGAAGGGAACCACGATGTTGCTGCCCACATCGAGGATGACATCATCTCGGGTGGTCTGCTCGCGGCTCCGGAAGCGCCCGAGCACAGCCTCGGCTGCACCGAGGAGCACAAAGACAGCCACCACAGCCGCCTTGGAGGCGAGGGGGATCATGGCATGCTCCCGGTCCGAGCGCGGCTCCCCTCATCCAGACTGACGGGCGTGTCCAGGGCTCTCCTTCTGAGGACCATCGTAGATCCTTGTGGGCTCGGTGTGGTCGAGGGGGCAGGTGCCGCAGCAGCCACGCTTAGAAGTCCGAGGACGTCCGGGGCTGAAGGCGGCGGCGGTCGTAGCGGTAGCCCATGACACCGGTGATGGTGGCGTCGTTGCCCTCGGTGCCGATGTTGCTGGTCCAGTCCGAGTCGCTGTACAGCCGGTCGTAGGCCAGCACGCCCGCCGAGCCGCCCAGCTCCCAGAGGTCGGCGTCCGAGCAGGACGAGCCGTCGACGGAGCAGTCATAGGCGGCGTCGGTGACCTCTGCGGTGACGGTGATCAGCACGCCCTCGTAGGCCTCGGAGGCGGCCTCGGAGATGGACACCGTGGTCGGCGAGATGCTTCCGCTGCCGGTGATGCTCCAGGAGGAGGCGATCAGCTCGGTGAGATCGTAGTACTCGTCCACGCTGCCGCTGGCGGTCACCTCGTCGCCGATGGCCACGCCGGGGTCGGAGCCGGTGTAGACGTAGACGCCGGAGTAGGGCACCTCGGCGGCGTTGGGATCCTGAGCGGTGAAGCCGCTGCTGTCGTAGCCGGTGACGATCACGCCCGAGATGCTGGCGCCGTCGCCCTCGGAGAGGGTGCCGTCCTGGATCTCGGTGATCGTGGCGAGCGCTGCCGGGCAGCCGGTCAGGGGGTTGGAGACGTCCTCGCAGGGGTCGCAGGTGTCGCCCTTGCCGTCGCCGTCGGTGTCGGTCTGGTCGTCGGACTCCACCGGGCAGACGTCGTCGTCGTTGGCGACACCGTCGCCGTCGTAGTCATCACCGATCGGGGTGGCGTCGCAGAGGTCGCCGTCGCCGTCGCCGTCAGCATCGGCCTGCGTGCCGTTGTCCATCGGGCGGATCGGGTTGAACAAGCTGGGGCAGTTGTCCGAGGCATCATCGACGCCGTCGCCGTCCGCATCAGAGCCGGTCACGCCGTCGTACTCGCCGGGGCGGGAGGGCACACAGGTTGGCTCGCCCTCGGGCACGCCGCAGTGGATCGCCGGGTAGGCGTCGGACAGCTCGTCGGCGATGTCGTCGAAGGACTCGCCGAACTCATCCTCGGTGCAGATCGCACGGATCTCGCCGCAGACGTCGATGGTGTCGCAGTCCGAGCGGAGGGCATCGACCACGTCGGACTCCCCGTACAGCGCCTCGCCGCCGCGAAGCACCAGGACCGCGCCGGTGGCGTCGGCGTCGAAGATCGCCTCGAAGGGATCCTGCTCGCGGCGGTCAAACACCGCGATGTCCGCGACCAGGCCGGGGCTCAGGGCACCCAGCTCAGCCTCCGCACCGAGCGCGAGGGCGCCGTTGACGGTCGCCATCTCCCACAGCTCGCGGTTGGAGAAGTAGCCGCCGAGGTAGTCGCGGTTGAACTCCGCAGCACAGGCCAGCTCGCGGGTGGTGGAGATGGAGCCGGAGTAGGTCCAGTCCGTGCCGATGGCGAGCGTGCCGCCGAAGCCGTGGAAGAGCGAGACCTGAGCCGTGTCGCCGTAGAGGCTGATGTTGGAGCGCGGCGACCAGATGATCTGCGCGTTGTCCCGGGCCATGCGGTAGTAGTCGGTCGCGGAGAGGCCGACAGCGTGGACGTGGGCGACATTGGACTCGACCATGTCGACGCCGACGAAGCCGTCGACCATGCAGGCGAACTCGCCGACTGCGTAGTCGTCGATGCCCTCAGCGGTGTGCGGCACGTAGGCAGACTCACCGGCAATCTCGACCTCAGAGGCGTCGTAGTACCAGCCGCAGTTGTCCTCGAAGTCCTCGTCGGAGTCGCCCAGCGGGAAGGTCTGGTTGTTGACCTCTGGGGTGTCGAGCCCCTCGTTGGCGCTGTCCTGATCGAGGTTGCGGACCATGCCGTTGGCGTAGCCGGAGCCGACCATCGAGGTCGTGCCGCTGATGACCATCCGGATCTCGCCCCACTCCTTGCCGAGACTGGTGTCGTTCTGGGGGGTGGAGAGGGAGCCGCGCCAGTCGTGGCGGTGATCGTAGCGGGTGGTGCCGGTGTCGATCGGGGCGCCCTCGGTGTAGCCGATGTGGTCGTGGGCATTGATGAGTCCGGGACTGATGGTGCCCTCGGGACAGTCGATGATCGTGGCGTCGTCGTAGCCATCCTCGCCCGAGCAGTCGCAGCCGGTGCAGGCGATCAGGCCGTCGCCGTCGATGAGCACCGAGCCGCCGAGGTAGCCCTCGTCCGGACCGAGGACGACTCCGCGAAGGAGGATGCTGCTGCCAGAGCCCTCGGTGACTGCGCAGACCCCATCCTTGGGGATGTCGATTGAGGTTCCGCAGTCGGTGAGGTCAGCGTCCGTGTCTGCGTCCGTGTCTGCATCCGTGTCGGCGTCCGTGTCGGCGTCCGTGTCTGCATCCGTGTCGGCATCGGTGTCCGCATCGGCCTCTTCGACCGTTCCGGTGTCTTTGTCGCCGCAGCCGATGAGGAGGAGGGCGAGTAGAGAGAAGTGACGCATGACCTGGCTCCAGGGCAATCAGGGAGAACCTGTATAGCAGCCATTGAGGCGCTCTGACTTGAGAAGTTCAGTGTCTGCCGGTGACTTAGAGCCCCGAGAAGCAGTAAGGCTCCAAGATGCACCCTTGAGAAATGGGTGGGCGATGACCTTCGGCTGTTCGGCTGGGGGTCACAGGGGAGCGGCGACCAGAATGCAGCGTCGAAAGACGCAAGTGTCGGAAGTGCAGCCCCCTCGAGCGGAGGGCACGAAAGCGGACCGACAGGTCTGCGTCGGACCGCAGTGGACAAAAAAAAATGGCTTCAACGATGGCCAACCTCAACCCCACGGTGAGAGGGCACCCTTCGTAGTCCTGAGCCCCGTTGCTGAGAGCCAGAGGCGAGCAGAGCACTAAAGCAAACGCCCCGCCGCCCTCACCCTGGCCGCAGATCCGGAGCAACCTCCAGCGGCCCGATCCCGAGCTCGAAGGTGGCGTCGGCATACGCAAGGGCTGCGGCGGAGCGGGGGGCTGTCGACGGACCGGCGGGAGTGCGATCAGAGAGAAACGAGATGTTGAGGTAGCCACCCGCAGCGGCCGGCCCGAGGACCAGCGTTGCGTCTGGCTCCGCGCCCGCAGCCTCCTCGAAGCCCTCCCCCGTCCACCGTAGGTCCTGGCGGATCAGGGTGTCGATGGGACGGCTGACCAGGGTGCCCGAGCGGCCGGCCCGATGGGTGTCTGCGGCGTCCAGGATCAGCGCCTCCAGGTCCTCCGGTCGCCAGTCCAGGGGCTCCCGGGCGACGATGGCGAGGTTCAGCAGGTACATCGGCAGGCCGGGGATGCTGTTGGTCATCACGCCGATGGCCGCCCCGAACCGTGGGTTCAGCTCCGTGGGCAGGAAGCCGTCGGCGGTCATCACGCCGTCGACGGTGAACACGCCCCGGTAGTCAACGGTCTGGCGGAGGTGGGCGCCGACCCGGCGGGCGACGTCGCGGAGGCCCTCGCGGTCCTCGGGGCGGGGATCCCAGAAGGTCGCGGCGGCGGCGTAGCGGAGCTGGGTGGTGCCGGGGCGGCGGAGGACCAGCATCTCGCAGGGACGCAGCGCGACGACCGCATCCTCGAACACGATGCCGTGGATCGAGCAGGGGATGCCATCGAGGAACGGCATGATGCGCGCCCGGTCGCAGTGGGCCGACAGGAAGCGGCGGGCGTCGTCGGCGTCGGCAGGGGTGCGGACCCAGCGCAGCAGCGCTGCCCCGCCGTGCCAGCCGTCCCGGTTGTCGCCGACCCAGACGGTGCCCATGCCGACATCCAGCGCCGCCGCCACCTCAGCGGCCTGGGCGATGGGCACGATGGCAGAGGGCGCGCGCGGGATGCCGATGTCGTCCCACAGGGCGTCGACGATGAGCTTGTCCTCCAGGGCCACCCACTCGCGGCGGCGGCGGCCGTAGGTGGGCCGACCGGCGACGTCAGCCCCCTCCGAGAACATCGCCCGGATGACCCGCGCGGTGCGGTCGGGATCGAACGCGTCGACTCGTGCGACGGCGTGGGGCGGGAGGGCGTCGAGCGCAGCCTCTGAGGCGCGAAGTCCGCCCATCATCGTCTCGGCGACCACGTCGAGGATGACCGCTTCGATGCCGTCAGGCAGCACCCCGGTCCCCCGGCTGGCCCCGACCGCGAGGCAGCCCTGTGCGCCGAGCTTCTTGAGCTTCTCCGCCACACCCGCTGCGGCGTACGCCACATCGAACGCGGTGATCCACTTCCGGTCGGCGATGACCTGTGCGACGAGTCCCTCGTAGTAGTCCGGCGCGATCACCCCTCCCCCCGCAGCCGGGTCATGCCCTCGGCGATGGGAACCGCCGACAGCCCCAGCCGACGGGCTTCCGCCCGGTGCTCGGCGCAGAGCAGGGCGCGGGTGGCGTGGGAGAAGTACTGCGGGCCGGCCCAGCCTCGCTGTGACTGCTCCCGGCGGCGCGCCTGGATGGCCACCACCTCGGCGTCCTGCTCAGGGGTTCGAAGAAAGTCGAACGGCGCCGCGTGGCTGGCCTCGCAGACATCACAGAGAATGTACTCAGGGTTGATCGCCATTGTTCACTTCCTTCATTGGGATGCACTCGGTGACATTGATCGAGAACCGGTCGAGGTCGCTGACTTGAGCCGAGATGGACGGCTGCCGGGGCACGTCGCCAGGCGCGCCGCGTGGCGTGGCGTAGTCGAGGATGCCAGACACCTCCGCCATGCCCTCCGCCGCACAGCCACCGTGCAGCCACAGCGAGACCCCGCCGACCTGCACCGCCAGCCCGTCGTGGTGACGCCAGACCAGGCCACGGACCGTGATCGTCAGCGGCCCGCCGATGCGCTCCGCGCCCACCACACCGCCGTCGGCATCGCGGACGCCGTGGCGCTCCAGCTCTCCGAGGAGGTGCTCAGCAGCGGCGCTGTGCAGGTCACTGGTGATCGCCTCGCTGGCGTGCGCACTCAGCGCGGAGAGGATGAACCACAGGGCCACCTCGCGATCGGGAGCGGTGCCGGTGAGGGTGGCGATGGAGACGTGCTCGCCCTCCGCAGAGAGGGCGGCGTACTGCTCAGGGGTGGCGGCGAGGTGGAGGTCGAGGCCGATGTCGACGGCGTCCGATCGGGGACTCAGCGCGAGGCCGGTGAGGAACCGACCATCCTCGGCCCGGTGGGCACCGTAGTGTTCGTCCCAGCCCTCGGTCATCGCGACCCCTGGAGCGTGCTGCTCCCGCCACGCCGCGACGGACTCGGAGATCGCGGCGCGCGCAGCCTGGGGGCCGGCGGGGTAGGGATAGGAGAGGTAGAGGTTGCCAGCCGGGGCCGGCCAGGCATCCTCTGCGGTGGTTGGGTCCACGCTCTCGTCGGTCACCAGGATGATCGCCGTGCTCTCCCGCGCGGCCGCCCGGTCGAGAAAGGTCGAGTCGGTGGACGGCGTTCGGTAGACCGGCAGGTCCCCGCAGGTGCCGATGCGGGTGTAGGTGTGCCCGCGCAGGACGAGGGTATCCGAGGCAGACAGGTCCTGTCCGGGTCCACACGCCGCCGATGCTGCCTGGGCGACCAGCAGTGATAGGCTCAGCATGGCTGGCATTGTAGAGGAGTCGACGTGGACATCAGCGAATTCCTCAACCAGAATTGGCACGAACATGCTGATCAGACCGCAGTTGTCGCAGCCCGCCTCCCCGACGGACTGGCGCTGCTGTCCGGCTCGGGACAGGCCACCCGGCTGGCAGAGCTGGCGGTCCATGTCCTCGGAGAGCACCTCGGGCGCTGGGACGACGGGCTGGCGTTCCTGGAGCGCATGCTGGTCATGCCGTCCGCTGGAGACCACGCCGATCAGCAGGCGATCCGACGCTGCCAGGCCACGCTGCACTACTGCGCCGGCCGCCGGGATGCCTTCGAGGACCTCCTGCGCCGCGCCTCAAGCAGCGGAGTCGCAGAGGACGACGACCGGGTACGCGTCCTCGCCATCGCCGCCGCCGCGCTGGTCGGACAGGATCGCATCGCAGATGCCCAGGCCACCTTCGACGCCGCCCTCTCCCACGCCGTGTCTCCCACCGCTTCCGTCGCCCGCACCCTGGCGGTCATCGGCAACAACCTCTCCTGGGATCTGGAGGCATACATCAGCCGCAGTCCGGAAGAGGCCGCGATGATGATCCGGGCGGCCTGGATTGGCGTGAGGTACGGCAAGATCGCCGGGGGCTGGCTGGAAGAGAGCCGCGCCGAGCATCGGCTGTCTCGCAGCCTCTCCGCCGATGGTCGCGGTCCCGCTGCGCTGACCCATGCGGTCACCTGCCTGCGAATCTGCGCCCAGAACCACGCCGACGCGATGGAGCACTTCTTCGCCTACGAGGCGATCTCCCGCGCGCACTCCGCAGCCGGCTCCGCCGCAGAGGCAGAGACCGCCCGAGACACTGCCGCCGACTTCCTCGAGGTGCTCGATTCCAAGCTGCGCGACCGCTGCATGCCCGTGCTCGCCTCGCTCGACGCCACGATCGGCAGCTTCCGGTCCTGAGCGGCCGAGGCAACGAGGCGCTCTCCACGAGGGCCTGTGCAGCCCTTCAGTCCGCGCCGTCCCACTCCGTCAGATCAATGCTCCCCAGCGCACCCTCAGAAGCCGGAATCGTCCAGACCCGATCGCTGAACCCCGCCACCCCGCGGCGGTCACCGCCGATGACCACGGAGACGACCTCAAACCCCAGCTCCCGGCGCAGCGCACGAACCCGCTCCACGACCGCATGGCTGGCCCGGGCATACCCATCCGTCACCAGGAGAACATCCGCGCGCTCGTACCGCTCCTCGTCCAGCAGATCGAGGGCGCGCTCCAGGGGGCCGTCGAAGTCCGTGCCAGCGTCGAACCGCATCGCGAGGAAGTCGAGGAAGTGCTGCATCGCCGCCGGCCCGCGACCGATGTCTCGATCCTGAAAGTCACCCGGTCCGCCGAACAGCATCAGCCGCACCCGGCGTCCCTTCGGGAGCACCCGCCGCATCACCGCCAGCACAAGCGCCTTGGCGATGACCTCGGGCGTTCCGGACATCGAGCCGCTGGTGTCGATGCAGGCGATCACCGGTCCCTCGCCGCCCTGGCGCCCCTCGCCGTGCATCGCGTCGTCAAACTCCAGACTCAGCAGGCGGTGATCGACGTACCGCTGGTAGAAGAGGTCCTCGGTGGCTGGCGCGCTGAGCAGGGCCAGCTCGGTGGGCAGAACCTCGGCGAGGCCGCCCCCCATCCGAACCCCGACGACAGCATCCCGTCCCCCGCGCGGCGGCGAGGGTCGGGCGCGCTGGCTCTGCTCCAGTCGCCCCAGCTCCTCAGCGATGCGCTTGAGAGCATCAGAGCGCTTGAGCAGCGCAGTAAACCGCGCCATGTCCGCCAGCAGGGCCCGCTCCAGGTGCCCCCGACCGAATCCCCAGCCGAGGTCCGGCAGCATCTGGCTCAGCTCGTCGAGCAGCTCCCCCTGGGCTCCGACCTGATCAAAGGCTTCCTCCAGCATCCCCCCCCGCTCCGAATCCGACATCCCATCGGACTCTCCCTCACCGCCTTCATCTTCCGCGGTGTCCTCTGCCTGGCGGTCGAGGAGTCGGGCGAGCCAGGTGACGATGCTGACGGTCGCGGTGACCGTACGGAGGAGGTGATCGCGGCACAGGCCGCAGAGGATCGTCAGCTCCGCAGCGGCTCCGGTGAGGAGGGCCTCGACGAGGGGATGCCCGCTCTCCTCGCTCGCACCGATGAGCACCCGAGCCAGATCCGATGCGGCGGTGGCCGCCGACCGACCAGATCCGCCGCCGGCACGCAGGACGACCAGCTCGGGGTGGTGCAGCAAGAGCTGGTCGAGGATGTGGAGGTTGGTGCTCACCCTCCACCCTCGGTCTCCGCCGGATCCGGCAGCGGAAAGCCCTCGGCAGACACAGCCCGGCGATAGTGCCCCAGCATCGCAATCAGCACACTGACCACCGACTCTGGAAGCGCCGCCCGCTCTGCCAGCACGCTCCGAGCCACGCGCCGCCAGTCCCGGCGCTGCCGAACCTGAAGCAGAAGATCTTCGTCCAGCGGGACATTCAGCACCCCGACAGGCCGCGCGATCCCGCCGCGCAGCCTCCCGTCTGGCATCAAGCCAGCCTCGCGGCTCCCGGCAGTCACCCAGGCGACCGGAGCCTGCGCAGGATCGTCTGACGAAGAGAAGATGCTGCGGAGCTGATCCTCAAGGGAAAAAGTATCAAACAGGCTGTTCACCGGCTGAAACGAGACCAGCTTCGGGCGGTATGCCTTGAGCCGTGCAGCCAGCGGGAGACAGAGGTCACGGGCCGCGCTGCGGGCGACCAGCATCGCGGTGAACACCTCGGGGGGAATCTCATGGATCCATACCGAGGCGCTCGCGCGACGGAGGAAGTCGCTGCGCCGCATGTCGACGCCCTGCTCCAGCTGCTCCGCGCGGGCGAGGACCATGTCGACGAGCGAGAGACGCTGCGCCCGAGCGGTGCTGAGGGAGGCCTCCGGACCCAGCGGCTGGCTGAGCTGCGCCTCGGCGTCGCGGAGGGACTGGAGGTCAAAGACCGGATGAACGGTGGTGAGGATCTCACGGCAGACCACCCGCTGCACCCGCGCGTCGGTCTCAAACGGGGTGCCGAAGCAGTACTGGAGGAGCAGCAGGTCAACAGCCTCGAGCGCGTACCGTCCGCTGGTCAGGGCGCTGACCTTCACCAGCTCCATCGCCCACCGCCACCGCCGGTCGCTGGCGGTGATGTCCTCGGCAAGCAGGGCCGCACGAAGGCGCAGGAGGGTCTGCCGGACCGCTGCGCTGGCAGTGACCTTGCGGCTCTCTTGTCGGACGACCGCGACATCCTCCAGGGTCAGCCGATCCGCATCCAGCGGCTCGAACGGCTCGACCTCGCCCAGGCTCACCGCCAGAAAGCTGTCCGGCCCCGCCAGCGGACGCACCGCGACCCGGACCAGGAAGCGGTCATAGAGTGCGGCGAGGCTGCCCTCATCGGGCGGCTCATTGCTGGCGCCGAGCAGGGCGAGCAGCGGGACCGGATCGCGGTGGGTGCCGTGGTGAAAGATGCGCTCGTTGATCAGCGTCAGCAGGCTGTTGAGGATCGCGGAGTTGGCCTTGAAGACCTCATCGAGGAACGCGACGTGGGCATCGGGGAGGTAGCCGGTCGTCAGCCGTCGGTAGTCCTCTGCCTTGAGGCCAGGGATGCTGACCGGACCGAACAGCTCGTCGGGGTGGGTGAACCGAGAGAGGAGGTACTCGAAGTAGCGTCCGCCGTCGATGCAGCGACAGACGGCCCGAGCGAGCAGGCTCTTGGCGGTTCCCGGGGGGCCGAGCATGAGCATGTGATGGCCCGAGAGCAGCGAGAGCAGCGCGAGGCGCGTCTGCCCCTGTCGCTCCAGGAAGCTGGCGTCGAGCCGGTCAAGAAGGCGCTGGATACGGTCCTGGATGTCAGTGTGCACAGTCACCCATAACGCTGGCGTCGGCTTGTTCCCGCTCTTCAGAGACACTACGAGACAAGTGTGCTGACACCCCCCGTACGGATCCTCCTGATGCATGGGCTCCTGATGGGGTGTCAGCAGACGGACACTTCCAAGGCCAACCGCAACGCCGCCCAAGACGTCGGCCGCTACCTCGCCGCCCTCAGCGCACCAGACCCCGCCGAAGGCCTCACGCTGTGCGGTGCGCTGTCCACCACCAGCCTCCGCGGAGACTGTCAGGCAGACCTCGCGGAGCGCCTGCTGCAGCCAGACAGCACCATGGCGGAGGTTTCCGCCATCTGCGACCGAATCGAGGAGAACTCCTGGCGCAGCGAGTGCTGGTTCATGGCCGCCGATGCGCGCAAGGTCACCGGCCCGATGGTCTGGAACGCCTGCGAGCAGGCCGGGCAGTACCGCGAGTTCTGCTTTGACCATGCACTGCAGCGAGAGCTGACCGAGATCGCGATGCCGCTCGGGGCGGAAGACGCCGCCCAGCAGACGATCCTTGCCCTGCTCGATCAGTACTTTCCCGGAGAACGGGAGCGGACCAAGCAGGAGCGGTTCAACCGCGCCCTCGCCCACCGGGTCGGCGTCCGCTGGCGCACTGGTGCCGACTTCGAGCCCACCCTGTGTGCTCCGCTGCCCGAGCCGCTGTGCCGGTTTGCCTACCTCCACTCCGTCTCCAGCGACGATGTCGATCTGGCAGCCATCTGCGCCGCAGAGGAGCAGACCGTCGCGGTCGTCACGGCGGGCGGAGGGTACGGCTGGACGGCAGACGGTGCTGCGGTGGCCACATCGGTGTGGGCCGAGCTCTGCGACTCTCTCCGCAGCAGCCAGCGGAGTCCTCCACACCTTCCCCGTCGATTTCTTCTGCCGCTGCCCCGTTAGGTCTCACCGGGCTCGAGCCCACGTGCGCCACGCTGCCGGACCAGCTCCGCGCACATTTTCAGACCTCTTTGCTGGTGCTGTGGCGACTCCTCGTGTATAGTTTCTTTGCGTTTCGCTTGAGCAGACTCACCTCTGCCGGTCGGTGTCGCACCGCCCGAAGCATTTCTTTCTCATACACCATGACGAGCCGGTAAAATGCGGCGGTTCTGGGGGTCCTTGCAGGCCGCCGGGGCCGCGCACGCGGCCGTCATCTGGTCCAACCCCGGCTTAGCCGTGGTTATGACGGCCGCGTGCGCGGCCCCG
>JAQXDW010000100.1 GCA_029251165.1 Myxococcota bacterium
CATCCCGCCGCGCCTCCCCTTCGTCCGGCACGCCCGGTCTCCAAGACCATCCGGGGACAGGTGCTGGAGATGCGACCCATTCCGCCCGGTACGTTCTCGCTGGGCGCCGGCTCAGCAGCCAACACCGTCACCCTCACCCGCCCGTTCCTGATCGGTCGCTACCCAGCCCTCCAGTCGCTGTGGACCGCCGTGACCGGCGAGGAGATCGGCAGCTTCGAGGGCTACGGCCTGCCCGTCGAGGGCGTCTCCTGGTTCGAGGTCGTGCTGTTCTGCAACCAGCTCTCCAGGATCGGGCAGCTCAAGCCGGCCTACACGGTCGGCCCCGGCCGAGAGCCTGATGTCCAGTGGGATCCCGATGCCTCCGGCTACCGAATGCCGACCGAGGCGGAGTGGGAGTACGCAGCCCGGGCCGGCGCAGACTTCCCGTTTTCCGGCGGAGACGAGCCCGAGCGCGTCGGGTGGTTCTCCAGCAACAGCGACCAGCAGCCCCGCCGGGTCGGCATGAAGCTCTCGAACGCCTGGGGACTCCAGGACATGTCTGGCAACGTCCATGAGTGGGTCTGGGATCGCGGTGGCCCCTACCCCAGCGGTCCCCAGACCGATCCGACCGGCCCCCGCCACGGGGTCTCTCGGGTGCTGCGCGGCGGGAGCTGGCGCAGCATCTCCAGCAGCACTCCCCTCACCGAGCGCATCGCAGAGTGGCCTGCCCGCACCCGCGAGGATCTCGGCTTCCGACTCGCAAGGAATGAGACATGACCACCCCCGACAACAACGCAGCGATCATCAATTGCGATCCCCGGCTGTCGTTTGCCTGCCCCAAGACCTGGGGGCGACTCCAGGCCACCGACGACCCCTTACGCCGCATCTGCCGGGTGTGCAGCCAGCCGGTGTGCTACCGCTCTGATGCGGCAGCGCAGAGCGAGACTGAGGTCCGCATGGCGACTGCTCCCGCCACGCCAGCCTCCGATCCGCTCCATCAATTCTTCGAGAGCATGCCCCTCTCCGGAGACGACCACTCCGAAGACGCCCCCAGCGAGGAAGACGGGATCGAGGCGGTCGCAGATGCTGCGATGGCGCTGATCACCGCGCTAGAATCTCAGGACCCCGAGGCCGCTACTGGCGATCTCATCTTTATTGAGGAAGACTGATCCGTCTCCGAATCTCGCTGCGGCCAGGTGCAGTGCGAGATGACAGCAGTGCTGCTAATGACTTCGTGCGCACCCTCTCCCGACGAGACACGGCGCGACAGGAGAATCGGATGCGGCTGAAGCACCGACAACAGCGCAGCGAGACCGTGGCGTGCGTCGACAGAGCCGGCGCGCGTGGTGGTCAGCTGTGACCCGCCCCGACCGCACAAAGCTGCTGTACCTGAGCGGCCTCGTTGGACTCACCGGGCTCACCATCGCCGGACTGGCTCCCCTGGAGGCTGCCGAGCGGGTGCCGGTGCTGCTCCTCGTCGTCGTCGCGCTCTTCACGCCCGCCCTGGTCCAGGCCTGGCTGCTCCGGCTTCACGTCCAGGGACGCCGGGCACACCGCGCAGGTCGCCACACCGAGGCCCTGCGCCTCTACGGTGAGCAGCTCGCCGCGCTCCAGCAGCGGCCGCAGCTCAACCACGCCGTGCGGCTGGGCTGGATGGTCTACACCGATCGCACCGACGCCATGGTCTGGAACCGTATCGCCGCGATCTGCCTGGAGCTGGGCCATGCGGACAAGGCCCGCTCTGCCGCAGAGAATGCGCTGGCCTTCGATCCGCTCTACCCCCAGCCATGGGTCAACCTCGCCGGCAGCGCGCTGCTGGAAGATGACCGCGTCAGCGCCGAGCGTTGCCTTCAGCAGGCCCACACGCTCGGCCTCCGGAGCACCTCCATCGATGCGCTGATCCGGCAGGCCGCAGCGGCACGGGCACGCACATCGACAGACCGAGAAGCCGCACTGCCTTCAGAGTAAGCAACAGGATCCAGAGTAAGCAACAGGGGCCGCTCGGCGAGGGCTGCGCTCAGGGAGTGGCGGTCTCGCAGTAGACGCCGTCTCCGTCGTCGGTGCAGTCCGTACACTCCGTGAGGCAGGCGCAGCTCGGGGTGCCGCCGCAGCCCTCTGGCGCGACCGTGCACTCTGGAGGACTCTCAAGCGCGCCAGCGCTGTCCTGAGCAGCCGCACCGCCGATGACGCTGAGGCAATACTCATCGGCCGCGCAGAGCACCTTGGCGCACTCGGTCGGGGTGCTGGTGTCGTCGCAGCCAGCAGCGAGCACTATCGCGAGCAGCATCCGGTTCATGACAGCATCCTCCACACTCAGCCTACTCCAGCAACTACTGGCTGGCGTGAGTTCACTGAAAAACACCTTATTTGCCATTAATCCGAGACATTTCAGACGAATCCGGGAGGCTGCGCGTGCGAGGTACGACACCAACCCACTCCAGCGGAAAGCGATGCGCTCACCGACACCGTTCTCTCCAAGAAAGCGGGTCAAGAAGACCATTGTTCGGAGGTGTGCCTGCTCACTGGGATGGATATACAGCAGCGATGCAATACTGCCGTCTCCTGACTGTCCTTGCCCTCATCGGATTCTCCCTGGCCTGCGGTGGCCTCGGCGGAGAAGAACCCGCCACGCAGGCCCCCGACCCGACCCCCTCGGACAATGCAGATCAGCACACGGATACGAGCCAGACCGCCTGGGAGCGCTACGCCGAGAGCCGCTACGACTACTGCGATGCGACCGTGCTCGCAGGGATGTGGGGAGACACCCCGATCGATCAAGCCAAGAAAGGAATCGGAAACTTCCTGATCAGCGGCGACGGCGAGCTGCTGGAGAGCAAGCTGGGCTGGGCACGACAGCACGCCCTGGACAACTTCTCCGACCGCAGCCTGCGCTGCCACTACGATCAAATCGGCTTCACCTTCGAGGACGCCATTGCGCTGGGCAACCTGTGGGGCATCGACTCGTGGGAGGCGAAGATGCGGCTCGAAGAGAAGTACCTCCGCGATGGCCACCAGGACACCTTCATCCGCGAGGCCCTCCGAGAGGCCTACCAGTCCAGCGGCCAAGTCGATCCAATCGACTTGTACGCCAGCAGCGAATTCGAGTACTGCGACGCGAAGGTGCTCAGCAGCTACTGGGGCACAGACACCTACGATGCGAAGCTCAAGATCGGGGTCATGATCAACAACGGAGATGAGAACAGCGTCTCCAGCACGCTCCAGACCGCTCAGCGCATCGCTGCCGACAACATGGACAGCCACGACCTTCGCTGCAACTACAGCGAGATCGGCTTCTCCTATGACGACGCTGTCGCGCTCGCGGGGCTGTGGGGAATGGACACCTGGGATGCCAAGATCCGCATCGAGGAGAAGTACCTCCGCGATGGTCACGAGCGGAACCACATCGATCACTTCCTGCGCAGGGCACAGCAACAGCATCGTTAGTCTCTGCATCGCGATGCTCTGAGGCAGACACGGCTGAGCCGGTGCACTCAGGCGCTCAGGAAGGCGCACAGGAGCAGCAGCCAGGCCCCTCGACTCTCACACCACAGCTTGCCGCCGGACATGCGCCAGGGCACAACGGACCCCCAGGGCTCGCGCCGCTGCTGAGCCTGTGCGCGGGTGTCAGAAGCGGTGCTCAAGACCACGTTCAAACAAGCGAAAGCCCTTGCTTTTGCGACAAATAGCCATCGATACTGAGCAGGAGCAGCCCAGCTCTCCTCAGCCACAGGAAAGGGGGCTGCGAAGCGAGGTGAGTGGTGGAGTCGAGTCACAAGGTCGGACTGTTCGTTGGGATCTCATACGGCCTCGCTGTCGCCATGGCCGGAGCGCTGGCGATCAGCGATGTTGGATACGGCGGACTGCTCGGGAGCGTGTTCGCCGTGCTCTACATGTTCACTCCGATGCTGGCGGTCATCGCAGTCCAGCTCCTCGCTGGAGAGAAGCCCTTCCATGGCCTCTCCGCGCGCCCACGGCTCAACCGCTGGCTGCTGGCGGGCTCGCTGGGAACGCTGGTGCTGGTCTTCGCCGCGATGCTCGCAGGCTTCGCCCTGCCGGGGCTCTCTTACGACCCCAGCATCGACGCCATCCTCGACCGGTTCGGCGACATGCTCTCGCCAGAGCAGCTGGCAGAGACCCGGCAAGAACTCGAGGCCCTGCCCGTCCACCCAGCCTTTCTCTCCATTCCTCAGATCCTCATCGCCGGCGCAACGCTGAACGCGCTGTTTGCCTTCGGCGAGGAGATCGGCTGGAGAGGGCTGCTGTACCGGGAGCTGTCTCACCTCGGATTCTGGAAGACCTCATTAATCACCGGCATCATCTGGGGGTTCTGGCACGCGCCGATCATCCTGGTCGGACACAACTACCCCGAGCATCCTCTCCCGGGTGCCTTCCTGTTCGTGGTGATCTGTGTGCTGCTCTCTCCCCTGCACACCTTCATCCGACAGCACAGCGGAACGGTCTGGGGAGCAGCGATCTGCCACGGCACCTTCAACGCCGCAGCCGGCCTTCCGCTCCTGGTGACCGCCGGAGGCAGCGATCTGGAGGTCGGTGTGACCGGACTGGCAGGGGTGATCGGAATGGCGGTGGCAAACCTCGCCCTCGCGGCGTGGATGGCGTTCTCCGGGCGTGCGGCGCGCAGCACCCCTTGAGCCGATGCGATGCGCTCAGCTGCACGACCTCAGGTCGGGAGGTGCCGCGCGCAGCACTGGACGAGATGGTGGAGAGCCTCGCTGTGAGCGTGGAGGCAGCCTCCGAGGGAGCCGGCGTCGCGCGCAGCGGAGTCTGCGTCTAAGCGGCGCACTCTAGAGAGGCGTATCGGTCGCAGCTCAGCCCATCGGTGCAATGATGACGCCATGCTCACTGTCCTCGCCCTGCTCGCCTGCGCTCCTCACACATCACCGACGCTCGATGTGCCCGCCCCCGCAGCCGCTCCTGTCGAGGGCATCCCGACCCTTGCGGGGCTGGACTTTCCCGGCGACCCGGTCTTGGCGGACGCCGCGCGAGACGTGCTGGCGCTGCTGCTGACCATCCAGCCCGACCGGGCCGCGGATGCTGGGCTGCTGCACGACGGACTCCACCTCCCTTCCTTCGCACCTGAGCTCATCGCCCAGCACCTCCTCGACCTCGACGCTGCCGCCGCTCGACTCGATGCGATCGACACCGAGCGCCTGGCGGTCGCCGACCGCATCGATCTGGCGCTGCTGGATGCCGCCGTCGCCTCGCTCCAGCACGCCTACCGGGTCGAGCAGCGCTGGCGGCACCGTCCGGCAGAGTGGCTGGAGCCCGTGAGCACCCTGCTCATCGCCCACACCGCAGCCATTCAGCCTGTTCCCGATGCCCTCGACCGGCTCGCGACACAGCTCCCAGGCATGCTCGACGAGCTGCGCTCCGAGGTCACCGCGCCCACCGCCCGAGACGTCGAGACCGCGCTGGGACTGCTCGACGGCATCGCCGGCATGCTCAAAGCCCACGGCACGAGGCCCTGCACCACGGCGGCTGCCGGGCTGCGCGCCTATGCCGAGGAGCTCACTGTGCTCGAGGGGCTGCCCGAGCAGCAGATGATCGGAGCGGAGGCCTACCGCTGGCGCCTGGAGCACGCGCTGCTGCTGCGCTGGGATGCCGAGACGCTCATGGCGCGCGCCGAGGCAGATCTCGCGGCGGTCAGCGACGAGATCGCGGCCATCGAGGCCACCCTCCCCGCCGCAGCACCACCGACCGACGACGAGCGGGCCCTGGCTGCATCGCTGGATCAGGCCGGTGTCCTGGCGCTGTATGACCGCATGGTGGCGGAAGACCTCGCCGCCCTCCGCGCGATGGATGTGGTCACCGTGCCCACCGAGCTGCCGCCGATGCGGGCCCGTCCCACTCCAGAAGCGCTCATCCCGCTGACCGGCGACGGCGGCAGCATGAATCCGATCGCACCGTTTGGTCCCACTGAAGGGGCATGGTGGAACGTCGAGCACTTCGGCGGTGGCTCGCCGGAGCAGCTGCTGAGGACCGTCACCACCATGCAGCGACACCACCAGACCTGGTTTGGACCCTACGCCGTCCACGAGGGCGTGCCCGGGCACCACCTCCAGCTCGCGATCGCACGAGAGGTCGGTCGCCCGGTTCGCAGCCTGCTCACCAGCTCACCAGCGGTCGAGGGCTGGGCGCTGTACGCCGAGTCCCTGTTCGAGGCACACGGCGGCTTCGGCGGAGCAGCGGTCGGTCGGCTGATGGTGCTGCGCTCCCATCGGGCGCGGATCAAGCGGGTGATCTTCGACGTCCAGGTCGAGACCGGCGTCTGGAGTCTCCAGGACGCCGCCGACTGGAAGCACGGCACCGCGCCCGGCGAGGGCCGGGTGGATCCAGAGCTTCTACGAACCGTTCAGTGGCCCACTCAGCTCATCGGCTACTACGCCGGAATGGAAGAGATCGAGGCGCTGAAGGAGGAGGTCCGGGCGGCCTGGGGAGACGACTTCACCGAGCGCGCCTTCCACGACGCGCTTCTCGCCCAGGGATCGATCCCCGTCTCCCTGGCCCGCGAGGCGCTGCTGACAGACCGCTGAGCAATGCAGCCCCGCCCCCGTCGCTTCCCCCCCGCACGCACCGCTCAGGTGAGGAGTCCGCATGCACCAGTGAGGTCGAGCCCCACCGGAAGCCAGCCGCCTACTCTGGCTCGGTGGTGGTCATCATCGGGAAGCCGTACTCGCGCGCGAGCGTGTTGGCTTGCGTAGACTTTGACTCCGCGACCTCATGAGACCAGACGCCGATGAGGCCGCGCTCGCTGTTGTGAACGGCGAGCATGGTCTGGGCAGCCCGGGCCTGAGAGAGGCGAAAGATCTCCTCAAGGACCTGCACAACGAAGGCACGGGGAGTGTAGTTGTCGTTGTGGAGAATCACCCGATACCGACGCGGGCGCTTGACCCGGTCGAGGACCTGGACGTCTCCCTTGCGGTCAGTGCCTTTCTTTGAGTTGCCCAAGTCAATCCCCCGGGTGTGTTGGCTGCTCTGTTCTCTATCCCCGCCCCTGGTACAGGGGAATGAAATCCTGCCGCGCAGCGCCCTGCAGCAGGAGACAGCACGGGCGATGCACACATCCCCGACGAGCTGAACCTCATCGGCGGATCCGGGTAGAGTCCAGGAATGACAGCGCTGCCCAAGTGCTGCTCTAGACAATGGGGACAAGAGATGCACAGCGCACTGTGGATGATGCTCTGGACAGCCGGATGTGCCGGTGCACCAGAGGCTTCAAACACCTCGCTACCGGATGACACTGGAGTCGGACCTGACTCTGGCATCGCCGACACGCCCTCCGCAGCCATCGTTCCGCTGTTCGATGCGGACACCCCCCTGGAGCCGGACGGGGTCTTTGAGCGAGACGGGGCCATCGTCACCCGGTTTGCCGATCGCGGGCGCGACCGACACGCGCGCGAGGACGAGTTCCAGAGCTACGATCACTACCTCCCCCGGTACTGGGAGTACCGCACAGCCCGGGTCCAGCTGGTGGACACCGTGGCAAGCGGCGGAGTCATCGAGGTGTCGATCGTCACGGAGTGGAAGCTGAGCATCGCAGAGTTTCGTGCCTGGTACATCGGCACCGGCACCGTCGCGACCTACGGCGGCAACTACGCCAACCTGGTCACCTCCGAAGGGCCCGGGGTCTACGACGACGACCACGAGCGCATCAGCGACGACGGCGTTCAGTACCGCTACACGCTGACCATCGACAGCGCGATCACCCTGGATGGGGCAACGGTCGCCCTGGAGTCCGGCCAGCTCATGGAGATGGAGATCAGCCAGTTCCTCGACGGAGTGCCCAGCGGACGGGCCAACTACTATGGCACCGCGCTGCTGTATGAGGTCGGGGTCGGCGGACTGGTGCCCTGGTACGCCGAGGGAGACATCAGCGACGGGACCTCGGAGCGGGAGAACTCTCACCGGCTCGATGAGGCGGCATGGCTGGGCGGTCGAACCACCCTGCCCTACCAATACTCTGACGAGCCCGACAACCACTACATGCAGATGGCAACCAACATCGCCCAGCACAGCGGACAGCCGTTCGTGCTGGGGCGGCGGGTACACCACACAGACATGGTCACAGGCACCCACGACGAGAGCGACGAGAACGGCACCTTCGATGCGCTCACCGGCCTGGCGGGCCCGCTGTACGTCAACACCTCCTGCGACAGCTGCCACACCCGAAACGGGCGGGCATCCGTGGCCGAGGTCGGTGAGTCCCTGGACCGCTGGGTCTTCAAGATCGGCACCGCAGAGGGTGCTGCCGATCCAGCGCGGGGCGCAGTGCTCCAGCCCACACGCACCAGCGGCGACGGCGAAGGCAGCGTCACGATCGATGAATGGGTCGAGACCGACGATGGGCTGCGGTACCCGGTCTATGCCTTCAGCGAGTCGGCACCAGCATCCTTCTCCGCTCGGCTGACCCCCAGCCTCGTCGGGATGGGCCTGCTGGAGGCCGTGCCGGAGTCGGCGGTGCTAGAGCGTGTGGACCCAGACGACGAAGACGGCGACGGGATCTCTGGTCGCGCACAGCTCTCGGTCGATCCCGAGACCGGAGACATCCGCCTGGGACGGTTCGGCTGGAAGGCCGGTGCCGGTAGCCTCCGCCACCAGATCGCGAGCGCCCTCAACACCGACATGGGGGTCATGACATCGGTCCTGGATGCCCCAGACTGCGGGTCTGAGCAGTCCGACTGTGGCAACAGCGATGGAGCAGAGCTGGACGATGAAGCACTGAGCAACCTCGTCCGCTACGTCGCCCTGCTCGGCGTCCGTGCACGCCGAGACCTCAACGATCCCGACGCCCTCGACGGAGAGGATGTGTTCGCTGCGATCGGCTGTGAGGACTGCCACCGGGCCACGCTGACCACCAGCGGCGTCCATCCGTTCGCCGAGCTGCGGTCGCAGACCATCCACCCCTACAGCGATCTGCTGCTGCATGACATGGGCACAGGGCTGGCAGACACCCTCGGCGAGGGAGCAGCCAGCGGCGCGGAGTGGCGGACCACTCCCCTGTGGGGAATCGGGCTGAGCGCCTGCGTCACCGGAGGGGTCGAGGGGGCTGCACAGAGCGAAGCATGCGCGGCAGACACCAGCTACCTGCACGACGGTCGCGCACGCAGCCTCACCGAGGCCATCCGCTGGCATGGCGGCGAGGGAGCGTCATCCCGGGATGCCTTTCTCGCGCTGTCCGACACCGAGCAGGACGCCGTGCTCACCTTCCTCGAGTCGCTGTGAGGCCCGTAAGGTAGAGTCGAGGCGGTCTCGGTGGAGGAGTGACGATGCGGGCTCTGGCAGCCGTGCTGATGATGGGCTGCGGGAATGAGGACACCCGCACAGTGTCCGACAGTGCTGACGGCAGCGTTCTCCTCGACTGCGACACCGAGCTGTGGGCGGACCAGAGCGCAGAGACCCAGGCAGACTGGATGGCGGCCTGTGTGCTGCCTGACATGCAGGCGCTGTTCTCCGAACACGACGGCGATGCCTACAGAGATGTCTCGTGTAGCACCTGCCACGGCTCAGATCTCGGCGGCGGCACCTACGCCATGCCCGCCACCACCCCGATCGTCGTCCGCGAGCAAGATCCGAGCAGCGAGATCTACCAGTTCATGTCCGACACTGTCATGCCTCAGATGGCGGCTAAGCTGGGACTGGAGCCGTATGATGTCTCCACCGGAACGGGCGACTTCTCCTGCTATGACTGCCACATTGAGGGAGACTAGCGCACACCGTCCACGAGGGCAGCTCAAGGATTCAGGGCGAGAGGCATCCGGACGGCTGCCGAGCATGGCGAACCAGATGCCACCCACTGCACGACCGGTGCGCAGCGTTCTGCACGGCTGGGTCGAGAGGATAGAGCACCACGCTGGCCGCGTCACATCGTGAACTTCACCGATTTCGAACGATAAAATCAGGCAGAAGGTCTCGCACAGCCTCAACCTGACAGGGAGCCAGCCCCGACAGCATAAGCGGATCTGGAGTGCCCTCCTCTGGTAGCGTGATGGACGTGATTGCCACCTTCAAGGGAGCGCCGAAAATGCGAATCGCAGCACTGATGACGGGCTTGGCGCTGATGGGATGCCGGGTAAAAGACGCCCCCATCGACGATGGAAGCTTCAACGGAGAAGACTCCGGCATCGTGACGATCACCGACGTCGACGGCGATGGGTACTCTGCTGAGGAGGACTGCAACGACGAAGACGAGCTCCTCCATCCTGGGGCCTCTGAGATCTGCGATGGGATCGACAACAACTGCGACGGCGAGATCGACGAAGGGGTCAGCAACACCTACTACGAAGACGCCGACGAAGATGGCTTCGGAGACGCCGGCAGCAGCATCGAGGCCTGTGAGGCTCCAGAGGGGTACGTCCCGATTGGCAACGACTGCAACGATGCCGACGAGACGAGCTACCCCGGAGCACCCGAGCAGTGCGACGGCGTCGACAACGACTGCGACGGTGAGATCGACGAAGACACCAACTCCATCTGGTATGCCGATGCCGACGATGACGGCTTCGGAGACAACGACACCCTCATCAAAGACTGCAACCCTGGGCCGGGCTACACCATCGACGACGGCGACTGCGACGACGCCGACGCCGACATCAACCCCGACGGCATCGAGGTCTGCGACGAAGCAGACAACGACTGCGATGGTGGGATCGACGAGGGTGTCACCAGCACCTGGTACGCAGACACCGACGGCGACAGCTTTGGAGATGCCGATACCGAGACCGAAGGCTGCGACCCCGGCGGCTACATCGAGACCGACGGCGACTGCGACGATGCCGACGCTGACATCAACCCCGACGCCGCCGAGGTCTGCGATGGGGCAGACAACGACTGCGATGGTGGGATCGACGAGGGTGTCACCAGCACCTGGTACGCAGACACCGACGGCGACAGCTTT
>JAQXDW010000105.1 GCA_029251165.1 Myxococcota bacterium
GAGGTCTTCGTCCTCAATGCCCAAGAGAACATCAGTGCTCGTGAGGTCGAGTTCGCCGAAGAGTATGCGAGTCGTGTCGAGGGTGAGGCGGTCGCGGGTGAGGCGGTCGCGGGTGAGGCGGCTGGAGGTGAGGCCGTCACGGTCGATTCCGTCGCGGGTGAAGACGTCGCGGGTGAAGACGTCGCGGGTGAAGACGTCGCGGGTGAAGACGTCGCGGGTGAAGGCATCGCGGGTGAAGGCATCGCGGGTGAAGACGTCGCAGTCGACTCTGTCGAGCCTGAGACGTTCGCTGCCGCTGAAGAGGCGGCGGCTGTCGTCGAAGACGCTGTCAACAGCGCCCGGGCTGAGCCGTCTGGCATCACCTTCTCCTCGCTGGAGTCTGACACCGCAAAGGTGATCGTCCGGTGTGACGAGGAGAAGTCGCGCGGAGCCGAGCGCGCCACTATCGCCCTGGCGTCCGCAAACTCCTGCACCGTCACCGCAATCCGCTCCGACCGCAGCCGCCTGACCGCGGTTGTGCCTGGCGCAACTGCCGGCAGCTACACCTGCTTTGTCGGCGGCGAGTCCAAGTGCGAGCGTGAGTAGCCAGCCTCCCATCGTCGTGACCGGCGTGGGTGTGGTATCAGCGGCAGGCATTGGGCTCACGGCACTCTCCGAGGCCCTGAGGCGCGGTGTCTGCTGTGATCGCCCCAGCAACAGCGCACTCCCACTGAGATCGGTCGCAGCGGTGCCTGTGCCCATCGCCAGCCACGAAGACTTTCCCGATGATCGCAAAGCCTGGCTGGCACTGACCGCCCTGGATGAGGCGATGTCGGATGCCGGACTGCCGCGGCAGGGAACCCGTCGACGGGCCGTGTTTCTCGGAACAGGACTCTCCTCCATTACCCCCGCCGAGCTGGCTGAGGATCTCTACCCGCACCTCACCGAGGCTGGCTTCGACCGGGCCGCAATGGGAAGAGATCTCTCTCCAGATCGCGCCGGTCCACGGCGTCACCTCCCCGGCCGGGTCACCGACTACATCGCGAACATGCTCGGCGCTCGCGGCCCGAGAGGCACCAACTTCTCCGCCTGCGCCGCCGCTGCCATGGCCATTGCAGAGGGGGCACGAACCCTGCGCCGGGGCGAAGCAGATGTCGCCATTGTCGGTGGACACGACAGCATGATCCACCCGATGGGTGTCCTCTCCTTCGTCGTCCTCGGGGCGCTGGCCGAGGATGCCTGTCGTCCCTTCGACAAGGACCGCCACGGCTTCCTCATCGGCGAAGGCGCCGCGATCCTCATCCTGGAGCGCGCAGCAGATGCCCAGCAGCGCGGGGCAACGATCCGGGCGAACCTGCTCGGTGCTGGCACCAGCGTCGATGCCTGGAACATCACCGCACCCCATCCAGATGGCGCCGGCGCGGAGCTGTCAATGCGCCGGGCGCTGGTAGATGCCGGCCTCTCCCCCTCCGACATCGACTACGTCAATGCCCATGGCACGGGCACCCCGGTCGGTGATGTCGCAGAGGCTCGGGCGATTCAGCGGGTCCTGGGGACCGTCCCAGTCTCCTCGATCAAGGGTGCCGTCGGCCACACCATCGCTGCCGCTGGTGCGGTTGAGGCCGCGGCCTGCATTGCCGCACTCCAAGGCGGCTGGATGCCTGGAACCACTGGGCTCCTCAGTCGCGACCCCGCGTGTCCGATCACTACGCTGACTGAACCCGTCTCGCAGCCGGCTCGCGTGATGCTCTCCAACTCGTTTGGCTTCGGTGGCCAGAATTGCACCCTCCTCCTTGGACGACACACCCCATGAGCGTGACCGAACTTCCTGTACGAGTCTGCGGCATCAGCCTGCTGTGCCCTGCGGGCATCGGCGCAGATGGAGCGGTCGGCGGACGCCCCGGTGAAGTTCCGGGCTTCCGGGCGCGCGCCTACATCAAGGATCGCAAGAGCCTCAAGCTGATGACCCGCGGGGTCAAGCTCGGTGTCTCTGGCATCCGAATTGCCCTCTCCGAGGCCGGAGAGCTCACGGATCTTCCTCCAGATCGGCGCGGAGTGTACGTCGGCGCCAGTCCCCAGCCCGGCGATCCCGAAGACCTCCGCTTGGCGCTGGAGCGCTCGATGGGTCCCGAGGGCTTCGACGTCAGTCGATTCGCAACCGAGGGCTACCCGGTCATCCACCCCCTCTGGCTGGTCCGTGGACTGTCGAACAACGTGCTCGGCATCGCCAGCGCCAACCACGACCTCCAGGGCACCAACAGCAACTACTGCGATGGTCCCGAGGGGGGCTGGACCGCGCTGGTCGAGGGCGCTCTGGCGGTCGCAGAGGGGCGCGCAGATGCTGTGGTTGCGGGGGGTGCAGACTCTCTGATCGGCGCGGCACCGCTGCTCGGCGGACGCAAGTGTGGTGAAGCCGCTGCATTCGTCGTCTTTCGCCCCGCAGCCCCCGGAGAGCCGCCGCTGCGCCTGGATCGGGATGCCCTCGATCCTTCAGAAGAAGAGCTGGGCTATCTCGGCGCAGCCACCTGGCCGGTTGCGTTCGCTCGAGCGCTACTCCGCGCGGGATAGAACCATGCGCTGCTCCGGGTCGACGACAAATCGCCCAGAGATCGCATCCTGACCGAGCCGCAGCACTGCTGGTCCGTCCACCCGCTCCAAGAGCAGGTGCAGAACGACAGTGCCGAGGCGAACCGTGGTGTGGATGGGCGCACCCGCGCCACCACCGAGCACCGAGCCGGTCCGTCCTGTGTCCATGATCACAGAGATCCCGCTCAGCTCCAGCTCCGGCAGCGCTGCGCGCTCCTCCAGCCCGACCAGCAGGCGCCCGGCTGGAAGCAGCCGACTGGACTCTTCGAGGTCCGCCCAGTCCTCATCGAGGATCGGCGCTTCTTCCTCAGCAGGCCAATCAAGTTCCTCAGCAGGCCCGTCAAGTTCCTCAGCAGGCCCGTCAAGCAGCGCAGACTCTTCATCCAAGGCCGGCCACTGCCCCTCATCAGAGGCCTTCCCCTGAGTCTCTGCCCAGTGCAGGTCATCTCCCGGAGGCTCCTCATCAGACACCTCCAGTTCAGGAATGGTGTCTTCGTCGAGGATCGCCAACTCGGACGGTGGCGGCTCGACCTCGTCGCCTTCCCAGACAAAAGACTCTGGCTCAGGCGCATCCTCGATCACGGTCGGGGACGGCTCGGGGAGGGGTCCGGAGTCCGTGGGCTCGTCGTCAGCGAGCAGATCATCCAGATCGTCGAGGGGATCGCGGAGTTTGTCGGGCATCGGCTCTCAAGTATCACGACCTCACAGGAGTCGGCCAGCCCACACACCCCGGTCGCCTGATATAAAACGAGACCATCAGGAGGGTCAAATGATCGGGCTGGAGCGGATCCTGGGGGGACTTGATCGAAAACTGGCGACCACCATTCGTGTACTCCGTGCACGACGGGGGGCACCGGTTCATGCGGAGGACCTCATCCTTCACTCTACCGTCGGCTATGAAATCCACGCTCGGATTCACAAGCCCGCAGACACCAGCACGCCTCGACCAGCGGTCCTGATGTGCCCTGGGATCCACGATCCAGGACACTACTTCTCGACCTGGATGGCACCGATCACCGCAGAAGAGGTGGCCCGGGCCGGCTGCGTCGTGCTCACCTTCGATCCGGCCGGGCGCGGAAAGAGCTGGGGAGAGGAAGACTACGGCGGCCCCGAGCACCAGGACGAGGTCCGCCTCGCCCTGGAGCTCCTCGCCGCCCGCCCGGATGTTGACGCCGATCGCATCGGCATCATCTCCATCTCGCTGGGCATCGCCATGGCAGTCGGCGGCGCGGCCAGCAGCAACGTGTCGCTCTCCTGGCTGATGGACTGGGAGGGCCCGTGTGATCGGGAGATCATCACTTCTGGTGGCACGATCATGGCCCCGGCGAGCGGGCACACCATGGAAGACGACGTCTACTGGCACCCTCGCGAGGCGGTCCGGCACGTCGGCCGCCTGAAGTGTGGCTATCTTCGCCTCCAGGCTGAGCGCGACCACGCTCAGCCCGAGGAGAAGCGTCACGCCACCCGGATGATGCGGGCTGCGGCCGCCGGGAACCTTCCCTGGTTCCAGCTCAACGATCACCCTCGGGGCGAGAGTCCGGATCGGCCGGTGTGGCTTCCCAGCGGTCGACTGGCGATGAACCGGACCATGCTCCGCAAGGTCATGACCCTCATCCGAGACTGAGCCTCAGAACATCCCGCGCACGCTGTCCAGGGCATCTGCACCGACGTCCGCGACGATCTTCCCCCCCTGCACCATGAGGATGCGGGTGGCGACCTTCTCGAGGGTGTCGAGGACGTGGGTGGAGAGGATCACCGCTGCGCCGGCCGCGCGGGCCGCATCCAGTGCACCCAGCACCCGGACCGCGGAGGGTGGGTCGAGGCCATTGAGGGATTCGTCGAGGATGAGCACCTTGGGCTTGGCCACCATGGCGGCCGCGAGCGCAGTCTTCCGGCGCATACCCTGTGAGTACTCCTGGATCATGCGCTCCGCGTCAGCGCCCAGTCCAGCGATCTCCAGGGCGGCGTCGACGTCTCCGCCGCCGCGAATCTCTGCCACGAATTCGATCATCTCGCGCGCGGAGAGGTACTCATACATTCTTGGTTCTTCAGGTACGTAGCCGATCATTGCTCTTGCAGCGTTGGGATCGGTCGCCACATCAACCCCACCAACTCGGACGCTGCCTGAGGTCGGAAGGAGCTGGGCCGTCAGCATCTTGATGGTGGTGGATTTTCCCGCACCGTTGGGGCCGACAAGTCCGATGAACTCACCCGCGCTGACGGTAAACGACAGCCCATCGACTGCCTTGACCCGGCCGTAGTGCTTCTGCACATCGACGACCTCAATGACCGGCTCGCTCATCCTGCCCCTCCTGTAATCACCGCCCACAGCAGCACCGCAACTGGACCGTACACCCACGCACCGCGACCACGCATGCGCATCGCTGCGGTCGCTGCGAGGAGCGCACCAGCAGCCGCCGCCAGCTCCGCCAGCAGCATGAATGCCGCACCCGACGGCCCCTGGCGAACCAGCAGGGCCGCCGCCGGGAGAACGATGACCCCCTGCGCATACAGAAACGCTGTGATGCCCCGCGCCACCGCAACGCGGCCCGGGGAGATCGACAGCGCCTTGTCCAGCCACACCGGATCGCCCTCCGCCATCCGCACCGGAATTCCGGTAATCAGCAGCGCGGCCCCCGCAGTAACCACCAGGGTCCGAGTCGGTGCGTCTGCGGCATCCGACCAGCCCGCAAATGCACACGCAGCCCCCAGCAGCCAAGCACCGGTCGGCCATGTCCGCAGGCTCCGCCAGCCATACCGAAGCGCACGAAGCAGCTCAGGGCGACCGACAGCGAGCCAGTCCAGGTAGACCCGCCGCGCCTCCTCAGCGCTCTCCAGGTCCGCCCACTGGGCATCGATCTCCGAGAGCAGCGCGGTGGTCCGAACGTACCAGGCTTCCGCCAGCGGAAGCGCCACAAGCCAGCCGAGGAAACCAACGATCGGCGGGATCGCGAGGAGGACATACCCGGGACTCCAGCCCGACAGCACACCAGAGGCACCTGAGGCCGCCATCCCCACCGCGACACCGACCACCGCCAGCGCAACCCCTGGTGCGTAGATCAGCGCGGCCTGCATCCGAGGATTGCTTCCACGCACGAGGTTCATCACCCCAGCCAGCTCCGGGCTCATCGCCGCCCACACGCCGCCGAGGTGAACCGCAAAGCCCACCCCGAGCGCACAGAGCCAGGCCCCAAGCACCACCACACTTCCCAGCGCCCAGGCCAGCCAGTGCCCCTCCAGGCCAACCGGCAGCAGGAGAATTGCCCCCATCATCGGAAGGTACAGCCGCTCACGCGCAGTCCGAAGCGCGAGCGCAGAGAGCAGCAGCCGCGGCTGAACCGGGTGTGGGTCGAGGACCGCCCGATCCGGTCCACGGACCAGGGCAGTGTAGGTGTGAAGCGCCATCGCACCCGCCACAAGAGCGCCGAGCCGCAGCGAGATGCCTTGGATCCCGACCGGAATCACGCCGGCCTCCAGGAAGGCCAGGAGCACCGGCTTTGCCAGCGGCGTCGCCAGGGCTGCGGCCAGCAGCGGGAGCACCCAGGACAGACCACCGCCGACGCGCTGTCGCTGTCGAGCATGGACGCTTCTGTAGGGGTTGGACATTAAGAGAGCCCTATCCAGTCACTCCGCAGTTGACATCAGACGCCGAATCCGTAATTCAGGCCATCTGTACCCTGGAGCCCAACATGACCTCTCTGCTCCTCCTTGCGAGCTTGGCCCACTTCCCTGCCCACGCAGAAGATCTCGATGCTTTTGCCCAGGATGACCTGGACTGGGAAGACGAAGACGAAGACGAAGACGATCTCGACTGGGACGATGATGGAACCCGCCCGGACAACACCGCACTTGATCCCGACGAGGACATGCCGGCGGACCTGGGAGAGGATCCCCTGCCAGGCGACCTCCCCAGCGGCAGCACCGGGCCATCCCTCAGCGAGGATCCCGAGTGGGACAGCGACGGGCCATCCGACGTCGGCCTCGAAGCCGAGGAGCCCCCGCCCCGCACGAGTGCAGCGCCGCCGATTCGTCCATCTGCTGTCGGGAGCACCCCGCTGGCCGACAACTACCCGCTCCAGATCACACGAGCGAGCCTCGATGTCATCGTCATCGAGCTGCCGGTCCTGGTCTCTCAGAGCCGAGCGGAGCTGAGCGAAGCGTTCTGGATCATCGGCGAGATCTACCTCGACGGCAACCGAATCGGCGAGAGCCGTGCTCAGGTCACCGCCGCCGGAGCCGCAGAGGACAGCGCGAGCTTTATCTGGCTCAAGGCCCAGGCCCCGATCATCGAGTCCGACGGCACCGTCGAGATCCGACTGAGTCGTCAAGCGGTCGGTGGCGCCAACCAGCCGCTGTTTACCCGCTCGGCAAGCTACTGAGCGCATGGACTGTCTGACCGTCCCCGGCGGACACTGTCGGCTGGTGGTGCACGTCACCCCGAGTGGAGGCAAGACCACGATGGTCAGGCTCACCGATGAAGCGATGCGGCCATCTCCGCTGCGGTGAGCGACTGGTCCTCGGGATCCGAGGCTGCTCCGCTTCACCTGGCCACCGAAGTCAGTCTCGGTGCGTCAGAAGGCGACACACGCCTCCGGCAAGGGCCCGACCAGCTTTCGGCTGCCGGCGCTGCCGTCACCGATGCGCACCTCACCGGTCACAGACCCGCCGTGGTGCTTGGCGAGGCGACCCCGCACGTGCCGCTCAGCGGAAGGCGGGGACCATCTCACCACGCAAGGAGTTGGCGAACCCGCGGGTGACCATCACCGGCACAGTCTTGCCGACCAGCGCAAGGCTGCCGGGAAAGTTGATCGTCTTGTAGGTGCCAGTGCGCCCGCAGATCACGCCCTCATCGTGGCGGCTGGGCCCCTCGACGAGCACGTCGAGCACCGTGCCCTCGAGGCTGCGATTCTCCGCCTCACCGATCACGCGCTGGCGGGCCTGGAGTCGGGTCAGCCGCGCACCAGCGACCGCCGCCGGAACCGCTGCGCCGCGATCGATGAGCCGAAGCGCCGAGGTGTCGGGGCGCTGGGAGTACTTGAAGGAGTACGACGACTGGAAGCGAACAGCATCCAGCAGGGTCATGGTGTCCTCAAAGTCCGCATCGGTCTCACCGGGAAATCCAACGATAAAGTCGGTGCTGAGGACAATGTCCGGACGCGCATCCCGGAGCCGATCGACCAAGTCGAGGTATCGCTGGCGGGTGTAGAACCGCTTCATGCGCCGGAGGATCCGGTCAGATCCGGACTGCACCGGAAGGTGCAGGTAGCTGGTGAGCTGAGGGAGGTCCCGGTAGGCCTGCACGACATCAGCCCCCATGTCGCGGGGGTGGCTGGTGGTGTAGCGGATCCGCTCGACCCCCTCGACATCGGCGACGGCGTAGAGCAGCTGGGCGAAGGTGCGCTCGCCGTCGACCTTGAGGCCGTAGCTGTTGACGTTCTGGCCGATGAGGGTGATCTCCTGGACCCCCTGCCCCACCAGCTGACGCACCTCATCAAGGATCTGCCCAGAGGGACGAGAGACCTCAGGACCACGCGTGGCCGGGACGATGCAGAAGGTACACTTGTTGTCGCAGCCCTTCTGGATGGTGACAAACGCGCCGATGCTGCCAGCAGCGTCCGGATCCAGCTCCGAGGCAAAGACGTAGTCTGCGGCGTCGAGGAAGGTGGTGTCGAGGACCTGTCCCTTCTTTGTGCCTTCGACCAGGCGAGTGATCGAGGGAACCGCATCAGGTCCGAACACCAGATCGAGATCGCGATAGCGGTCGAGCAGCTTCTGCCCCTCCTGCTGAGCCACACAGCCAGAGACCGCGAGGGTCATCGGCCGACCACGCTCTCGCTTGATGCGACGGGCCTCGCCGAGGAAGCTGTGCAGCTTGTGCTCCGGCTTCTCACGGACCGAGCAGGTGTTGACGATCACCAGATCCGCCTCCGCCATGTCCTCGGTCGATTCGTACCCATCGCTCGACAGCAGGGCCTTCATCTTGCCGGTGTCGTAGGCATTCATCTGGCAGCCGAACGTGCGGATATAGACGCGCTTCTTTTCCATTCGGAGGATTTAACCGAGTCGGTCGTGGCAGCGCCCGGTCAATCCATAATCTGGCATGTCGCGCGTCCCTGTCGGCTGCTCCTCGGCGCCTCTTGGGGGCTCAGAGCCCCCCGAAGGGAGGCCGCCTGGTCCGGTGATGGGCTTGATGTCCGGCGGTGAGGCTGTAGATCCAGGGCACCTGCTCCAGAAGCAGCTTTACCGGAAGTCGATCGTGGAGCCGTCTGCCGTGCACCAGCCCCCCTGTAGCCCCGACCACCAGCCTCTCCAACCCGACACCAAGCACGACTCCCGCAGCAAGCCCCCCATCCCACACACCCCATCAAGAGGGAGGAGCGTGATGGCGAGGCTGATGTGGAAGACCGAGAGCCGCTCGCTGCGCACAACGAACCCCGCACGCTCCTCTTGGTGAGAGCGGTGAAGGAACCTCAGCCGGCCGTGTCAGAGGAACCAGCGCAGTCCAGGTCCCCACTCCAGGCACAGCAGACCGCCTCACCATGTGCCCGGGGAACACCCAATGTCGCGATTGTCGGGCGGCAGCGCGCGCAAAAGGGACAACAAGCCAGCCCTCTTGGGGTCTCTGCTGAAGAACCTGCAGAGTGAAGACGGCTTGAGTATAGTTCGGGACCTCTGCGACAACAGGAGTCACGCCATGTGGGCCTTGCTGCTGACCTGGACAGCCCAGGCATCTCCAACCACAGTGGCTCCCGGGCGGTACGGCATTCACCTCAAGACCGCCACACACGCCCACATCCCCGTCCTCGGTGAGATGCCCGGAGCATCCGTGGTCTGGCTGCTGGCGGAGATCCTTCCGAGCATGGAGGGAGAGCCTGAGCTGGTGCAGCGGACCTGCTCGGTGAGGATGGAGGGCTCTGGAGAGCGTGCCTCAGTCATGCTGAGTCCAGGCTTCCTCGCGGCGCTGCCCGAGAAGCACCACAACCTCGTCTTCTCCGAGAGCGGACAGGTCTTCATCGACATGGGCGAGGACCACATCGGCTACGACCCCACCCTCTACCCCGACGCCCTCCCAAGAGATGAAGCCGCTCCCGGTCTGATCGACTTCGATGGTGATGGCAACCCTGGGGCAACGGTCATCATCACCGTGCCCATCCTGGGCACCGTCGAGCTGTACATCGCCCAGCACGCACAATCCAGCCTCGTCGGCCAGATCCACAGCGACGGCACCCTCACCGGGACCGTGGAGAGCCTGCTCCTGGAGCAGCAGACCCTCGACGCCACCAATCCCCTCATGCGCATGTCGCCCCGCATGAGCCTGGATACCGCGCACAGCCACTGGCGGATGCAGCCGCTGCCGGCAGACACCACCTGCGACACCATCATCGAGCGAATGTGCCTCACCGGAGGGAGCGGCTGCGCAGAGGGATGATCGTTCAGCAGCCCCCGTCTCGGCCACTGCGTTAAGGGTGCTGCAATGCATGACATCCCCGAGTACCGCGACTTCATTCCCGATCCCCTTCTGCTCCGACTGCACGCCGAGAGCGAGCCGGTACCGGAGGTGCCCGGACTGCGGATCGCACCGGGCCTGCGCTCAGAATTTCCGCACATCGAGACTTCCGAGGCGCTCTCGTTCGTCTGCGAGGTCTACGACGCCGTGAGGCCACAGCTCGCGGCAGTCCTCAAGCAGCGGCGGCTCGACCGCGCGTTCATCGATGCAGAGACCATCGCGCTGGCCGACACGATCCGCCCGACGGATGCGGAGACCGTCATCGGCCTCAAGGACAACGCCGGGCGGATCGTCATCGGCCCCCTGCCCCACGCTCCGGTGCCGCCTGTCGAGATCCCGGCGTTCCTCCAGGGCGCCCAGGTCACCCTGTTCGGCCCCCCAGACACCGCCAAGATGTCGATCAACGCCATGAACGCCATCCATCGTCGGTATCGTGGTGAGCCGAGCATCGTCGGGGAGCTCGTCGAGGCCTCCGGCGAGCTGCCCCGCTGGGGCGCAGACAATGAAGACTCCAAGACCCCGATCATGCGCAGCTTTCTGGCGGCCTGTGACAACCTCGTCGGCTGCTTCTCCGGGACCCTCTCGTTCCATGATGAGTCCCGCAGCCGTGACTACACGCTCGCAGACGACCGGCTCGCGAAGCCCATCAAGCGCATCCCTGGCCTCGCGCTCCCCGATGGCAGTCACCTGCTCAACGGCAGCCCCCTGCCGCTGCACCTCTACGACTTCGCCCAGCACCTCTTCCACAACCACACCCGCCCCGAGGCGCTGATCTTCTACATCCCGAAGCTGGAGAATGAAGAGGAAGCCGCCTACGTCAAGGCACTGATCACGGCGGCGGAGGCCGGCATCAAGACGCGGTTCCCGGACTACACGCTCGGCTCGGTCCGGACCCTGATCGTGTTCGAGAACCCACGCGCGATCTTCCGGATTCGAGAGGTCGCAGCCGCCCTGCACCCCCACTTCATCGGCGGCAGTCTCGGCTGGCACGACTTCCTCGCCTCGACCGCCCGGCTGTTCAAGCACGCACCGGGCTACCGCATCCCGGTCAAGGCCGATCCGGACATCGTGATCAACCACATCCGGGAGTCACACCAGCTGCTCGTCGAGACCCTGCGCCCGATGGGCGCGATGGCAATCGGTGGGATGTATGGCGTGCTGCCAGAGCCCGGAAGCGCGGCCTCGTTTGAGATCAGCATGGTCGGCTTCATCCGCGATGTGGTCACCCAGCTCAAGCGGGGCCTCGATGGTTTCTGGGTCGCACACCCAGACTTCGTGCGGGTGGGGATCGCGCTGGTCGAGGCCTACCGCTCGCAGCGTCTTCAGCCCCTCATCACCGCGCTCATCACCGACACCGTCGAGCGAGCGCAGCTGCTGGCGTTCGTGAGCGGTCCAGATGTCGCGGGCCTGCCGGTCGGGGATCCCCGCTACCACCTCGGCGTGCTCGCGGCAGACATGGGCACCTCTCAGGTGATCGCCAACCACGATCCCCAAGAGGTTCGCTACAACGTCTTTCAGGCACTGCAGTACCTGGCAGACTGGCTCAGCGGAAACGGCTGCGTTGCCCTGCCGGCGACGATGAAGAACGCCGCGGACGAGTCGGTGTTCGTTCGCATTATGGACGATCTCGCGACCACCGAGCGCTCTCGCTGGGAGGTCTGGGCTGAGGTTCACCATGGGCGGGTGTCGCCGGAGCTGTTTGAGACGATCCTCGCCGAGGAGGTCGCCTTCATTCAGGCGGATGACCCACAGGCCGATCGTCGGGTCGCGGTGAAGTGGCAGGGAGAAGCCGGGCGCTGGTACCCGATCGCGGTGCGCCTGCTGCGTCGCCTGATGACCGGCGCGCGTCCGCCCGAGTTCGCGACCGGGCTGCTGCTTCCGTTCACCTTCGCCGCAGTTCGCGAAGCGGCGGATCCATGGGACGCCATGGTCGCGCTGTGCCCGGAGTGGGCGGCAGACCCCGAGCTGGGTGCGGCCTCACGGTGACGTGCTGAGGGCGCCAGCGGGATCCCCTGTAGGTGGGCGTCCGGCCACACCGCGCCCCATCCCCTACCCGATGCGCGCAGCGAGGCAGTGGTTGAACAGCACCCGAAAGCCACGATCGTACTGACGCATCACCCAGGGAACGTTGTCGGCTTCCTCCAGGATCTCCATCCCAAGCTCATCCACAAAGTCCACCAGCAGCGCCTGAGGATCGATTCCTCCCGGCACGCTCGGTAGATCCAGGTCGTAGGGCGTCGTCAGCGTCAGGACCCCGCCGGGAATCAGCAGGCTCGCCGCAGCCTCGACCACCGCCTCCATCCCGACCTCCACAATGTCCACCACGTTTCCGAGGTGTACCCAGGCAAAGCTCTCGGGCGCAAAGGGCGGATACTCGGCCTCTGCAATCGCGAGATGGAGGCTCCCAGGGCGCAGCGGCAGGATCGGTACTGGTCGATCAATGCACCCTCCACGCCACTGCGGCCAGGCCGCCTCGCGGATTCGACCAAACAAGAGATCGCGGGCCAGCAGGACAGATCGCGGAGAGCGATCAAACGCCCAGGTCTTTCGGCCCTGCCCGACCATCCGCATCGCCATCTCGCCGAGTCCGCAGCCGATGTCGAGGGCCGAGCCGGGCGGGGCCAGACGCGCCCCCCACGCTGCGGCGACCGCCGTCGGTGTGCGCTCGATGCTGGACAGCCACGTCCCGAAGCTGCCAGGCCCGCCGAGTCGTCCCGGCGACAGGAACGGACTGATCAGGTCCGGTGCATCCACCGGGAGCGGATCCTTGCGCTCAGCAGGGTTGGCGGCATGGGGGCCGTGCAGCGCGAGGAAGCGCTGGGGATCAGGCGTGAGGACCGGGATACCATCGAGCAGCGGGTAGACCCTTCCCTCGACAGTACGCCACCCCTCGAGGGGGCGCTGTGAGACCGGACAGACAAACATACTGCGTTCCTACATCCAACGTGACAGGCCATGATCGGCCACATGACAGGGCGAAAAGCCCATTGTTCGGGCAGCCGTTCCGAACCGCTCGACGGACGCTGAGGACACCCGACGTCCCAGCGCGAGCGGCTCGGTCTGCCCGCTCGCAGCGAGGACCAAGGGCTCCAGCAGGCAGGCATAGACCTGACTGTAGCCATAGCCGGCGAGCAAGTGGTAGGCGCTGCCCCAGAATCCTCGGGTCCAGCCCGGTGCTGGCGTGACCGCCTCTCCAGACAGCACCCGCACCCCGGCGGGGATCGCACCCTTGATCGTCGGGGGGATCGCAACGTCCACCACCGTCGCCCCCGGTCGGAGCGCGGCGGGATCGAGGGTCGCACCGGTCGGCCCCGCACCAACCACCACATCACACGCAGCAGCCACCGCCTCGGGTGAGTCGGCATGAGGCACCTTGAGCGACCGGCCAGTGCGCTTGCTGTCCACCAGAAGCGGCACCCCCGCCGCAGCGAGGATCTCCGAGACGACGCGGCCGACCGGCCCACGAGAGCCGATGATCCCGACCGGTCCTTCGGGCTTCAGCGCGAGGGTGTTCTCGGACAGCGCCCATGCCGTCGCCGCAGCCCCGGTCGTGATCGGAACGCTCACCCGCTCCGCCAGCGCCTCGCCGCGCCCGGCGATCACCGCGCACAGGCTCCCGAGCCCTACGGCCGCGACACCATCAAGCGCTGCGACCGCAGCAACCATGCGCTCCAGGGCGAGGTCCTGATCGGTGAGCATCTGCTCCGGAGTCAGCGGGATGCCGACAACGACGCCCTCGGCCACCCCGGCGAGCTGAAACCGGCACAGCGTCGAGATGTCCTCGACCGCAGAGCCATCTCGGCGGTGAAAGATCAACCCCAGGCGCCCTTGCGGGACCCCCATCGCGCCCCGGTGAAACCGGCTGAGGGCATGGACGAGGAACGCAAAGCGCGGAAGAGCCGGCTCAGGCACTGGCCCCAGCGGCCTTGTCCTCGATGAGCTTGACCACCATGGTGTAGAAGGTCGCGACTCGGAACAGCTCTGCAATCTCTGTGACGCGAAGACCAGCGTGGAATTCCTCGGCGGGAACCTCCGGCATGGCCGCAGCGAGGCGAGCAAGACCATCCACGGTCAGGACGCCGTTTTCGTCGACACCGCCGTCACCCTCTCGGGCAGTCTGCTCGATACCGCCGCGGGGAATCTTGATGTCGAAGGCGCGCTCAAGACGAAAAGCTATGTCGAGAAAGTCCAGGCTCTCCGCTTCCAGATCGCCGATCACTTTGTGGTGTGGCTCGACCTCATCTTCTTCCAGACCAAGCGCCTCGGCGAAGGCGCGCTGCACCTTGCCCCAGATATCTGGATCGAATTCGGGAAGCGCCATGGACATGATCTCCTCAATCGTAGTCGAGGGTCTCCGGTATGTCGGGCTCCTCAGTCAGTCAAACCAAGAGAATCCCGCAATTGACTCCTCAGACGGAAATTTCACGATCGAAGTGCTGGATTGGGTCCGAAAAGATCACACGCCCACTCCAGCCAAGCCTGAGACCGTCGTCCATGACGGCCCCCAAAGGCATCAATATAAATTTTATAATCAAGGCACAAATACAACTATGCAGGCATCACCGCTCATTTCTTGGTCCATACTGAATAGCCGTGGCGAGGCGGTCGTCTGAGCCTACAAGACCCCACGGAGGCCTCATGAGCACACTCATCATCACCGCACTGCTGTCTTCTGCCTTCGCCGGCACCACCCGTGCAGAGGCTCACGCATCCGCATCCGAGCTGACACAGGGGTACCGCGACATCCAGGATGACACGGCCGACCTCCGCAGCCTGGAGGCAATCATCAGCAACTGGCAGACCGCCTCTCACCGGGGTGCGCACGGCGCTGAGATGACCGCAGATCGGGCGCTTGAGTCCTGGATCCGTCGAGAGCTCGCTGAGAGCCAGGCCGAGCTGAGCCGTGCCCGCAGTGAGGTCAAGGCCTCGAAGAACGAGCTGGCTCGTGAGACCGCTCAGGCACAGCGCAGCTACGGTCGCCACGCCAGCCACGAATACGCACAGGTCCGGGATGACAAGCGCGACCTCCAGGACGATCGCCGTGATCTCAGCACCCTTGAGGCGCAGCTCTCTTCGATGCAGGCCATCGCCAAGCAGCTCAATGCCATGCAGCCAGCCTTCGAGCATGGCCGCGCTAGCGCCCGAGACTACGCCACCAAGCGGAACCTCCTCGACCGCCTGCGGAGCCTCTCGCAGCGTGAGATCAGCCTGACGCGTGCCGAGCTGAGCGAGGACCTCGCCGAGCAGAGAGAGTCTCGCTGGGACTGAGCCGAGGACCGGTCGAGTCCACCACAGCGCACGGGCCTTCATCGGCATCACCACACCGGCGCTGTGGTGTGAGGCGGCTCGGATCCGTTAGTGGGGGGCATGGATGTCCCCGAGCAGCTTGAGTCTCTGGCCGGCGGCTCTATCCGCTGGCTCCAGCAGGGTCGCACACCGGTCGGCCGTGGCCCGCGCGGCATCCTCCGGCTCGGCCCGGCCGCCATCATCGCCGAAGAAGAAGCCGCAAAGCGAAACACCTTAGCGGCCTTCCCCGCGCTCTCCTCCCTCATCCCGCCGACCATCATGCAGGGAACCGTCGGAGATAACGTCGTGCTGGTCGAGGCCGACCTCGGGGAGCCGGATCGAGGACAGGCTGTGCCGGTGTTTCCACCGGGCACAGATCAGTCCCACACCGCGCCGCTCGGAGAGCTGCTGTCCATGGTCGCGCCCGCCGGCGGGGTCAACGTCACGCCGCTGATCCGTGCACTCCGACGGCAGCATGCTGCCCTCCCCTTTCGTCCCCGCGCAGCCCTCATCCAGCGAGCCCTCCGACAGCCCCTCACGGTCACCCTGAGTCGAGGCTGGGCGCACGGCGCCATCACCCCAGGTCGGCTGCTGGCCGGCGGAGTCTGTCACTGGCGGCACAGCGGACCGGATCGCATCCAGCAGTGCGACCATGCAGCAGTCGGCCCCTTCGACGATCCTGCCGTGGCCCTCTGTGCGGTGAAGTGGGGGTGGAGATTCGATGCCCTGCATGCTGCGGAGGCCCTGGTTGCACTCGGCGTCATTGCGAGCACCACCGGCCCGATAACCCTGAGCGTCACGGCCCATCCTGGTCTCTCTGCAGCCGATCTCCGCACCCTCCTCGGCTGCGCCCCCGGTGAGGTCAGTCGGGCCCAAGCTGCCGCAGCGCATGGGCGTGCCCGAGGACTGTCCGTCGGCGGCGTGAAGATCACTGTCACCACCACACCGCCGATTCCACCACGCGCAGTTCCAGGCTTCCGTCAGCCGAGGGGGCGGGATCCCCGCCGGCTGTTCGCCCGCTACCACGACGGCATCCGCCTCGACGACGACGCGCGGGCAAGCCTCACGCCCCAGCGCGCAGCCGAGGCGATCGCAGCTCGGATTCCCGGGAAGACCATCGTCGATGGCTTCTGCGGTGCTGGCGGCAATGCCATCGCATTTGCCCGCGCTGGAAAGCGGGTCATCGCCATCGACACCCGAGCTGATCGGCTTGCCCAGGCACGCCACAACGCTGGGATCTATGGGGTAGCTGACCGCATCACCTTCCAACAGGGCGACTTCTTCGCGCTCCCGACGCCCGCCGACACCTGCTTCCTCGATCCGCCCTGGGCCGCTGGAGATGCGCTCCTGCAGCGCGCATGGGACCACGGCAGGAAGCACTATCGCTGCGGAATGGTGAAGCTGCCGCGGACGTTTGAGGTCCCGACAGAGGAGCCGCTGGAGGTGTCGTTTACGCCAGAGGGATTCCCAGCGTTTGTGATGGTGGAGTGGCGGCGGTCAGCCTGACGGTCGGTACACCACAGGCCATCACATCCGCATCGGACTCCAGGCCGCATCCCGAATGAAGCTTCCGTTGAGGTACTCCCGCTCAATCACTGCGGCCATCTCCTCGGCATCGCGGTACTTCTCCCAGCTCACCCGAATCACTGGAACCATTCGAGCGATGTTCTCAATGAACGACTCATACTCTCGATGGAGCATCCGGAGATAGTCCATCTGGATCCCCGACTCCACGTCTCGTGAGCGCTGCTGGATCCGACTCATCGAGGTCTCGGGAGACAGGTCGAGGTAGACAATGATGTTGGGCCGACACATGAAGTTCGACATGTGCTTGAACAGATCGAGGTACGTCCGGTAGTCCCGCTCGTCCATCAGGTTGAGGTTGACCAGGGTCTTGGCAAAGACCGCATCCTCATAGATGGTGCGATCCTGAACCCCACCGCCGCCGCGCCAGATGACCTCCTGGTGCTGCTGAAAGCGGCGGTTGAGCAGGTAGATCTGGGTGGCAAAGGCGTACTTTGCGGTGTCGACGTAGAAGTCCTCGAGGTACTCGTTGTCTACGACCGGCTCGTAGTAGACGGGCAGGCCGAGGTGCTCTCCGAGTGCTGTGGCGAGAGTGGTCTTGCCGGCCCCGATGAGGCCAGCAATACCGATGAATAGATCCTGAAGTGGCTGCTTATCGGGCATGTCGCAAGCCGTATCCTCACAAGGGATCGGACCGCAACGGTATAAAAGACACCATGCTTCGATCACAGCTCTCCTTGTACGCTCTCTTCCTCCTCGCCTGCGGGGGTCTGCTCGGAGAAGAGGCTGACCAGATCCGGGTTCCACCCAGCGAGCCGGTCGCCACAGCGCCGTCCGAGCAGCCCGTCCAGCCCGGCGTCGCGCTGCCGCCGGTCGAAGCCGAGCCGCCGCCGCCGGATCCCTGCCTTGAGGCAACCCCGACTCCAGCGCCGCAGGGCTGCGTGATGGGCACCCTCTCCTGCGGAGACACCATCCAAGGCAACAATGAATTCGGCGTCACAAATTTCGACGACGACTTCTACCAGAGCAAGTTCTGCACCCCGCAGCGCAACAAGTATGCCGAGGCGCCCGAGGCCATCTACATGCTCGACGTGCCTGGAGACATCAAGGCTGTCGTGACGCTGACCAGCGAGTGCGATGACCTCGACATTGTGGCCCTCAGCTGGAACGAGACCGGTCGATGCCCGAACATCAAGCACAACATCAATGAGTGCGAGATGGACACCGACTTCGGCGGCGGGAGCGTCATGATGACCACCGTCACCCGCGCCCAGAAGTACCTGATCGCAGTGGACGGAAAGAATGGCGCAACCGGCAACTTCGAGCTGAGCGTGGCGTGCTCTGAGTACCGCTGAGCCCTACAGCGAGACCCGCGCCCAGGCCATCGCCGTCCAGGTCGGGTACAGCGAGGAGATGTCGACCTCACCAGCCATCAGCTGGTAGTCCGGCGGCTGGAATTCGCCCTCGCCGCCGTAGAGGTACTGGACCCCGCCGTTGAGGGTGGCTCGGTTGCCGATGTTGTAGGCCGCGGTCGGAAACAGCATCCCGGTCTGGTCTGCAAGGTTCAGCGCGGCGGTCGCCGTGATGGTGAGCTCCTCGGTCGCGCTGAGCTGCGCGACGAGCAGGCCATACCACTGCCCCAGCGTGAGCCGATACTCGTCGGGAACTTCGGGAAGATAGTCCTCAATCTCCGGATATGCCTCGCAGGTGGAGAGGCTCGCGAGGGTGGGATCCTGACGAGAGGACCAGTCATAGAGGGCGGGAATCTTTCCCGATCCGTCGTGGTAGACCTGAGTGGCGACGTAGAGGCGCTCCATGACATCGAACGAGTAGTCCACCCCTGCCGCGACCTTGAGCGCGCCCTCGTCGATGCCCTGTAGGTCGCCCTTGAAGCCGCCCTCGACCCACCAGCCAATCTCGAAGTCGCCCTTGGCATCGAGTCCCGCGAACCAGGTGTCTCCATCGGAGGAGCCGATCACAGCGATGTCGGTCGAGCCGACATGCATCGCGCCCCGCAGCCCACCACGGAAGGTCTCGTAGTCATCGAGCGCAGCGACCAGGCCGGTGATCTGAGCCTCATCGCCGATGGGGATGTTGACCCGGGCGGCATCGACGCCAGCGCGCTCCTGCCAGGGCTCCGTGAGCAGAACCTGGGCGAAGATGTCGGTGGGGTTGAAGAACAGCGCGCTGCCCCAGTTCACCGCCTGACGGCCGACCCGGATGTCCGCTGCCGGCAGGTTGACGTCGAGGAACAGCCGCTCGATCGAGGCGACGTCGCTGACCTCATTGTAGGTGCGGTTGACGTCGACGTCCCAGGCGCACTCGTCGACCACCTCCTCCAGCGACGGGCCGCCGCCGGACAGCCCACCCAGCGAGCCCTCGATGGTCGGGCGCATCAGCTCCAGCAGCTCGCCGGTCGCGTAGCGTCCCTGATCGAGGCGCGCCTCGACGGTCGTCTTGAGGGTGATGCGCTCGTGGAGGTCAACCCGCAGCCGGGGCCGGACCCGCTCGGAGAGCGACCAGTGGGTCGAGTCTGCATCGGTGTAGCTGCCGCGGACCTCGACATACCCGCGCAGCGTCGCGGACTCGAGCCCCCCGCCAGTCAGGAGGGTGTCTCCGGAGAGAAGATCGACCGGAGCAGCGAGCGCGACAGGCAGCAGGAGAGTCAGCATGAGAGTCCTTATACTCGGCCACACGTCAGGCTGCCGTCAGGATGCACGCCCCCAGCCCTCCTCTGTAGAGATTCGCTCGATCTCCTCTCGGAGGAACCCGACCACCGCGGCCACACGGGGCACGCTGCGCAGGGCGCGGGGGACCACGATGTAGAGCGGCGCCCAGGGAGTCGGCGGGAGCGGGACCGGCACGGAGACCAGCCCGGAGAGCCGCGCCTGGATGCCCGGCATGATCATGCAGCCGAGCCCCTGCGGTGCCCCCGCCCGGAGCGCCGGGAAGCTGTTGGAGGTGAGGACCGGCTCCCGCCCGTCGAGGCAGGCGGCGATGTACTTCGCCAGCGGGATGTGGGCGAGATCGTCGCTCCACTGCAGCCAGTCGAGGTCTGCGGCGGTCGCCCTCGGTCCGGTCACCGCAGCCTGGGATGTGATCGGCGACGGCTCGCTCTGGGCGCTGTCGATGCCCAGCCACACGCCCGGAAGCACCTTTTATCTCGCTCGGACCACCGACGGCCCGGTGCTGCTCACCGGGGACACCTGCCACACCCGCTGGGGCTGGGATCATGCGGTCACGCCCGGGACCTACACCGCCGACCACGGCGTCAACTCGGAGAGCCTCGGCCAGCTCCTCGCCCTCGCTGAGCTGGCGGAGTCGACGACGGTGTACGTCGGCCACGGGCTGAGCGGTACGGACGCCAGAGTCGCCGCGCAGGGTCAGTCGTCACGGTGAAAGCGGTAGACTGCCGGCGATGCCACTGATCGTCCTGCTCCTGTCCGCTGAGGCCAGCCCGCCCCTTCTCTCCCCCGATCCCCGGGGCCGCGCCCGGCCCGATCGAGTCATCGACATCGAGCGCCTGGTGCTCGACCTCGACATCGCCCCGGAGGCCGGTCAGGTCAGCGGCTCAGCGACCTACACCTTCCGCCGCCTCGCTCCCGGCCCCCTCACCCTCGACTACGCCGACATGGAGATCGCGGGCATCACGAGCGGAGGAGATGCGCTGACGTGGTGGTCTCAGGGCGACGTCCTCCAGATCGAGCTGCCGGAAGAGGCGACCACCCTCACCATCGACTACACCGCGACCCCCCGGCTGGGGATGCACTTCCGGATGTCTGCCCCAGACGCCTACGACGAGGTCTGGACCCAGGGAGAAAACGAGGACAACCACCACTGGTTCCCAACCTTTGACCACCCCAACGACCGGTTTATCTACGAGGGTGAGATCCGGGCACCGGAGGGCTGGTCGGTGCTGACCAACACCGGCAAGGAGGTCGTCAGCTACCTCGTGATGGTCGCCGCAGCGCGCTACGACATCCACACCCACCCCGACGACGACCGCTTCTCGGTGTGGGTCCCGCCTGGCACCTCAGCGGGCGCCGTCTCCCGCGTCCTCGACGACCTTCCTGAGATGAACGCCCACTTCGAGGCGCGGACCGGGGTGGCGTATCCATGGGGCGAGTACCGGCAGGTGTTCGTTCAGCGGTTCATGTACGCCGGCATGGAGAACACCTCGGCCACCGTCCAGACCCTGCGCATGCTCCAGCCCGCCGAGCTGGAGGCCACCGCCGGTGGCTGGATCCGCGGGGTCGTGGCGCATGAGCTGGCGCACCAGTGGTACGGCGATCTGCTGACCTGTCGGGACTGGCGAGAGCTGTGGCTCAACGAAGGCTTCGCGACCTTCATGGCTGCCGACTGGATGACCGCACGAGACAGCGAGGTGGTCTGGGCGGAGAAGGTCATGGGCTGGTACCGCTCCGCTCAGAGCGGAGAAGCCCTCGCGGGCCGCTTCCATCAGACCGGGCGCACCTCGGACAACGGCCGGGTCTACGTCAAGGGCGCAAGCGTGCTGCAGATGCTCATGGTGATGCTCGGCGAGGAGCGGTTCTGGGAAGGAATTCGCCTCTACACTGTCAGCAACGAGAACCGACTCGTCATCTCCAGCGATCTACAGACCGCCATGGAGTCTGTCAGCGGGGCGAACCTGGACTGGTTCTTCCAGCAGTGGGTCGAGCTGCCGCACGTCCCGAAGCTCTCCGTCAGCCACAGCTATGCCGAGGGCGCCCTCACCGTCACGATCCGCCAGGAGCTCAGCGAGGATCACCCCCGCTACACCCTCCCGCTCACCGTCGAGGTGGGCACGGCGGAAGGGCCGGTGGTGCTGACTGGCTGGCTGGAGGACCGCGCGCTCTCCCTGGTCACCGAGCTCTCGGAGCCTCCGCAGTATGTCGCCTTCGATCCGCAGGGTGGCGTGCTGGCGAAGGTCGATCAGGAGCAGGACAGCGCCGGGTGGGCCGAGCAGCTCTCGTCTCAGTCTCCCTACGCACGGCGCGTAGCGATGCGCGCACTGGGCAAGACGGATCAGAGCGCCCCGCTTGCAGAGATCCTCCTGGATCCACAGCAGCACGTCTTGGAGCGTCGTGCTGCGGCGGCTGCGCTCGGAGAGCAGCGCAGCGAGCCTCCCCTCCTCGCAGCACTCAGCGACACGAATCCAGCCATTCGGGAGGCCGCGGCCTCAGCGCTGGGGAAGGGCCTTGAGCCTGAAGCCTCGCGCGCGCTCGCCGTCCGGGCTCGAAAGGACTCCGATCCCAACGTCCAGGCGGAGGCGCTCAGGGCACTGCGCGCACGCGAGCCCGCCGAGGCGCTCGGACTCGCCCGGCGCATGCTCCGCCCGACCGACATCGCCACGCATGGGCTGACCCGTGCCGCGCTTGAGGTGATCGCCGCGGAGGGCGTCGCGGGAGATCTAAGCCTCCTGCTGACGGTCCTGCCGGAGCGGCTGTGGTCCCAGGCAATGAGCGCCGCAGCGGACCTGGTCCAGGAGCTTCCCGAGGGCAGCGCGCGGGATCGGGCCACGGAGCGCGCCGCACGCTTCGTCGAGGCGGCCCTCAGCGATGCCGATGTGCGAACCCGCTACAGCGCCGTCGCCGCCCTCGGTCGGCTCGGAAGCGCGCAGAGCATCCCCCACTTAGAGGCGCTTCGGCGTCAGGAGAGCGTGACCTGGATCGCAGACCTCGCCGCCAGCAGCATCAAGAGCATCCGAGCGGCTCAAGACACCGCCCCGCAGTCGGACAACGAGCTTGAGGCCCGTCTCAAGGCACTGGAGGATGGCCTCAAGGCTGCTGAGGAGCGCCTGGAGACCCTCTCCGAGCGACACTGAGCACTCCGCTCGGCCCAGCAGAGCGGTGGGCCGGAGAGTCGAATTGGCTGCCGGGCAGAGAAAAACTGTAAGTCACAACACACCCGCCCCGTTCCTGCTTCCAAACACGGAGCAGCAACCATGAACACCCGCGTCTTCCTCCTCCTTGGCCTGACCACAACACTCGCCGCCTGCATGGGCAAGCACATGGAGGTGTCCGAGCCTCAGGGTGCGGTGATGGTCACCGATGGCGAGCTCGCCGTGGCTGAGGCGCCTGAAGAGTCCGTGCAGCGCGAGGAGATGACGGACTCCGTTCGCCAGCCGATCGATCAGGTTGTGGCTTCGGAGCCAGTGAAAGAGCTCGAGATGGATGAGGACCGGTCCTGGGAGGACGATGCCGAGGCAGAGCCGTCGGTGTTGGCAGCCCCGCCCGCTTCCGTACTTGCTGGCGGCGCGCTCGTCTACGATCTCGCAGAGCCGGCTCGGGCATCCGGCAGGAGCCGCGTAGCCCCCAAGCGCACCCAGAGCAGCGGCAGCAGCGCCCCAGCCCTCCGGCAGTCCGCTCCGATGCCCTCCGGCGGCGAGGCGCGCGACGACCTCAGCATCATCCGCCGGACCGACACCACCGCCTCGACGGAGGAGTACACCGACTACGGGGTCAACGGGTTCACGGTGGTGGACCACGACGCGCTCTCGACGTTCTCCGTCGACGTCGACACCGCCAGCTACACCGTCTC
>JAQXDW010000110.1 GCA_029251165.1 Myxococcota bacterium
CCTGTTCCTGTCGAGGTCATCGACCGGGCTTCCATCGAGGCTTCGGGTGCAGAAGATCTTGCCGAGCTCCTCGAGGATCACCCTGGAGTGGATCTTCAGCAGACGATGGTGGGGGCGAGGGGCTGCTCAGTCAGCCTGGGATTGCGATGACTCCGGCGGGGCAGCACGGCCGCATCGTGACCCTGGAGGACCTCTACCTCCTCGGGTTCGGGCCACGAACCGGCGAGGCGGCGCGCGAGCTGTCCGAGCTGCTCCGCCAGTGAGCACCCTGCCCCCCGCCCGACGTCCGGCCCTGCTCGCCGCCCTAACTGTCGGTGTGGTGCTCAGCGCGATCGCCGGTCTGTCGGTCGGAGCGGTGCAGACGCGACCGGGCGTGGTGCTCGCGGTGGTGGCCTCCTGGCTGGGCGCGGAGCTTCCGCCTGAGGTCTCCGATCAGGTCGCGGCGGTGGTCACGATCATCCGTGCTCCTCGGGTGCTGCTGGGGATTCTGGTCGGGGCGGGACTGAGCGTCTCGGGCGCCCTGATGCAGGGACTGTTTCGAAACCCGCTGGCCGATCCTGGCCTCATCGGGGTCTCCAGCGGAGCGGCCCTGGCAGCGGCTGGGATCATCGTGCTCGGCGGCAGCAACCTCCCGCTCCTCGCGCTGCCCGCCGGGGCGTTCTGTGGCGGCGCGCTGGTGACGCTTCTCGTGATGCGGCTGGCCCGTCGGGGAGGGCGGGTCTCGATCGAGACCATGCTGCTGGCCGGTGTCGCGGTCAATGCCATCGCTGGTGCCGGGACTGGCATCCTGGTCACCCTCTCCGATGATGCCCAGCTCCGGTCCCTGACCTTCTGGACGCTCGGCAGCCTGGGCGGAGCAACCTGGCCGATCCTGGCTGGCGTGGCGCCGCTGATTCTGCTGCCGCTGCTGGCTGCGCCTGGGCTGGCCGGCTCGCTCAATGCGCTCCTTCTGGGCGAAGAAGAAGCCCACAACCTCGGGGTCAGCGTCGAGCGTCTCAAGCGCGGGGTGGTCTTGATGGCGGCGCTCATCGTGGGGGCCTCGGTGGCGTTTACCGGCATCATCGGCTTCGTTGGTCTGGTGGTGCCTCACCTCATCCGTCTGCTGGCAGGACCAGACCACCGCATCGTCCTGCCTGGCTCGGCCCTCCTCGGGGCGGCGCTGCTGGTGAGCGCAGACCTCGCCTCTCGAACGGTCATCGCGCCGGCAGAGCTGCCCATCGGGGTGGTCACCACCCTGCTCGGTGGTCCCTTCTTCCTCGGGCTGCTGGCCCGAAAGCGGTGGATGTAGTGCTCCGAGCAGAGGCCGTGACCGTCCGCATCGGGCAGCGTGCGCTGCTTGAGGACATCGACATCGCGATCACACCGGGAGAGGTGCTGGGCATCCTCGGTCCCAATGGGGCTGGAAAGTCCACCCTGCTGCGCTGCCTGTCCGGCACCCGCCGGCCCACGACGGGACGCGTCACCCTCGACGACACGCCGATCCAAGCGATCTCACCGCGCGATCTGGCCCGCCGCCGAGCGGTGCTCTCCCAGCACGTCGACCTCCGCTTCCCGTTCACGGCCCTGGAGGTCGTCGCGCTCGGCCGCGCGCCGCACGGCAGCCGGGGGGCGCGGCGGATTGCGCTGGCGGCCCTGGAGCAGGTCGGCGCGGCTTCGCTGGCAGGTCAGCGCTGGCCCTCGCTGTCTGGTGGAGAGAAGCAGCGGGTGCAGCTGGCCCGAGCCCTGGTGCAGATCCGTGAGGTGGAGCCGGGCATCAGCCGCTACCTCCTCCTCGACGAGCCCACCGCCAGCCTCGATCTGCGTCACCAGCACAGCACCCTCTCGCTCGCCCGACGCCTGTCCCGAGAGGGCGTGGGGGTCGGCGTGATTCTCCACGACCTCAACCTCGCCATGACCTACACCGATCGGCTGCTGCTCCTCCGCAGCGGCCAGTCGATTGCACAGGGATCAACCGCTGAGATCCTCGATGCCGAGCGCATCGAGCAGGCCTTCTCTCTCCCGGTCCAGATCCTTCCCCACCCTGGCGGCGGCCGACTGGTCGCCGCGATGACCGACCCCAAAGGAGCCTGAAGATGGATCTTCGTGATCGCTGGTATGCCCTCAAGAACGACAACCCCCGCCTTCGCATTCGTGATGCCGCCGCCCGCCTGACGGTCAGCGAGCTGGAGCTGGTCGCCACTGGCTGTGGTCAGGACGTGATTCGCCTGATGGGACCCTGGCCGATGCTCATGGCACGCCTGGAGGCGCTCGGTGAGGTGATGGCCTTGACCCGAAACGAGCAGGCAGTTCACGAGAAGACGGGCCCTTATCTGAACATCAAGATCACCCCCCATGTTGGCCTGGTGCTGGGGGAGAAGATCGATCTGCGCATCTTCCCTGGACGCTGGAAGCACGGCTTTGCCGTCACCGGACGCGGCGCGCGCAAGAGCCTGCAGTTCTTCGACGCATGCGGGCAGGCGGTGCACAAGATCTATCAGACGAAGCAGACCGATGGAGAGGCTTGGGAGACCCTCGTCGCCGACTTCACGGCTGCGGATCAGTCTTCCCAGCAGGCGCGCCCCGAGCGAGCACCGGCACCCGCTGAGGACAACCCTGACCCGGACACCGAGGGCTTCCTCGCGAAGTGGCGCATGCTCAAGGACACCCATCACTTCTTCGGCCTCCTCAACAAGCACAAGGTGACCCGTCGGCAGGCACTCCTCCTCGCGGAGGGAGAATTCACCCGCCGGGTCTCCACCGCCAGCGCCCAGTCCTTGCTTGAGGCGGCTGCTGAGAAGCAGGTCTCGATCATGGTGTTCGTCGGCAACCCGGGCTGCATCCAGATCCACACCGGTCCTGTCGAGCGCATCGCCCCGACCGGTGGCTGGATCAACGTCCTCGACGCGGACTTCAACCTCCACCTCCGCCAGGATCAGGTCGACGAGGCGTGGGTCGTGCAGAAGCCGACCGAGGATGGCGTGGTGACCAGCCTGGAGCTGCTCAGCGCCAGCGGCGGTGTGATCGCGCAGTTCTTTGGAGAGCGGAAGCCTGGATCGCCAGAGCTGGAGTCCTGGCGTGGGCTGGTGTCTGCGCTGTCGGATGCGGTCACGTCTTGAGGGTGGTCGACCACTTCCCTCAGCCCTTCGCCTGAAGCGCGTGCGCTCGGGAGGTCCGCACCGGTGGAGCGCGAGGCATCCGGTCCTGCTCCCTCGCCAGCGGGGGCCCGATCGCCGCCACGGTCACGGGGGCACCACAGACGCAGTGGAGCGAACACCAGACTCCCAGTGTCCGGCCTTCACTCAAGCCTTCCAGCTGCGAGCCGCAGGCCGGCTTCACCGAGGGCACTCAAGGATCGCTGTGGGTGAGCAGCACGCGCGGTGTACGCACAGCTCTTGACCGACTCCGCTCGCCTACGGAAACATCCGCGGAGAGACCCCGACCATCGCCTGCATCAGCCTCACGACCTGGCAGCTGTAGCCATACTCGTTGTCGTACCAGACGTACAGCACCACGCTCTTGCCGACTGCGATGGTGGAGCGGCTGTCGATGACGCCGGTCCGGTGAGACCCGACGAGATCGCTGGAGACGACCTCGGGGGAGGCGGAGTATCCGATCTGAGCCTCCAGCGGGGAGTCTGCGGCGAGGCTGCGGAGGTGGTCGTTGAGGACATCGGCGCTGTCGGGCGCAGTGGAGAGGTCGAGGTTGAGGATCGCCAGCGAGACGTTGGGGGTCGGGACCCGGATGGCGTTGCCGGTCAGCTTGCCGGCGAGCTGCGGCAGGGCCTTGGCGGCTGCGGTGGCTGCTCCCGTCGAGGTGATCACCATGTTCATCGCCGCCGCCCGGCCCCGGCGATCCTTCTTGTGGAAGTTGTCGATGAGGTTCTGGTCGTTGGTGTAGGCGTGGATGGTCTCGATGTGACCACGGACGATCCCGTAGGCATCATCGAGCGCCTTGAGCACGGGCACGATGGCGTTGGTGGTGCAGCTCGCAGCAGAGACGATGCGGGCCTGCGGATCGAGGGAGTCGTGGTTGACCCCGTAGACTACGTTGGGGATGTCCTTGCCCGGCGCGGTCAGCATCACCCGGCTGGCGCCTGGACGGAGGTGCCGGGAGAGGGCCGCGTGGTCACGGAGGACGCCGGTGTTGTCGATGATGATGGCGTCGCGGATGCCGTAGTCGGTGTAGTCGATGTCCTCGGGGCTGGCTGCGGTGATGATCTGGATGCGGCTGCCGTTGGCGATGATCGCTTGTCCGGCCTCGTCGACGGTGATGCTGCCCTCGAACGGCCCGTGCACCGAGTCCCGCGACAGCAGGCTGGCCCGGCGGTGGAGGTTGGCGCTCTTCGACGGGCGCAGGACGACCGCGCGCAGCCGGTATTTGTCGCCGCCGCCGGTCTTGGAGATGAGGATGCGGGCGAGGAGCCGGCCGATGCGACCGAAGCCGTAGAGCACCACATCCTGGGGAGAGGCGGGCATCGGGTTGGTCCCGGAGGCGAGGGGAGCGAGGGTCTCGCGGGCCCAGGCGGTGAGGTCCTCGGTGTCGGAGTCCGCGAACCGCAGCGCGAGCTTGCCGACATCGAGCCGGGCACGACCGGGGCCGAGCTGGAGCAGCACGGTCAGCATGGTCACGGTGTCTGAGAGGTCCAGGGGACGCCCGACGATGTCTCGTGCGGAGTCGTGGGCGGTGATGATCTCCACCACGCTCTTGCCGACGAGGGAGCTCCCGAGCACAGCCACCACCAGGGCGTGATCACGATAGAGCGTGCCGATCAAGGGGATGAGGGCCTCCGCCAGCTCTTCCCGGCGCTTCCAGTCGAGCAGGTGAGGGGTCATCGTTTCGTCGCTCACGGGCGCCTCCATTTGGCGGCCCATGTAACCGGAGCGGTTTTTGTTTTCCTGCTGGATCGGACCAATAGTCACTGGAAGTTGTGACCGATGGCGTCTTGGTTTTCGGAGCGGCGGGGGTGCGCTGGGCGCTCCTCACTCCAGGTACCCGATCGACTCCAGCAGGGCCTCCATCTCTGCCGACAGGTCTTCTTCGGTGAGGTGGGGCTCGGCGTGTGGGTTGTCGGTGAGCCAGGACGACAGCGTGCCTTGGAGCGGTGTCGTGATCGCTGACGCGGCGGCAGCCTGATCGGTCTTCGGGCCGTCCTGGAGACTGCCGACACGCTGAAGCTCGACGGGCAGGGTCTCTCCCCAGGCATCCCGACTCTCGATGTACAGCCACATCCCGTCGGTGATTCCGACCTTGTCCATGCCGCGAAACCGCGTCTCCAGGCTGACGTGGGCACGGGCGGCGGCATGCCAGGGGGCGGGATCCGGGGTGAGGCCAGCGAGGCCGGTGAGGAGTGCTGGCATGTCCTCCAGCGACAAGAGCGCATCGACCGACCCGGTGCCAGCTTGTCCGGCTGGGCTCCAGACGATCAGCGGCACCCGGACCTGGGAGTCGTAGAGGTGGCGGCCATGGATGCGCGAGTCGGGCACCGAGGGATGGCTGTCGAGGCCCTCGCCGTGGTCGCTGGTGATCACCACGAGGCTGTCCTGCCAGCCGGGCAGGTTGGTGAGGTCGGTGATCAGGGCGTCGAGGTCTGCGGAGAGCTGCCGGATGGCGTCGTCGTAGGGACTCTTGAAGGTGCCCTGGTGCTCGGAGCGGGTCATCAGGCTGGTGTGGTGCCGGGTGTGCTCGTGGACCTCCATCATGTCCAGGAAGAGGAGCGCGGGCTGTTCGGGATGGCTGCGGGCGAATTCGAGGGCGCGGGCGGAGATGTCTCGGGAGGTCGGCAGCAGGTTGTGGGTCGCAGAGACCCCGTCGGCGCCGTCCTTGAGCATCCAGTCGAACATCACCTCGCTGTCGATGTAGGTGTCAAAGCCCCGATCAAACCCGAACCGGGCGTTGAGGTTGGGGTTGGCGGTCATGCCGAAGGTGGCGTAGCCAGCGGACTGTAGGGTCTCCGTGAGCATCGGAGCGGCGGGCGGGATGGCGTCCTGGCGCTCGTCGGAGATGCCGAGGGCGGCCGGGTGGAGCCCGGTGAGCATCGCGGCGACCGAGGGGCGGGTCCAGCTGGTCGGCGCCCAGACGTTGGTGAACAGCAGCCCCGCAGCGGCCCGTGCATCCAGCTCTGGCGAGGTCGGTCGCGGATAGCCCGACAAGCTCAGCCGATCGGCCCGCAGGGTGTCGATGACGACGAGCAGGATGTTGGGCTGTGCATCAAAGCCAGGCCCCGGTGTGGCCGGGGGGAGGTCGAGCGGACGGCTGCAGCCGGAGCAGCCCAGCAAGAGCAGGGGAAGCATCCCTGGAAATTACCACGGTCCATCTGGAGTGATGCGCTCCGTCGCGGGCTCTCGGTGGGCAGCGTGAGCAATTCGGAGGGCGGGGAAGGCGCTGATGCTGGCTGCTGTGCGCAGGTGAGCGGCGTGGTGAAGTCCGTCGTGGGGTGGCCGCAGTCCGAGAGGGCACGGAGGAATGACCCGTCGCAGTGTACCCGAGGGCCATTGGTCAGGGTCGAGCGGTCACTCTGCGGCAACGGACTTGGCGAAAGCGGTCCGGGCGACCTCGATGAGCACGGGCACCAGCGGGTGGTGGTTGTGAGCGGGCAGCAGCCCGTACAGGGGCTCGAACACGCCCTCCAGCGGACCGAGCACCTCGACGCCGTAGACCTCGCAGACCTCCTCAGCGACCTCTGCCGGGATCGGGAAGATCCCGGCGCCGTCCCGCCCGAACGCCTTCATGACCGCGCTGTCGGTGAACTCAGCGACGATGTGAGGGAGGATGTCGTTGGCATCCAGCCAGTTGTCGAGCCCCCGGCGGAGGGTGGTGCCCTTGGCAGGCAGGAGCCATGGAGCCTGCGCCAGAGAGTTGGGGAGGCCGGACTGATACTGCTTGATCAGGGAGGGAACCCCAACAAGGACGGCATGGAGCCGGGCGATCTGGACCGCCTCCAGGTTGTGCTCTCGGGTGTTCAGTGAGGTGTCCGAGAGCACGACATCGAGGGTGTGGGTGGCGAGGTCGGCAGCGAGGCGCTCGGGGTGATCGCTGCGGCAGACGAGATGGACTGGGTTGGGGGAGGCGGCGAGCATGTCGGCGAGGACCCGGTGAGCGACCCACTTGTGGAGGATGTCGGAGATCCCGACCCGGAGGTGGGTGGTGTGGGTGCCGGGCTCGGGATCCTGCATCGCGGTGAGCAGCTCCTTGCCCAGCCCGAATATCTCATCGCCCATCAGCATCGCCCGACGTCCGCGCTCGGTGAGCACCAGACGCTTTCCGCGACGGTGGAAGAGATCCACCCCGAGGTCCCGCTCTAAGGATCGCACCTGGGTCGAGATGGTCGACGGGGCCAGCAGGAGCTTCTTGCTGGCACGGGTGAGGCTGCCCTCTCGCGCAGTGACCCAGAAATAGTAGAGGTGGTGGTAATTCAGCCAGTCCATTCGAATAGTGTATTCGGTTTTATCGAAAAGGGGAGGGCTGACAGGCCTGACTGACTGGGTTTTATCTCAAAAAAGCGACCTCATCTTCTTCTTGTCTTGGGGCTGTGCGCTCTTGCCCGCTAACGGGTGCTATAGCGTTCCCGAATGTTCTCGCGTATCTTCCCGATCTTTGGCTGGCTCTCTGACTATTCAGGAGACAAGGCCAAGAGTGACCTCTCTGCTGGACTGACCACGACAGTCATGCTCATCCCACAGGGGATGGCCTATGCAATGCTCGCTGGGATTCCCCCGATCATGGGGTTGTATGCGGCGACCGTTCCGCTGCTGATCTATGCGATCCTGGGCACGTCCGGGCAGCTCGCTCTCGGTCCGATGGCGATGACCTCGCTGCTGGTTGCTGCTGGCATCAACGAGCTGATCCCGCCCGATCAGCTCACCACCGGCGCGGCAGTCCAGCTCACCATCATCCTCACGCTGCTCGTCGGGGTCTTCCAGCTCCTGCTGGCCGTGCTGCGGCTCGGCGGGCTGGTCAACCTGCTGTCTCACCCGGTTGTCTCGGGGTTCACCGGGGCAGCGGGCATCATCATTGGCGTCTCACAGCTCCAGCACCTCGTCGGGTTCACCATTCCCCGTGGGCTCGGGGTGATCCAGACGGTGGGCTACATCCTCAACCGGTTCACCGACATTGATCCCCTGACCATGGGCGTCGGGGGGCTGGCGGTCTTGCTGATCGTCGGGGTCAAGAAGCTCAGCCCCCAGCTGCCTGCCGCCCTGATCGCGGTGGTCATTGGGATCGTGCTCTCTTGGTTCTTCGATCTGGAGGGGCTGGGCGTCAATGTGCTCGGGAACATTCCCAGCGGACTTCCGAGCCTGACGATGCCCGCGCTCGACCTCACGATGCTGGAGCGCGCCGCTCCGATGGGCCTGACCATTGCGCTCATCGGGTTCATGGAGTCGATCTCGGTCGCCAAGACCTTCGCCCGGCAGTATCGCTACGACATCCGGCCCGGTCAGGAGCTCACCGCGCTGGGAATGTCCAACATCGCCAGCGGCCTGTTCGGTGGGTACATCGTCGGCGGTGCCCTCTCCCGCAGCGCGGTCAACGCCCAGGCTGGCGCGAGGACCCCGGTCGCCAATGTCGTCACCGCCGCGGCCATCGGGCTGACCCTCGCCTTCCTCACGCCGCTGTTCTACTTCCTGCCCACCCCGATCCTCGCTGCGATCATCCTGGTGGCGGTCTCTGGACTCATTGATGTTTCCGAGGCGATTCACCTGTGGAAGGTCAAGCGCGACGATCTGGTTCTGCTGGTCATCACCTTCTTCGCGACCCTGTTCTTGACCATCGAGCTTGGCATCCTCATCGGGGTCGGGGCGAGCCTGCTGTGGCTGGTGTACACCACCACCCGCCCGGTCATCGCGGTGGTTGGCCGCCTGCCGGGTACCCGCAGCTACCGAGACATCACCCACTTCGAGCAGACCGAGACCTTCGAGCGCATCCTCATCCTGCGCATGGACGCTCAGTTCTTCTTTGGCAACGTCGTCTTCCTCAAGGACACCCTGTTCAGCCACCTCGACAAGATGGAGCGTCCCATCGCTCTGGTCATCGACGCCTCGGCGATGAATGGGCTGGACTCTACCGCTGCAGACACCCTCTATGAGCTGATCTCTGAGCTTCGTCGGATGGGGGTCGAGGTGTTCATCTCGCATGTCAAGGGTGCGGTGCTGGAGGTCATGTTCCAGACCGAGATCATCGCGCTGCTGGGAGACGGCCACCTCTTCTATGAGGTCGAGGACGCCGTGCAGGCTGCGCTGCGGCACCGAGATGCCGACGAGCAGGGCATTCCGCTGGAGGAAGAGGACTTCGGACACTCCGACATCGTGGACTGACCCAGCGCGAGCTGCGCGATGAGCGTAGCGGCTGCGCTGACCCGTCGCTGTGGACGGGGCTCCTTCACCAGCCAGGGGCATCGGGCCGCTGGTGGCCTGTGCTGCGGTGCTCTTTCTGGTCCTCGTCTGCCGGCTCGGCGGGCAGTGGAGCGGGCGGTTCCGTGAGGGGATCGGTACACTCTCTCCATGACCACCAAGCCCCTCGGACGCCGCCTGCAGATCACCGCGTTTGGGGAGGACCCGATGGATGCGGTGGACAACCACCTCCATGCTGTCGCGCAGCCCCCGCCAGATCCCGACACCCTCGGAGACGGAGACGTGGTCATCGCGGTGAAGCGGGCGGCAGTGGGCTGGGTGGATCTGCTGATGATGAGCGGGCAGTACCAGCACATGGCGAAGCCGCCGTACACGCCAGGCCTGGAGTTCAGCGGTGAGGTCGCCTGGGTGGGGGCTGCGGTGGAGGGGCTGGCGGTCGGGGAGCGGGTGATGATCGACGGCCTGCTGGCCGGGCCGCGCTCGGTGGGGCGTTACCAGAAGTGGGGCGGCTTCGCCTCATATGCGGTCGCTCCTGCAGCGGCAGTCCACCGGCTCCCGTCGGGCTGGTCGCTGGAGCAGGGGTGCTGCTTCTTTGGAAACTACGAGACCGCCTGGCACTGTCTGGTCGCTCGCGGACAGCTCAAGGCGGGCGAGACGGTGCTCATCCACGGGGCCTCCGGCGCAACGGGGCTGGCGGCGGTGCACGTCGCGAAGCGCCTCGGGGCGCGGGTCATTGCAACGGGACGAAGCGCCGAGAAGCTCGTGGCGGTCAAGGCGCAGGGGGCCGACGTGGTGGTCTGCACCGCTGAGAACCCCCGGTTTCGAGACGCGGTGAAGGCGGCGACCGGCGGAGCGGGCGTGGACGTTGTCTACGACGGGGTCGGCGGCGCGGTGTCGCTGGAGTCGCTGCGGTGCGTGACGTTCGGGGCGCGGTTCCTGATCGTCGGCTGGGCCTCCACCCCGCTGGTCGCCCGTGGTCGGGGAAAGCGCGGCGCACCCAACGCCAACGTCCTGCCCACCAACCTCCTCATGATGAAGGGCCTCGACGTTCTCGGCTGCCCCACCGCCATCTCCACCCACCGCGATCCCGCAATCCGCGCCGGCCGGCTGTCTGCGCTGATGGCATGGGTCAACGATGGCACCCTGCGCCCCTGCGCTGGTCCGGTGTTTTCTCTCGACGATGCCTCCGAGGCGATGCGGGCGAAGTGGCAGAGTCGGTTCGTGGGTGGGTGCCTGCTGCGTCTGGACTGAGGCGTGCTATGCCAGCGTATGCCTCTCCTCTGGATGCTTCTGGGCTGCGCCACCGAGTCTGATGCTGACCGCTACTACCGCTTGACTGCTGGCGAGGGCAATCCCGCCGGGCGCGTCGCGGAGTGCCTGAAGCTCAGCAGCCTCACCATCCAGTCGGACTGTCAGCTGGTCGTCGCGACCCAGAGCGAGGACATGGCTGGCCTGTGCCCGCATCTCGCGGATCCGGTGTGGCGCAGCGAGTGCTACTTCATCGCCGCTGAGCGCCTGAAGATCAGCGCCCCGGAGCGGGCGGAGGAGCTCTGCCAGCAGGCCACTCACTTTCGCAACGAGTGCATTCAGCACCTCTGGCAGTTCGAGCTGATGAGCCTCACCCGACACGGCAGCCGCTCGTTCCCGACCTTGCTGCCGAAGGCGACCGCCCTGTTCCTTCGCTGGGAAGACCTCTCGGCGGACAGCGACATGGAGGTGCGGTTCTGGCGGCTGTTCTACACCGGCGGCTTCCAGCGTGCCCGGTTCCTCACTCCCTCTCACTGCGCGCCCCTGCCTGGTGCTCACCAGGACCGCTGTCGTCAGGCTGTGGCGGTTCAGTATCGAAAGCAACTCCACCGCATCGCAAAGCTCCCCCGCGCACTCTCGGTGCTCTGCGCCCTCGATCCGGTGACCTCTGAGGTCGCCTCGCGGACCCGGGTGCCCGAGCTGGGGGCGGAGCCTGCCGCTGAGCTGGATGTGGTGATCTCGGAGGTGTATGGTCAGCTCTGTGAGGGGGGAGTCCCCCTACCGGACGCCGCTGAGGTCGAGCTGTTGCTGCCGGGCTTTGAGGGGTAGTGAGCCGTGCCAACAGACAAGCCCGCTGAGATCGCCACCGACGGCACGGTCCGAATTCGCCGGATCGACCTCACCGATGTCGACACCATCTTCGCCGGGGTGTGCGACTCAATGGCGGCGCTGTCGCCGATCATGCCCTGGGCGAGCCCAGACTACAGCCGCGAGGATGCCTGCTGGTTCGTGGCGAACGCATGGCTGGGCTGGCGAGATGGTCGGGCGTATGGGTTCCTCGTCGAGGACGTCACAGACGGGCGCTTCCTCGGACTGTGCGGGCTCAACGAGGTCAGCGGGCACACCGCGAACCTTGGCTACTGGGTGACGACAGCGGAGGCCGGGCGGGGGGTGACGACTGCCGCGACCCGTCTGGTGGCCCGGTTTGGCTTCGAGCAGGCCGGCCTCAAGCGCATTCGGCTGTTCCACATCGTCGGCAATGTCGGCTCACGGCGGGTGGCGGAGAAGGTCGGCTTTGTGTACGAGGGCCTGTGTCGCCAGCACCTCGCCGTGCACGGCACGATCCACGACACGCGGCTCTACTCCCTGACGAGTGCTGCCGAGATCAAGGGGAAGCGCTGAGCGCCGAGCCGCCCCGAGGCGCGGTGTCGTCGGTGCTGCTGCGTCTGTCGGTGCTGCTGCGCCTGTCCGTGCTGTGATCAGCCAGCGGTGCTGACGGTGCAGGCCCCCTCGGCAGGGCACTCGATGGTGTAGCGACCGCACTCCGGGGCCTGCTCGGGCCTGCTCTCACAGCCGGCCTCTGTCCAGGAGACATGCCAGCCGCCCTCCGCGCTGCGGACGGCGGTGATATCGCCGAAGGGGTTGTGCGTGTCGGTGCGCTGGCTCCAGGCATGGATGGCGACAAACACTCCGGCATCGGCGGCGAGCCGTGCCTCGGCTTCTCGCGACGGCACTGCGAAGGAGAAGTCCTCGCGAAGTGTGCTCTCCCGCTCCTTGAGCTTCTCAGCGCATGCGGCATCGGCAGCGGAGAGGGTGACGTCCGTCGTTGTTGCCTGAAACCAGACGCCGTCGCTGGCGTACAGGGCGAGCAGCTCGGGATCCGAGAACCGATACCCCGCGATGGCGTAGGGGGTGTTCCGCAGCGCTCGGGCCTCCAGCGGACTCCAGACCTGGACATCATCGAGCGCACAGCCCGCACGCATGAGCCGGGTGTAGGCGGCGCGGACAGTGCCGGTGCTGGCAGCGGCTGCAGCGATGAGGGCGATCAGCAGGCTCATGGATTCCTCCTGTACTTGAGGTACTCCATGTTCTTCACGCCGCCATCTCTCACCGATCTTGCATCCGCTACACAAGATCTCGGTATCTTTAAGGTGTGAGGTTGAGATGCGTGCTGGATTGATTCTGCTGACGGCCTGTACCCCCGAGCTGGTGACGCCTGGGCTGACTCCAGAAGCGGACCTCGCGGACTCGGAGTGCGACTGGCTGAGCCCGGACAACGACTGGTCGATGGGAGAGCCGCCCTGTCTGGAGGCGGAGGGCTTTGAGTCTGGTCAGATCGTGCCGGACATCCGGCTGATGGATCAGAACGGCGACGAGGTCTCGCTGTGGCAGTTCTACGGCGACCTCATCTTCCTCGACTTCTCTGCGGAGTGGTGTGCGCCGTGCGCTGTGCTCGCGGAGGGGGCGGATGAGCTGCTGGGCGAGGTCGCGGAGGCGGGCGTGAGCATGGTCACGGTCATCTACAACGGCAGCGGCAGCCCTGCGCTGGACCAGCAAGCGCTGCTGGACTGGGCTGCGAAGAGCGGAAATGTGGCGCCGGTGCTCTCGGACGATGGGACCTGGACCGATCAGGTGATCCCGCTGGGCGGCTCCTATCCGGCGCTGCTCCTCATCGATCGCGACATGCGGGTGATCTACGACGACATCCAGCCGCCCAAGGACCACGCGGTGCTGCATGCCATTGAGGAGAACCTGTAGCTCACGCCTCGCGCACGATGAGCATCACGCCGGGGTAGACGAGCCCGTCCCTTGCGGTCTGCGCGAGGGCGTCGTCGCCGCCGAGGGCGCGGACCATGCCCGCCGGTCCCGCGACCTCCCAGGCGGCGCTCATGATCGCCTCTGCTGCGGACGTGGTGCACGAGTCGCCAGACAGGGCGGGGAGGACAAAGCAGGCAACGAGGCGGTGGTCTGCCTCGCCGGAGATCTGCCAGGCGGCGTGATCGAGGGTTCGCCGGGTGGCCTCTCTCGCGGCAGCGGGATCGGCAGGGTAGATGGCGCGGATCGCGAGGCAATGGCTCTCGCTGTCTCGTGAGAACCAGAGGTCACCGGGGGCTGTGTTCGGGAGGCTGGTGGGGGCTGGAGCGATGCAGATCGCGTCGGGAAGCCGCCAGATCGCGCCGGTCAGCAGGCTGGTGCAGGCTGCGCTCCCGTGCCACCAGCCGAGGTCATCGGCGGCCGCTCGGTAGTCTGACAGCACCGCCAGCCAGGACTCGAAGACGTCGGCCCACAGCGTCGCGCCGGAGAATCCCGCCCGGAAGGCGGTGCCCGGCGCGGCACCCGGAGCGGCGGCGAGGACCACCCGGTGAGGGGTGTAGTTTCGAGGCCAGTCCCGATTGGTCCGTCGGGGAGAGGCTGTGCGGCCGTTGTCGCGGCGGTAGCTCTCGATCTGCCGAGCGCCGTACATCTCGATCAGCTCCAGCGGGATCCGCAGTCCCAGCTCTCGACGACCGGCGTCGATGGTGCGCCCGCGGGGCAGCAGCCTCGCCACGTCTGCGGGAGGAATCGCCGCGAAGACGGCCAGGGTGACCTCCTCGCCGCCCGGGTTGGCCTGGACGTAGGTGCGGATCGCAGCCTGAATGCGCCCCTTGAGCGGGGCGAGCCAGGCGGTACGGCTGTGGTTTCGGGGCGTGTCAGCGGTGACGGTGTCCTGGGAGATCCAGATCGGCATGGCTGGAGGCTACCGGATCTGGCAGGTGAGCACCGCTGCGTTGTTGCTGCCACCAGGGCTGTGTGCGTTGCCCGGCCCTGAGCGGCTGCGAGCCCTGCGGACGTCTCGGGGCGACTCGATCGCGACAGCGGCCCCTCAGCGCAGCCATGAGCGGGGCATGTGGGGGCGGCTGCCGCCGGGGTAGACTGGTGGACATGAAGGATGGTCGGGTCAGCCAGACCGCGCTGAAGATCGCGCGGATGATGCACTTCTTCGGGCAGCAGCCCGGCTACCGGGAGCTCATCCCGCCGGGGCTGAGCGAGGCCAACCAGGCGCTGCTGGCGGGGGCCGGTCTGCTGAAGGGCTGGCACCATCGCCTGCACGCAAGCCGACTGTTTCGCTCCAGCGTGCAGCTCGCGGATGTCCTGGTTGGCCGTGGTGCGATGGTCCACTTTCCACTTCGGAAGCGATTCGTTGAGGATCAGGTCCGGGGTGCCATCGCGGACGGTGCGGGGCAGCTCCTCGTCATCGGCGCCGGCCTCGACACCCTCGCCCCTCGGATCGCTGCAGCCTCTCCGACCGTGCTCGCCGTCGAGGTGGACCACCCCTCCACCGGCACCGCCAAGGCTCGGGGAGTGGCGGCGGCGGGGATGGCGCGGGACAACCTCGTGCTGGTGCCCGTCGATCTGGCAACCCACCCGATGTCTGCGGCCCTCTCTCAGACCCCCTGGCGGATCGTCCGCAGCGTCATGGTGGCGGAGGGGCTGCTGATGTACCTGCCGGTCCAGGCCGTCCGTGGTCTGCTCACGGCCCTGCATGTACACACCGCGCCCGGCAGCCGGCTGGTGTTTACCTGGCTGCCGGAGTCGGAGGACGGCGGGATGAAGCTCGACCGGGTGACCCGCGCTGCCATCGCAGCGGTCGGGGAGCCGGTGCTGTTCAGCATGAATCCGGCTGAGCTTGGTGCATTCCTGGAGGGCCTAGGCTGGCGGCTGCTCCCGCAGGTTGATCTGCGGGCGGTCTATCTCTCCGGCGGTCCCCTGGCGACGGTGGCGATCACCGACATGGAGCGGTTCTCCGTGGCCGAGCGGGTGTAGTGCCTCCGGGCGCGTCTGCTGCGGTCCTGGGCCGCCCTGGGGGGCACCGATGACTGGAGTGAGGACGGGCCGGTCGGACCCGCTGAGCTCATCGCTCCGGTCAGCACCGCGGTTGTCTTTGAGGCGCTGCTCTCCACTGTGGACTTCTGCGCGCCGTGAGGTTCGCTGAGCACCTCCGATGGTCCGGTCGCGTTACGCCCCCTCCATGCCGCGACTCATCCTCCTCCGTCACGCCAAGAGTGCCTGGAGCACCGACGCCTCCTCCGATCACGAGCGACCGCTGAACACGCGCGGTCAGCAGGACGCGCCGGTCATGGGGCAGCGCCTCCGCGACCTGGACTGGATCCCCGACGTGGTCTTCAGCTCGACTGCAACCCGGACTCGGCAGACCTGGGCGGGCCTGGGCGCTGTCCTCGCCCCCGAAGCCCCGGTGAGCTTCCTGCCGGCGCTCTACCTCTCCGGGCCCCGGGTCGCGCTGCCGCTGCTGGCCGAGCAGACCGCGCCGACGGTGATGCTCATCGGTCACAACCCCGGCTTCGAGGCGCTCGCCAGCCTGCTGTCGGACACCAACATCACGCTGACCACCTGCAACGCCGTCCTGCTGACCAGCGCGTCGGAGGGCTGGGAAGCGGCGATGCGCGGACCCTGGACGCTGGCAGATCTCCTCCGCCCTCGAGAGCCCCGTTCATGAGCTCCCAGCTCGCCGCCATCGACCTCGGCTCCAACAGCTTCCACATGATCGTTGCCCGGCCCGGCCCCGGCAACCGACCACTCATCATCGATCGCATCAAGGAGCCCGTCCGCCTCGCTGCGGGCCTGGATGCCTCGGGAAACATCACCGCAGCTGCGGCGGATCGGGCGCTGTCCTGCCTGGGGCAGTTCGCTGAGCGGCTCACCGGCTTTGGCCCCGGTCAGGTCCGCGCGGTCGGCACCAACACCCTGCGCCGCGCTCGGAACCGCTTGGACTTTCTGGAGCTCGCCCAGGAGACGCTGGGGCACCGCATCGACATCATCCCCGGCACCGAGGAGGCTCGGCTCATCTTTGCCGGCGTCGGGACGGCGTTTGATCAGCCGGGTCGGCGACTGATCATCGACATCGGCGGCGGCTCCACCGAGCTGAGCCTCGGCCAGCAGGCCCCTGAGGTGCTCACCAGCCGCTTCATGGGCTGCGTGAGCTGGTCGGAGCGCTTCTTTACCGGCGGACGGGTCACCCGCAAGAGCATGAACAAGGCGATCAACGCCGCGCGCCAGCAGCTTGGCCCCGTCATGCGCAGCTTCCGGGAGACGGGCTGGGAGCACGCCCTGGGCTCCTCAGGCACGGTCAAGGCCATCGAAGCGGTCTTGATGCAGTCCGGGATGATCGCCGACGGAATCACGATGAGGAGCCTGGAGGCCCTCGCTGAGAAGCTGATTGAGCTGCGTCGGACCAGTCGCTTTCTCCTCCCGGGGCTCCCCGAGCACCGCCGTCCGGTCATCGCTGGCGGGCTGGCGATTCTGCTGGCTGCGTTTCGCTCGCTGCACATCGACAACCTCACCTGGGTCAACGCCGCGCTCAAGGAAGGGCTGATCGTTCAGATGATCGGTCGCATCAACCACCAGGACATCCGCAGCGCTGCGGTCGCGCGGCTCGCTGAGCGCCTGGAGGTCGACGTCGCGCAGGCCAATCGGGTCACCGCCAGCGCGCTGGGGCTGTTTGATCAGGTCACTGCGGACTGGTCGCTTCGTCCCCGACACCGCCGGCTGCTGACCTGGGCGGCTGCGCTGCACGAGGCCGGTCAGTTCATCAACCACGCCGGCTCTCACAAGCACAGCGCCTACCTGCTCGCACACGCCGACCTTCCCGGCTTCTCTCGGCAGGACCAGGGGACCATTGCTGCAGCAGTGGTCGGGCACCGTGGACGGCTCAGCCACGCGCGCATCCTGTCCATCTCGCCCAGCGCCGACGACGCCACCATGCGCCTTGCGATCCTGCTGCGCATCGCCGCGATGATCCATCGCACCCGCAGCACCAAGCCGCCGCCGTCCCTCAAGCTGACGGCCAGCCGCCGTCAGGTGCACTTGCTCTACCCCGACGGCTGGCTCACAGGCCGACCCCTGACCCGTGCCGACCTCGCCAGCACAGCGGAGCGCCTGGCTGAGATCGGCTACCAGCTGCTCTGGGAGTAGCCGGTGCGCGGCATCGGTCTTCTGGCCGGAGCCAACCAGTGCTTACCCCTCGGAGAGGTCTGCGCTCAGTGCTGCTCGTGTCTCTGCGGAGAGGGCAACCCGGAAGTTCACCACCGGATCGTCAAAGTCGCAGCCAGCGGCGATGGGAACCTGCCCACCGAGGGGAAAGGTGAGGTACTGCACGGAACTGAGCCGATCATCACCGACCTGACGGGCATCCCAGACCGGCGCGACCTTCGTGCCGTCGGCGAGCTCGAGGTAGAGGGTCGGGAGGAGACCCATCCAGGCGGTCAGCTTCTCGGCGCGCTCTTCCGGGTCGTTGATGCCGATGAGCAGGCAGGCCCCCACGCCACCGTTCTTCCCGATCAGCTCGTTGTAGGTCTGGATCTCGTGGAGGATGTCTTTCTCACGCACGATGCGCTCGACCCGCATCATCTCCTGGATCTGATACCAGACGGTCTGGTGATTCTCCAGGAGAAGCATCAGGTACGGACCGATGCTGATCCGCCGCTGGCGCTTGGCCTCCAGGATCTCTGGCCGCAGGGCATCGCGGCGGTCGGCGTAGGTCATGAAGTCGAGGATCTCTTCGCGAACAACGGGGCGCATCTTACTTGTCCTCCGGCTCGAACCCGTCCGCACGATAGGCACGGGCGAGGACGGTCATGGGGTGCATCGGCTTGACGCCGGCGTGCTGCTGGAATTGGATGGCGGCAAGCGGACAGTCGGTCGCCCAGATCTCAGCGCCGACCTTTTTCATGCCATCGAAGGCCTTCTTGCCGACCTTCTGGCTGGGCTCGAAGCCCTCCACGCTCATCGCCCAGGTGCCGTCGTGGCCACAGCACTCCATGACCATCTTCGGCTTGACCCCTGGAATCTTGCGCATCAGATCGCGTCCGCGAAAGCCGACGGCCTGGGCCCGGAGGTGGCAGGGGGCGTGGTAGCTGACGGTGTCACCTGGAGAGGACTCGAAGTCGGTGTTGAACCGCTCTTCCTTACGCAGTGACCACAGGTACTCGCTGGAGTCTCGGACCTGCTCGGCGAGCTTCTCGGCGCGCACGCGGTCTTCGCCTTCGAGCAGCTCGGGGTACTCCCGGCGCATCATCATGCTGCAGGTTGGATTGACCACGACGACCTTCGCGCCCTTCTCTACCCAGGGCTCGAGGCGGTCGAGGTTGTGCTTTGCCCGTGCACGAAGGGTCTCTAAGTCGCCCTTCTCCCAGGCTGGCATTCCGCAGCAGCCCAGCCCCGCAGCGCAGTCCATCTTGACGGCGTTCTTCTCCATGACCTCGACAGTGTCGCGGCCGATGTGGGGCTCGTTGTTCTGGACGTAGCAGGTCTGGAACAGGACCGCCTCGGCCTCCTCAGTGGGAGCCGCGGACAGCTTTCCCTCGCCCTGCGCCCACTTCTCAAAGGTGGTAGAGGCGAAGTCGGGGAGGAGCTTGTCGCGGTGAACACCGAGCACCTTCTCCATCAGCCAGCGGTGTGCGGAGACCCGGTTCATGGTGTTGGCGAGCCCGAAGCTCATCCGGGCCATGGTTCCGGCGAGATCTGGATTGCCGAGGATCTGATGCTTAAATGCGATCCCCTCTTTCTTCGCCTTCTGGGCTGTGTAGCGGTGGACGAGCTTGGGGAAATCGAGCTGGAATTCGTGGCTGTCGCGGGGGGTGTAGGGGCACTCCACTTCGCACAGCTTGCACTGAAAGCAGCTGTTCATCACCGACTCGGTCTCATCCGCGGTGATCTTCCGGACGTCGCCGTCGTGGTTGTCATCGATGAAGGAGAACAGGTCTGGGAAGCTGTCGCAGAACTTGAAGCACATCCGGCAGCCATGGCAGACCTCGAAGACCCGGGTGAGCTCGTCCTGGAGGGCGTCGGCGTCCCAGTACTTCTCCTCGGTGGGGTCGTAGGAGAGGCCTTCGGTCGGCTGATACGAGATGTTGGCCATGGCTGTCCCTCTTGGAAAAAAGAAGGGGAGGAGACGATGGGTATCGCCTCACTCCCCGTTCTACTGTTTGAAAGACGACCTAGAAGTTGTCGTCGAGGAGGGACTGGAAGCGACCGGCGTGGGACTTCTCAGCCTTGGCGAGGGTCTCGAACCAGTCGGCGATCTCGCCGAAGCCCTCGGTGCGTGCAGTGGCAGCCATGGAGGGGTACATGTCGGTGTACTCGTGGGTCTCGCCGGCGACGGAGGCCTTGAGGTTGTCCTCGGTGTCGCCGATGGGGAGGCCGGTGGCCGGGTCGCCGACGGACTTGAGGTAGTCGAGGTGGCCGTGTGCGTGGCCGGTCTCACCCTCTGCGGTCTCGCGGAAGTTGCCAGCGATCTCGGGGTAGCCCTCGATGTCAGCCTTCTTGGCCATCCAGAGGTAGCGGCGGTTGGCCTGGGACTCACCAGCGAAGGCTGCCTTGAGGTTGCCGTGGGTCGAGGTTCCGTTCAGATCGGGCATTGGATTCTCCTAAAGTGACGAGGGGGACAGCGGGCTGTCTTGGTGAAGCTGGTATCCTGACCCCCGATACCCGCAAGTCGTTTTTAGAACTTTTCTAAACAAGTTGAAAAGCACTGTATACCGTATTTTGTCGTGGTTTTATTGGCGGATTGATTTGTGGTGATAGACAGTCTAATGATGCAGCGGCTCAGCCCAGAACAGATCACTGCGCTCCTCACAGCGCACACCGTCCGGCCCACCCGCCAGCGGCTTGCGCTCGCGATGCATCTGTTCTCTGGTCCCCACCGCCACGTCACCGCCGAGACCCTCCACCGCGAGGTTCAGGCAGAGGGCCACACCGTCTCCTTGGCGACGGTCTACAACACCCTCAACCACTTCCACACCCTCGGCCTTCTCGGCGAGGTCTCCCTTACGCCGGGCTCTACCTGGTTCGACACCAACACCAAGCATCACTTCCACGCCTTCCATGAAGAGACCGGCGAGCTGTGGGACATCGATCCGGCAGAGGTTGGTCCGGTGGCAGTGGCTGGGCTGCCCGAGGGAATGGAGCTTGCACGAATGGATGTGGTGATTCGGGTGCGGTCAAAGGGGTGAGCCCTGGTGCGCGGCCTCAGCGCGAAGCCCCGCCGGTCACTCACTGCTCGCCGGTCACTCGCTGCTCGCCGGTCACCCACTCCTCGCCGAGCACTCCGGCCACCTGCGCAAGCCTCGACGCCCGCAGCGGCTCATCCTCCACCGCCGCCAGCGGGACCACCCGAACGGCCGCAGGCCCTCCCTCCAGGCGGTTGTTCTCCGTCCACAGCGGCGTCACCGTGATGTCCTCCAGCCGGACCGTCAGCGCGCCATCCACCGCTCGCGTCTTCACCACGGTCACACCGACCAGCAGGCCATCCCGTGTGTTGCCACGGCGTACGCTGCTTGTGGCGAGGCTGTAGCTGGAGGCCATGTCGGAGACGAGGTTGCCGAGGCTGTAGAGGATGAGCCCCTCTCGACCGTCTGCGGCGGTGTGCCGGGCGATGGGCTGGAGGACGTGGGGGTGGTGTCCGAGCACAAGATCTGCGCCGGCCTCGACGAGCCGGGGGGCGAGCTCGGTGTACAGCGGCAGCGGGGTGGTGGTGTACTCGGTTCCCCAGTGAAACGACACGATCACAGCGTCGGACCATTCCGCAGACGCTGCGATGGCGCCGAGGATCTTCTCTTCATCGATCCGGTAGTGGATGGCGTCGCGGTCGGGGCCGCAGTCTCCCTCGCAGACGGGGCCTGCGGTGAAGGTACAGGGCGCGTCAGGCTCGGTGTTGTCGTTGAGGTTCATCAGGTCGGTCACCGCGAGCAGGGCAAGGACCACCCCGTCATGCTCGATGCGCTGTGCGGCCTGTGCGGCTGCGCAGGTTGGACCAGATCCGGCCGCGACGATGCCAGCGTCGTCGAGCCGGGTGAGGGTCTCCATGAGGCCCGCAGGACCCTGATCGAAGGTGTGGTTGTTCGCAAACGAGACGGCATCGACGCCAGCAGCCTTCAGAGCATCGATCACCCCGGCGGGGGCGTTGAACACCTCCCCGCGCACCCCGCGGCTGCTGTCGGGCGCGACGGGCACCTCCAGGTTGATGAAGGCGACGTCGGCCGCTGTCAGCAGCGGCGCGATGGGGGCAAAGATCCAGTCGAAGCCGTCGCTTCCGTCGGTGGCAGCCCGGTGCCGGGCGGTCTCCTTGAGGCGGCGATGGACCAGCACGTCGCCGCCAGCGACCACCCTCAGCCGGCCCTCCTCGACTGGGGCCGGCGGCGGCTCAGAAGCGCGCGCTGGCGCTGCGGGCAGAGGCTCCGTGGGCAGGGGCTCGGAGGGCAGGGACTGAGCGCATGCGCTGGCGAGCAGCAGGCCGATCATGCGAACTGGATGTCGTGGATCTGGCGGATGCCGCGCAGGGCGCTGTTGCCCTCGGCATCGACCACGACGAGGTCGCGCTGGCCGAATGCCCGAGCGAGTCCGTCCATCGGTCGCTCCCAGCGGGTCTCCAGCCCCAGCCGCTCCACATCAGAGCGCGCGCCGCTGCCGGCGTACAGCGAGGGAATGCGCACGAAGCGCTCCTTGTCATCGGTGAGGGTGATCCAAGCGGGAATCCAGATGACGTCGGGGTAGCCCTGGGGGGGCAGCAGGCGCACCCGCTTGAGCTGTGCGAGGGGCGCCCAGCCATAGGCGCCGGGCACGAAGAACTCCAGCACCGGTCCGAGGAGTCCGTCGCAGTCTCGCAGGGCCCGGAACGACTCACCGTCGATGGTGCCGGTGCGGCGAGGGGTGGAATTGGCGAGGACCTCTGGGATCTCCGGATCGGCATGGTGGTGGAGCTTGACCACCGCAGCGTAGTGGAGCTTGAGGGACGGCGGCGGCGGCATCAGGAATGCCGGAACACCCTTGCCTTCACCGATCAGCAGCGCACGCTTGCGCTCCGCAGAGACCATTCCGCCGTAGTGCTCTCGTGCGTTCTCCCACTGATCGCCCTCCAGCGCGTCGAGGTGATGCTGGGCGTCCTCGAAGTCGCCGGTCAGCACCCGCAGCTCGAACATCAGGAAGTGGAGTGTGGGGTCGTCAGGCCTTGCGGCGAGGTCTGCCTCGGTCTGGGACAGCGCCCCGGAGAGGTCACCAGAGTGCAGCAGTGTCTCGATTGTGGAGTCCATTGCGGCAGTCTATCGCGCAAGGGATTCAGAACCAGAGACACTCGCCGTCGGTGAGGTAGGTCGACCGGCTGCCGTTGGTCTGACCGAGTCCCAGGGGGTTCCCGGAGGTGGCGAAGTAGAACGTGGTCGTGCTGCCCTTGACCTTGACGTTGTAGGTCGCTGTGAAGCGCTCGCTGCCCTCATAGAGCGCCTCTGGACAGTCCGTCAGCGAGGCGTCCAGCGAGGCATCCAGCGACAGGCTGTAGTCGCAGCTCCCGCAGGTGCTGGTGGCGTCGTCCTGAGTGCCCGTCACTGTCCAGGTCACCTGGCAGTCTGTGCCACCGCTGCTGTCCCACGTCGAATTCGAGCGGAGGATCCAGAACTCCTGTCCGGTCACCGTGCCGGCGTCTGCGGTGAAGTCGCCGGCGAAGTAGCCGGTCGCGCCAGCCGTCTTCTGACCGCTGACGGCCTCACAGGATGGGTCTGCGGTCAGGCCGATGGTGGGGTCGGAGATGTCGGCATCGGCATCGGCATCGGCGTCCGTGTCGGCGTCCGTGTCGGCGTCCGTGTCGGCGTCTGTGTCGGTGTCTGTGTCGGCGTCGGCCTCACTGGAGGCAGCGGTGTCTGTGTTGCCTCCGCAGCCTGACAGCAGCAGCAGCAGCGTGGGCTTCACTCCTCATCTCCGCGACCAAATCCGATGGCCCGGCGCGCCTCTTCGGACAGCTCTCCAGGACCGGTCATGGTAGCCAGGAGGCCCTGAATCGCCTGAAAGTGCTGAGGCTCTAAGGGGACAGAGATGATGCGATCTGGCCCGATTCCAGGAACCACCATCGACAGCACGGCCGACGTGTTGGGGCGCTGGAGCGCGCCGATGACGTGTCCGCCGACCTGCTCATTGATCGACTGCAGCGCTGTGACCATCTGAACCAGCCCTTCCGGCTGCTCGCTCTTTTGCTCGCTCATGTCCTCTCCAAGACCGTGTCTCAACGAAGTATAGAGCGTCGGCAGACGAGAGCAACCAGCGTGGTGAGCCACGACCACGCGCGGACAGTCGGCGCATCAGCATCTGCCCGCCGCCGAGCGGTTCGTCCGCCAGCGCCGTGCCCTCTGCCGCATCGTCTCACGGTGCGCCGGGCCGCCTCTTGTCGTGGCTGGTGCCTGTGGTGGTCCGACCGGGCAGGGGCTACACGTTCGCCAGCGGATTGCGGCAGACGAGCCCGATGCCGAGAAGCAGGGGCAAGGCCCGGTCGTACTCGGGTCCGAAGGTGTGGTTGAGGGTCAGCAGGGCCACGGTGATGCCGAGCGGACCAGAGACCGCTGCGATGGTGCCGGCGCTTCCACGGATGGTGCCGAGGATCGGACCGACCTTCGGGATGATCTTGATGAGATCCCAGAGGGGGCCCTTCGTCCACTTCAGCAGACTACGCGCCACCCAGCGGCTGGCTACGGCGCTTCCCGCCGTGCTGACCCCGGCGAGATCGATCCACAGGGCCTTCTCCAGCTGCTTGCGGCTCTTCGTCGGCAGCTCCTCGTAGGTGAGCATGCGGTCGGTGGACAGCAGGGCATCGGTCAGGCGATCCAGCTGGTCCCAGACCTCCCCATCTCCCACATCGAGCTTCAGCTTCTTCGTGGTGGTCTCCACGATGTCGTCGAGGGCATCGGGAACGACCATGCGCCCCACCGGAGAGTGGGTGCGCCGCCACAGGGCGCTGGTGAGGCGTCGTGCCAGCTCGGCGGTGTCAGCACCTTCCGGAAACCAGACCTCACCAACATCGAGGATTCGCTCCAGCAGCTTCGGATCCCGACCTGCGAGGATGGACTCGAGCTCTCTTTGTGCGACGGGCATGAAGGACCTCCCAGACTACGAGACACTACGCGGCTGTCGACTGTTCCATTTCGTTCCTTAACAGGCCTTCTGCTTCGGAGGTGCTTGGGGGGCGGCTCGGTCGCTCCATTCATGGTCATCGAGGCCATCTCAATCGCAGCGAGTCCAGACGCTTCTGGTCTCGCCCGTCGGCCCCTTGAGCTGGCATGCAAGAAAGAACAGCCAGACACACCGCAATCACGCAACAGATCCGACCGGACACAAAAAAGTATAGAATCCAACTCACAATCGGAGCGAGTGATGCTGCTGACATGGCTGCTGGCGTGTGGGCCGTCGAAGAAAGAGCCGGGCGATCTCATCCTTACTCACGAGGCCCTGGAGTTTGGTGACGTCCCGGTCGGGACCTGGAAGACCATGCAGTTTGGCGCGGAGAACCTCGGGCCGGGCAGCGCGGAACTGCTCTCGGCGACGATCTTCGAGGGCGACGACAGTCAGTGGAGCATCGAGCGAGAGGGGGCAGACCTCCTTGCTGCTGGTGAGTTCATCATCTTCTCTCTGACCTTCGAGCCGACCATTCGCGGCGATCAGTCCGCGCGGCTCCAGCTGCGCACCGACCAGGTCGACGATCCGACCCTCTACGTTGACCTCTTCGCCAACGCTGCGGCATCCCTCGACGACGTCGACGGTGACGGCTTCGCACCTTCTGACGGTGACTGCAACGACGGCGACCCAGACATCCATCCCGCCGCCGAGGAGCTGTGCAACGGCATCGACGACGACTGCTCTGGCTCGCTGCCCGAGGAGGAGGAGGATCGGGACTACGACGGACTGCGGTACTGCGAGGGAGACTGCGACGACGACGACAACGACGTCTACCCTGGTGCTGAGGAGATCTGCGACGACAAGGACAACGACTGCGACGGGATGACGCCGGACCGCCGAGATGACGACGGAGACGGCTACACCTTCTGCGACGGGGACTGCGACGACGACGAGGCAGCGGTCTGGCCGTGGGCAGAGGAGATCTGCGACGACAAGGACAACGACTGCGACGATGAGATCGATGAAGTCGACGAGGATCGCGACGGGGTCACCATCTGCAGCGGCGACTGTGACGACATGGATCCGGATGCCTGGCCGGTGTTCGTGGACCGCTATGGCGACAACAAGAAAGCAGATGGAACCTTAGACGCTCCGTTTGCCGACGTGGCGACCGCCGTGGAGCACCTCGACGAGATCTGCCGGACGGTGCGGCTGACCGTGGGAACCCACAACGTCAGCCTGATCTGGACCGAGGGCTTGGTGCGGCTGGAGGGCATGGGCAGCTTCCCAGATGATGTCCTGCTCCAGACCAACGGCGGGGCCGGGGATCGCATCCTCGATGCCTCGGGCGGACAGGTCGAGGTCGCGAACCTCACCATCTTCGACGCGGATGTCAGCGGAAACGGCGGCGCGATCTATGCTGAGAACACGGACGTCGCCCTGGAAGAGGTCATCCTGATCGCCAACACCGCCACCGGCGCTGGCGGCGCGGTCTGGATGTCGGGCGGGAGCCTGTCTCTCAACGACTGCGACCTCCAGGAGAACGTCTCTGGCACCAACGGCGGCGCCATCGCCCTGACCGACGTTGCCCTGACCGACATCGACTCGCTGTACCTCAAGAACCAGTCGGAGCTCTCCGGTGGTGCGCTCTGGATGTCGGGCGGCAGCGCAGCGATCTCGACGGGGCGGGTGTGGAAGAACCTCGCCGGTGCCGATGGCGGCGGCATCTACCTGTCCGGCCTGTCCGACTCGGTGCTGAGCAACCTCTGGATTCACGGGAACACCGCCGTCAGCGAGGGCGGCGGTGTGCTGCTCGGTGCGGGCGGTGTGCTGATCAACTCCACCCTGCTCGACAACACGGCGCTGAGCGGCGGGGGCGTGTCTGCGCAGGGTGACGCGGCGGTGTGGTCGAGCATCGTCGGCTACTCCACTGGTGGCGGCATCCTGGGGGGCTCGAGCACCACCATCGCCTACAGCCTGCTCTACGGAAACGACAGCTACGACCTCTCCACCACTGGGACTGAGACGGAGAGCCTGATCGAGCCCCTGCTCCTGACCGACTACGTCGGCACCGAGGATCCCTCCGATGCCGACATTGTCCCGGCAGAGGGGAGCCCGGCGATCGACTCTGGTCCGACCGAGGGAGGACCGCTGAGCGACTGGCAGGACACCGACGGTACCGCCAACGACCGCGGCTATACCGGCGGCCCTGGCGCGCCATGAGGCTGCGCGCCCTCGCCGATACCGAGATCTCGCTCTCGGCAGTCGGACTTGGGTGCTGGGCAATGGGCGGAGAGGCGTGGGGACCGGTGGATGCCTCGCAGGCGATCCGAACCATCCACGCGGCCCTGGACGGCGGGGTCAATTGGCTGGACACCGCCCCGCTGTATGGCGGATCCGATGCGATCATCGCCCGTGCGCTCCGGGGGCGAGCCGCGATCATCGCCACCAAGGTCGGGGCTCGGCTCGAGGGCCGGAACGCCTGCTCCGATCTCTCTGCCGCACACATCATCGCGGACTGTGAGGCCAGCCTCCGTCGGCTGTCTGTCGAGACCATCGATCTGCTCCAGGTCCACTGGCCCTGTGAGCGCGGGACCCCGCTGTCCGAGAGCTTCGCCGCCCTGACCACCCTGCAGGATGCCGGGAAGATCCGCGCCATCGGCGTGTGCAACTACGGCCCCGAGGCGCTGGCCGAGATCCGCACCATCGCCCCCGTCGTCAGCCTCCAGACCCCCTACTCGCTGGTCCGTCGGGAGCTCGAGGGGCCGCTGCGCGCGGCGGCATCGGGCATGTCGGTGCTGGTGTATGAGGCGCTGTGTCGGGGGCTGCTGACCGGGAAGTACACCACCCCGCCGCGCTTTCCCGCGCACGACATCCGAAGCCGAGACCCCCGGTTCTCCGGTGTGCACTTCGAGGCGATCACCCGACTCGCCGTGGATCTCGGGCGGGTCGGCGCGCGCATCGGGACGAGCGCCGCAGCGGTCGCCCTGGGCTGGGCAGCCTCTCGCCCGGGCGTCACTGCGGTGATCGCGGGGATGCGAACCCCCGCACAGGTCGCCGACAACCTCGCCGCTGCCCGGCTCCTCTCCCGACACAAGCTGTGGTCGGTGGTCGACCGGATCGTTGCACGTCACGGCCTGTAGGGCGGTGCCTGTGGGGCGGTGCCTGTGGGGCTACAGTCTCGACTCCAGAACAAGCCGCTCTGACTCGGTGAGGTCGGTGGTGAGGTAGTTGAGGGTGTCGATGACGTTGTCGTTGGAGAAGGGCTTGGTGAGGTAGAGGGTCGCACCCTGTCGGTAGCCGCTGAGGACGTCGCGGTCGGTGTTTAGCGCGGTGAGGACGACCACCGGCATGGTGTCCTTCAGCTCGGGCGGCAGGCGCTCCAGCACCTCCTTGCCGCCGAGGTTGGGCATCAGCAGATCGAGGAACATCACCCCATAGTGCTGCGTGCGCAGGCTCTCGAGAGCCTCCAGTCCATCCGCGGCCTCGTCGACCATGTAGCCCTGACTCTCAAGCAGCAGGCGCAGCATCAGTCGAATGTCAGGCTCGTCATCTACGATCAATATTCGGCTCTCAGCCATCTCGATCCTCCGTCGAATTGGTTCTGTTTTTCTTGGAGCGAAGTAATATCTCGCGAATTCGCTGTCGCTTGGTGGTGCTGCCGGGTCGCTCCAGGATCAGGGACTGGCCGTCGTCGGTGTCGTCGTCTCCGGCAGACACCCGGCAGAGCCTCACCCGGAAGCGGGTGCCGACGCCCGTTGTGGACTCTGCGATGATCTGTCCGTCCATGCGCTCCGCCAGCTCTTTGCACAGCGCCAGCCCCAGCCCGGAGCCTTGGTAGCCCGGTCCGCGCTTGCGCTTGAGCTGCCGAAACCGCTCGAAGATCGCGGGAAGATCTTGCCGTTCGATTCCGCAGCCGTTGTCGCGGACGATGAGCTCTGCCCAGACGTCGTCCATTCTGCGTGCCGAGACCTTGACCTCTGCGGGACTTGCGTGAGCCAGGGTGTTCTCCAGGAGGTTGATGAGGATCTGCGACAGCGCATCGGCGTCTGCCCATACCAAGATCGGCGCGCTGGGTGCCACCTTGAGGGACACTCCGGCTTCATCGAACCGCTGCTGAAACAGCCCGATCGCGTCGTGAATGACGGTCGCGAGGTTGACCGGCTCGCGCTGGATGGTCTGTCCGCCAGCGTCCAGCCGAGAGAGGGAGAGCATGTCGGATGAGAACCGGGAGAGTCGCTCGACGTTGCGCGACATCATCTCGACCACCTGCTGCTGCTGATCGGACAGGGCACCAAGTCGGCCGGACAGGAGCATCTGAATGGCTGACCGCATTGGTGTCATCGGCGTGCGAAGCTCGTGGGTTGCCATCTCGATGAGCTGGTTGCGGGCCCGATCGAGGGTGCGCAGCTGTCGGATGATCTCCACATCACGGTCCAGTGCCTTCTGGAGCTTGTCGACCTGGAGGGTGTCGGTGATGTCGATGAGGGTTGCGACCAGGGCTGGCTGAAGCTCCCAGATGATGGGGGTGGTGCGCATCTCCACCATGCGCTCGTCAGGGGTGATGAGTCGCTCCCGGTTGCTGCCGTCGGGCAGGGTGAGCTGGCGGCTGAGCATGTCCGCTGGAGTGCTGCGGAGGAGCCGCGCGGCTGCCGGGTTGGCCATCAAGACGCATCCATCAGCGCTGAGGATCATGATCCCGGTCGGCGCAGACTCGAACGCGAGCCGGTACTGGTCGTCAGAAGAGCGCTGGGGCATTGAACCTCCTCGGCGACCCATGGCTGAGGTGAGCTCAGCGAGCAGGGCGTGCCGGTCTCAAGCAGGGCAGTTGAGTGTAAGCCCTCCGAGGACGACAGCCAATCTCGCCGCAAGACACACACGGTCGGCCTTCGGGAGTCTCCCCCGACCGTCTCCCCCGACCGTCTCCAGGCGAGGCCGGGGGCGGACCGCTACCCTCCAGTCGCGGTCACACTCAGCGAGAGATCGCAGATCACCGCGACATCCAGAATGAGGAAGCTGTCGCTGAGGCGGATGTTGTTTACCCGCACCTGGCTGATCTCACCGGACATCACCACGCCCTCGGACAGCTCTACGCCGGAGAGGATCTCGGTGAACGTGGACTCTACGGTTCGGATCTCGTCGGAGATCGGGACGGTGAGGAGCTCCTTGAGCTGGCTGACGACCTGCCCCTTGAGGGCCTCATGAGCGGAGTCGATGATGGCGTTGCCGGTGGCGGCGTCGTAGCTGAAGTCGCTGATGGAGAGGCTCTCTCCGGCGCTGTCAATCTCCAGTCGTCCGGTCGCCCAGGCGGTCACATCGGTCTGGCCGGCTGGGGTCTCGATGCTCAGCTTCAGGCCGATCGCGAGCGAGTCGCCGGAGGGGTAGAGATCGACCATCTCGGTGATGGTCGCGGAGGCGCCAGAGGTCTCAAAGACGGTGCCCTCCAGCCGCTGGGCAAGGGTTGACTTCAGGCTGTCCCATGCCAGCTTGAGGGGAACATGGAGTCGGGCGCCGCTGTCTGATGCGGGGGGCTGTCGGTCGGCGAGCGGGGTGGCCTCGGCGTCGTTCATGCGCTGCGAGAGCGAGGCATCGAGGATGCCGCGTGCACCGATGGTCACCAGCATGCCCGTGCCGGCCATCTCCGGATTGGTCGAGAAGAGGGCCTCGGGGGCAAAGCGCACCCAGACTGATGGGCTTCGCTTGAGCTGCCGCGCGGTGCCGAGGTCGGCCCAGATTGCCTCCAGCTCGGTCCGCAGTGGTGCTTCCTCCAGCATCATGGCATCGACGGAAGCGGCGGCCTCGAGCATCGCGGCGTCGATCTTGTCATCGAGTCGGTCGCTCAGCGAGATGTCCACGCCAGCGATTGAGATGCTCGGAGAGTCTGTCCAGCGCCAGGTGATCTCGGTGTTGCCGATCATCGACCAGTCGTCTTGAATGACCGGAGTGCTGGAGACCCGGACCACCAGGCTGGCGCTGCCGGTGCCGAGGTCGGCGCCCTTGTCGCCGTTGAGCTTGCGCCGGTACACCTTCACCTTGACCTTGGTGGGGACCTCGATGACCATCGCGTCGCCGCGGCTGAACACCCGTGAGTCACCGTCGCGCTTGACCGTGGTGTTCATCTCCATCCGGCCCGCCAGCTCCCGACCGGTCTCCTTGTAGAGCGGCGTCGGCAGACCAGCATCGACGGACTCCCGCATCGCTGGCCAGGTGATGGTCATCGGTATGTTGAGCACCGAGGGCTGTGAGTCTGCGGCATCAGACTCTGTGGCTCCGGGCGGTGGAACATCGAGACCGTCATCGGTCATGCCGCCGCAGGCGAGGGCGAGGGCGAGCAGACTTGCGGCGAGGAGAGAACGGAGCCAGGCTTTCATGGCACGGATAATACTTCAGGTCGGCTCATTATGGCGTGCTGCAAGAGCTCCCGAGCAGCCGGCTCAAGCAGATCGGCCATGGCGGCATGTCCGGCGGGGCTGAAGTGGATGGCGTCCTCAAACAGCTGGCTGTGTGGCACGAGCTGGCCGTCCATCCGTGGCAGGTCTGCGGCAGCATCGATGACGGTCACCCCAGGCTCATTGGCAAACGAGCGGATTGCTGCCTCGATGGCGCTGCTGGCCCGGATGGTCACCGGGTCGATGTCCCGGACCTGCTGGAGCATCGCGAGCCCTTCCTCGAGCTCCCCCTGCTGGTTGAGGTGGACCCCGTGCTGCCACAGGGTCTTTGCGCAGGGCTTCTCTGCCTGGCAGGGATCTCGAGCTGGCGGCGCGAGCAGATTGCTGGCTGGGACCACCAGGATCAGGGGAAGGCCCCGGCGCTGGGCGGTCCAGACGATGCGGGCCAGGTTCGTGGTGAAGAACCGGGCTGCTGTGCTCCGCTGTGCTGCGGTCGGACGCAGGCTGCGGTCTCGGCGGATGATGTGGGGCTTCTCTGGATGCGCAGTGCCGGCGGGCGGACCCAGGGCGCGGCGGAGCTGACTGAAGAGCTGGGTGCGCTCGACGATGGGCAGCACCGCAGCCGAGAACTCACCGACCAGGTCGCCGTACCGCTGCTGGAACATCAGGTTGCCGAGGTCGTTGTGGCCGGTGTAGACGATCAGCAGGTCAAGGTCTACCGCCGACAGCTCCGCCATGATGCTGGCGAGGTCGAATGAGTCGAGGCCCGGCGCGCCGAGGTTTGCAAACGGCACCCCGAGTCGCTTGGCCAGCAGGCCGGCGAATTCATCAGGCGTCTCGATCTGTCCCCGGCCGATGTGCACGCTGCTGCCACCGAGCACCGCTGCGCCGCCGGCTGTTCGCGAGAAGGGCGAGATCTCCTCCAGGAGCTGGTAGGTCGGTCGGGCGGTCTGCGCGGTCAGCTCCAGGTAGTTCTCCACCTCGCCCTTGACCTGAAAAACCGCCACAGGCGGCGGCGGTGGACCGGCGATGAGCCGGAGGGATGCCTCGACGAGGGCGAGGACTGCGAGCGCGACGACGATCCCTGCGAGCAACTTTCTCAGCATGACGGGATCCCTATCGCGCACGACCGAGGGCGGAGGAATCACGCGCGGCATCAGCCAGCCGGGACACCGCCTCCTGCAGCATCGGAGCGTCGTACAGCGACACCGACAGCCGCGCCTGCTCTCTGCAGCTTCCCGACGGAGAGCAGCGGCTCCCGGACAGCACCGCGACGCCGTCCGGTATCGGACTCGTCAGCCGCGTCCACAAGAAGTACCCGCCAGCAGGACGCTGGAAGGTGCAGTCTGGGAGGTGAGCTTCGAGCGATGCGGTGAGGACATCCATCCGGGCGGAGAGGGTGGTCCGCAGTCGGTCGACGTGTGCTCCCAGGGAGCCATCCTCCATCAGCGCGGTCACCGCAGCGGACATCCACGGGTTCAGCCCGCCGCCGGATCGGAGGGTGCCGTGGGCGCAGAAGGCTGCGATGAGGTCGGGGTGGGCGTGCAGCCAGCCGACCCGTAGCCCCGGCGCGAGGAGCTTGGAGAAGCTGCCCAGGCCGATGACGCGCCCCCGGCCACGATCCAGCGACATCAGGCACGGCGGGGGAGCGGGTCCGTAGTGCAGGAGTGTGTAAGGCTCATCGGCGAGGATCCGGAAGCCGTAGGTCTCCGCGAGATCCACCAGCCTCTCCGCGCGCTCCGGCGAGAGGCAGACCCCAGCGGGGTTGTGGTAGGCCGGGATGCAGTACACCAGCGCCGGCCGCAGACCGCTGCGCAGTGCCGCCTCCAGCGCCTCCACAACCATTCCCTGCGCATCGACCGGGACGGTGTGCAGCGCCATGCCAGCGGTCTTGAAGATTGTGGTGGCGAGGAAGTAGGTTGGATCCCCGCAGACCACGGTGTCTCCTGCGGCAGCGAAGACCTGACAGGCCATCGCGAGTGTCAGGGAGATTCCGGAGGTCGGCAGGACTGCTGCGGGGGAGACCTGGTGGCCGTAGCGGTCGGTGAGGAAGGCAGCGAGGGCGCTGCGAAAGTTGGTGTCCTGAGCAGCCCCCCGGTACTGCAGCGCGCTCAGTGAGCGGGCGGAAGTCAGCCCTGCAAGCGCCTGACGGAGCATGGCATCGGGCAGCAGGCTGGGGGAGGGATGGCCCTTCCCCAGGTGAATTACTTCCACGAGCACGAGCCATCGGCGGCGACGTGACCGCTGAGGCACAGCCCGTCGGTGAGGACCAGCGCGGAGAGCGCCACCAGTCCGACCAGCGCCGCCGCCATCGCGCCTCGGGCCAGTCGCTTCGTGGTCACCGTGGTCGCCAGCGGAGAGCCAGCAGCCCCGGAGCCGCCGATCACCGCGCACACCATGACCCCGATGAGGAGCCATGGCTGGTAGGCGTCCGCGTGGGGATGACTGATGATCGGCCAGGAGCCAGCACCGAGCAGAAATACTGCTGGAAAGGCCGTCATCAGCAGTCTGGACCAGGGGGTGTGCGGCGTGGGCTGAGGCATGGCCGTCATCCTCGCACAGGCGGCGTCGGTGGGCTGTCAGGAGAACTCAAAAAGAGGCCCGTGATGACCGCTGCAGCATCGTGATCCGCGCACCCATCAGCACCCTCTCCTGCGCCGTTGAGCCGTGCGACGTCACCGCACCCAGAGCACCTGCCAGGCATGAAGGCCGCTGTCATTGTAGCTGTCGAGGTAGCCAGGGTAGTTCTCCTCGTCGCCGTACTGCTCTAACGGGAGGAACTGCATGCCCCAGCAGTCGGCATCATCGTCAGCGTCAGCATCGCTGGAGCGGGCATAGCTTCCGCCCTCGTCGTAGTAGCTGCCGTGCAGGCCCGTGAAGCCGTCGCAGGTCGAGGGCTCGTCGCCGTCGATGAGCGCATAGTCGCTGCCGTCGGAGGAGCCGTCGATCGGATCGTGACCCTGGCTCCAGACGGTGAGGTAGTCGTAGTCTGCGGTGTCCCAGGAGTCCTCCACGCCGATCTCCAGCCGCAGGATCCAGTTGCCGTCGTCGTCGGAGAAGTGCTCGCGGAGATCGAGGATCGAGTAGTCGTCGTCCGCTGCATCACCGTGGGTTCCCCAGTCTGAGGGGGCCCACCATGTCGGGTAGAGCGTGGCATACAGCCGTGTCCAGCCGCCGCCGTCGCGGGTCATGTCGCAGTACGCCTCGACGGCATCGTCGACGTCTCCGTTCGGTGCGATCCAGTACAGCCCGTCGATGCTGCTGGTGTCCTCCTCGAAGATCTCCTGGCAGGTGTACGCCGCGCACGCCGCCTCGATGCCGAGAAGCTCCTCGTCGATGGTGCCCTCGCAGTTGTTGTCGACGCCGTCGCACACCTCGTCGACGCCGGGATGAATCAGATGGTCTGTGTCATCGCAGTCGGAGTGGTTGGGGATGCGACCGGTGGGCTGGGTGCAGGCGGCGGTCGAGTCTGTCGGATCGCCGAAGCCGTCGCCGTCGCAGTCGGTGTACCAGGTGTGCTGTCCGGTGACGTCGCTGTCGTCGTCATCGACGAGTCCGTCGCAGTCGTTGTCGGTGCCGTCGCAGGTCTCCACAGCCCCAGGCTTCGAGGTGCTGTCGTAGTCGTCGCAGTCGGTGCTGTCGATGACGTACCCGATGGGCTGGCTGCAGGCCTCGGCGGTCATCGCAGCGGTGCCGTAGCCGTCGCTGTCGTAGTCCTGATACCAGGTCGGAGCACCGGTCAGATCGGTGTCGTCGTCGTCGGTCAGGCCGTCGCAGTCGTCGTCCTTGCTGTTGCACTCCTCAGCAGCACCCGGATTGATCGCGGGCTGGGTGTCTGAGCAGTCGCCGTCGTTGTCGACGTAGCCTGCCGGCTCCGTACAGCTGTCGGTGGTGGTCGAGGCATCGCCGTAGCTGTCGGAGTCGAAGTCGCGGTAGAAGGTGAGCATGTCGATGGCGTCTTCGTCGGCGCTGCCGTCGCAGTCGTTGTCGTCGCCATCGCACACCTCGTCGGCGCCTGGGTAGGAGTCGGCGTGGGTGTCGTCACAGTCGGTGCTGTCCTCGACATAGCCAGTGGGGGCCGCGCACTCCAGGGTGCTGTAGTCGGTGGTTCCGTAGCCATCCCCGTCGGCATCGGCGTAGAACGTAGTTCCGTCGGTCAAGGTGGGATCGCCCGCGTCGAGCCAGCCGTTGCAGTTGTTGTCTTCGCCGTCGCAGATCTCGTGGACGGACGGGTTGATGTCGACGTCGGTGTCGTCGCAGTCGCTGTTGTTGTCGACATAGCCAGACGGCAAGACGCAGCTTGTCGTGACCGATGAGGGATCTCCGAAGCCGTCGGCGTCGGTATCGGCGTACCAGTCTGAGGCATCTGCGGCGGTGCTCTCGTCGGTGGTGCCGTTGCAGTCGTTGTCTACTCCGTCACACAGCTCGGTGCTGTTGGGGGAGATGCTGCCGTCGGTGTCGTTGCAGTCTCCCGGCGTCGGCGAGTAGCCGGCGATCACCGCGCAGGCACCAACAGTGCCGCTGGTGAGTCCGAAGCCGTCGCTGTCATCGTCGCGGTAGAAGGTGGTGGTGACGCCCTCGTCGGTGGTGCCATCGCAGTCGTTGTCGCGCTCATCGCAGACCTCGGTCCCGCCGGGGTGGGCATCTGCAGCGGTGTCGTCGCAGTCGCTGCTGTCGGTCACCCAGCCGGAGGGCGGGTCGCAGGTGTCGTAGCCCGAGTCGACATCGCCGAAGCCGTCACCGTCGGCGTCGTAGTACCAGACCGTGATGAGGTCTTCGTCGATGTCACCGTCGCAGTCGTTGTCCGCTCCGTCACACCGCTCGTCGGCCTCTGGGCTGATCTCTGGATCGCGGTCGTTGCAGTCACCGTCGAACTCGGTGAAGCCGTCGGGCAGCTCGCAGGCTTCGAGCGTCGTGTCGCTGTCGCCCCAGGCATCACCGTCGGTGTCCAGGTAGAAGGTGATGGTCAGACCCTCGTCGATGGTCCCATCGCAGTTGTTGTCTTCGCCGTCGCAGATCTCGGGGGCGTTGGGATAGACTTCCGTGCTGAGATCATCGCAGTCGCCATCTGCCGGGGTGTAGCCGTCGGCGTCAACATCAGCGTCAACGTCCTCGATCCCGTTGATGTCCATGGCCTCGGCATCTTCGCCAGTGTCCGTCGGCAGCGCCTTGAGTGCGCAGGCCATCATGAGCAAGAAGGACAGAGTCGTCATCACATCTCCAGCAACTCATCTGAGCCTACGCGGTTCCATCCGCAACACAAGGCGTTGAACTCCCTCTTGTCTCCTGTTGTTAGACCATGTGGTTGTCTGTTTTTTCATGTGTAAGCTGGGGATTAGATCAATTGAGAGTATCGAGATTACCTTATTTTCATCAGGTTTATGGGTTGTTTTAGGCGCGTAATATTAAGCGAGCAGAGCTGTTCAGTAAGACCAAGTGTGCTGTGTCACGCTTTATTAATGGCATGCAGTTCTGGAGTGAACCTGTCATCGGAGCATTCAGTGATTCGGCACATTCTTTATGCGTGGATCGAAGCAATTTCGGTCGTGTCAACAAATCATGGATCTTGCGGCCCTATTGAGTATAAACAGCTTATTAAGTTGTTTTATTGGTGAATCGTTGAGAATTCTCTTAAAGTATTGACATGACAATATTTGATCAAGAATACGATTCAACAATATCCGCTGGCGGTGATCGGACACACAGCGGAAGGGATGCACGGACCACTGCTGTGAACCGCTAAAGATCCGCTCTCATCAGGTACTCTTTTCGCTCCTGGCGCGAGCTACTGCTCCCAGAGCACGCCGTCGCTGGTCTCGACCACTTCACACTGAGCAGACATGCTGAATGGCGTGTGTACGATGGCGAGGTTGCACATCTCGTCCTTAGAGTCGAGGCCGTAGGGCACCATGTCGTCGGTGTCGTTGCGCCAGGTGCAGGCGTACTCGAAGCCGGTTCCGGCGGGCACGACAAGGGGCGGATCGTACTGCGTGATCTTGGGATCGTGCCAGTCGTCGTTCTCGAAGAAGACCTCGCCGGTCTCCTTGCCATCGAACGGAGCGATGGTGAACATGATGCCCTTCTCGTGGGTGTGGCTGGCGAGGAAGTGGACGTCGACGTCTTCGTTCATCACGCAGCGGGTCCACTCGGTGTGCTCGGACTGGGCCGGGATCTCGATGCTCTCGTCTCGGACCTGACCACCCCAGATTCCATCGATGACTTCGCTCTCATCGATGGTATAGGCATTTACGATCGAGTAGAGATTCACGGTCTCGTCGGTCGGGTTGACGTAGTGAATCTCGTGGATGATGTCCACGCCTGGCGGGAGGTTCGCCACGACCCCATCTGGGAGGTTCATTGTGTCCTGTGCGGTTCCCTGAGCGCCGAAGAACTGGATCTGGTTCTCCATCAGGCTCTGATCGCCGTAGAGATCTTCACAGTCGTAGTCGCCGTACGGGATGGTGCCGGAAGCCACGAACAGGCCGGGAGTGGAGAGGGTCATGTGGTGGGTGCCCTCGTTCTGCTGGTACTCGATCCAGCTGACCGGAGCGTACTCGTCAACCGGAATCGGGTAGACCGCGCACTTCCAGACCTCCTCATAGGGCGGGGCGGTGGCCTCCATCTTGAGCTGGAAGCCCTCTGAGGCGGCTGGTGGCTCCAGGAAGCTGACGCCAGCGGCAGCAGAGTCGTCGGAGGACTTGTCGCCGCATGCGGCGAGGAGGAGGATGGGAAACATCAGGGAACTCCTACTTGGGACCTGGGATGCGGTTTAGCAGAGGATACGGCAGAGCGGGAGGCGACGTCACGGACTTGTTGCGTAGTGCTGATCGCGCTGGCGGGCTTCCTCACGGATCGGAGGTGCCGGTGTCGTCGAGCCGCCCCGGTGTGGTTGACCCTCATCGGGTCTGGAGCACTGCGGAGTCCCAGGGGCGCTCTGAGCCATCCAGCAGCCCGGTGACCTCTTCGGAGTCATCCCCGAGGAGGTGATGACGTGCGAAGGCGAGGGCGTAGGCTTCGATGAGAGAGAAGCCATCCTCAGGGGCGAGATCCGGGCAGCCGCCGACCCCGAACATCTCGTGGCAGCCGCCCTCGATGGAGACCCAGGACAGCGCGGTGCCCGCTGAGAGGTCCCACATCTGCTGTGGATCGTCGCGATCTTCGGTTCCCGACATCTGCAGCACCGGCACGGTGAGGTTCTCCAGCCCGCCGTCGGCGAAGTACTCGAACCGACCCGCCCCGGCCATCGGGATCGCTGCGACGAAGCGGTCATCGAAGAAGCCCGCCTCCAGGGCCGCCAGCTCCGCCTCGGTGCAGTCGATCAGGGCGCCGCTGTCGCACTGTGCCTCGAACCCTGGGCGGGAGAGGGTCCCGCCGATGGTGGCCCAGGTGTCGTACCCGCCGAAGCTGTAGCCAGCGAGCACCATCTGGTCAGTGTCCGCTCCGGAGAGGTCCGGCTGGGCTGCCACGGCATCGACTGCTGCGCGGTCATTGAGGGGGCGTCGGTAGTAGATCGGCAGCGGGATGTCGCCGTAGTCGGTCAGGGTGTTGCCGACGTGGTCTGGTGCAGCGACGATCCAGCCATGGCTGGCGAAGTGCCGAGCGAGGAAGCTGCTGGAGCCGCCGTAGAGGAACGAGCCATGGGAGAAGATGAGCACCGGGTAGCCGCCGGCGTGCAGTGTCGCTGCGGGCGCAGCATCGAGGATGGCGTCGGGATCCTCGACGAGGTTGAAGTACCGGGGGGCCTCGCCGCCCTCGTCGGCTGTGGGGTACCAGATGTTGACAGGCACCGTCAGGCGATCACCGGTCGGCTCGGTGTAGGTCTGCTCGACGAGTCGGTAGCCGACACCCATCGGTCCCGATCCGATCACCGACAGCGAGAGCGGGTCAACAGCGGAGGCGGCGGAGTCGTCAGACGAGTCACCACAGGCAGAGAGAAGGATGAGCAGCATTGGTGCGTCTTATCCTGTGATCTCGCTCCAGACCGGTGGACGGTGCTACGCAGGGCCACGGCATGTGAATTGGCGTCGTCATTCACGGTGATAAGGCTCCCTCCAGAACCCTTCGGGAGTCCCGCCATGAGCATGCCGTACCGCTACCTGGGCCGATCTGGCCTCAAGGTCTCCGCCCTCTCCTTTGGATCCTGGGTCACGTTCGACCACCAGATGGACTTCAAGCCGGCACAGGAGGCGATGTCTGCGGCGTTTGAGGCGGGCTGCAACTTCTTCGACAATGCCGAGGCCTACGCCAACGGCAAGGCCGAGACCATCATGGGCCGAGCCCTCTCGGCGCTGGACTGGGGCCGCGACGAGTACGTGGTCAGCACGAAGATCTTCTGGGGCGGACAGGGGCCAAACCAGCGGGGTCTGTCTCGGAAGCACGTCATCGAGGGCGTCGATGCGGCCCGCAAGCGCTTCGGGCTCGACCACCTCGACCTCGTCTTCTGCCACCGTCCCGACCTGCACACGCCCATCGAGGAGACCGTCCGGGCAATGAACCACGTCATCGACCGGGGCTGGGCGTTCTACTGGGGCACCAGCGAGTGGAGCGCCGATCAGATCCGTGAGGCATGGCGGGTGGCGGACCGGCTCGGGCTCATCGGACCGCTGATGGAGCAGCCGCAGTACCACATGTTCCATCGAGAGCGGGTGGAGAAGGAGTATGCTGCGCTGGTCGCGGACAAGGGGCTCGGCATGACGGTCTGGAGTCCGCTGGCCAGCGGCCTGCTGACCGGAAAGTACAACGACGGCGTGCCCGAGGGATCTCGGCTCTCTCTTCCACAGTACGACTGGCTGCGGGAGTCGATCCTCAACGATCCCTCCTTCCCTGACAAGATCGCGAAGGTCCAGAAGCTGACGGAGGTGGCCGAGGACCTCGGCGGCACCATGGCTCAGCTCGCCCTGGCCTGGGCTGCGCGTCATCCGCGCGTCAGCACGGTCATCACCGGCGCCTCTCGGACCGAGCAGGTCGTCGAGAACATGGCCGCGATCGATCTCCTCGACAAGCTGACGCCGGAGGTCCTGGCGAAAATTGAGGGCATCCTCGGCAACGGCCCGCAGCCGGACACCGACTTCCGGGATGGCTGAGGAGGGCTTGGTATACTCTCGCCATGCCGCTTGATCTTCAGAACGAGCTCACCGACCGGCTCTCTGGACTGGATGATGTCTACCTCGCACCAGACATTCCCCACCAGATGCGCACGACGGTGGCCGCCACCCATGCGCACCACCTGCCGTCTGAGGAGTCGATCCTCGCGCTGTATGACAGCACCCTGTTTGGATTGGGAGCGAACGGCTTCATCCTCACCGCCCGGCGGATCTGCTGGAAGAACACCCTGGGGGCGCCGCAGCAGATCACCTACGCGGAGATCAACCCGGACAGCCTCTCTGTGGAGCGCGCTCAGCTGAACATCTCCGGCGGTCAGATTCAGAGCATGATGACCGAGGGCCTCCCGGAGGTACTCTGCGCGCTCCTTTCCCTGCTCGCACGCCGCCCTCCTCCAGCTGCCGATGGACTCAACGAGCAGCTCCACCGCCTGGCCCTCCTGCACCTTGGTAAGGACGAGTCGGTCTTCTATGCGCCTGGGATTCCACCAAAGAAGCTTCACCGCGTGCGAAAGATCCACAGCAGCCAGCTCGCGGTGTCGGAGCCTGTCCTCGTGCTGTTCGACGACACGGTCTTCGGCGGTGCTCAGGATGGCTTCATCATCACCCCGCAGCGCCTGTGCTGGAAGAACATCGTGGCCCGTCCCCAGTCTGTCCGCTGGGCGGAGCTGGATCCCGTCACGGTCACCACAACGAAGAGCCAGGTCTTCATCGCTGGCGAGCCGATCTCCCTCACCTGCGAGACGGAGCTGGTCCCAAGAGCCGCCCAGGCGTTTCGGGAGATTGCCGAGCTCATCCAGCACGGAGCGATACGGCCGGCGTCTGCTTCCGCGGCCCCTGCTCGGCTTCAGCGGTGTACGTACTGCGGACTGCGGCTGCCCGATGAGGCGGTGCACTGCCCCGGGTGCGGTGGCCCGGCGTAGCCTCCCGGTCAGCCTCGGCGGCGCTTCACTCGGGCCCAGCCGTGCTCGATCATCGGCGCGGCGGTGTCGTGGAGCGTCTCGGCCAGCGGTCGCCAGGTCATGCCGTAGGCGCTCTCGCTCAGCGCGCTGCTCATCGGCATGGAGCGGCCGACGAGCTTGCCGAGCTGCGCGGTGTTCAGGGTCTTGTCGAACATCGACACCAGCAGCACCACCCACCGCGGGATCTTCCGGGTACCCATCACCACGTCAGGAAACATCGCCTGGATCTGCTGCATCAGCTCTGGCATCCAGCCGTTGGCCGCCACCAGGATGCAGCGGGCTGGTGGGGACTCGGCCTCCAGCGCGCGGACATGGGCCTCGGAGACGTCGCGGACGTCGACCACGTTGAGCATCAGCCGTGGGACTCCCGGGTTCGTTCGGCTCACGACATCCCGGACCAGCTTGGGGCTGGCTTTGGCGTGGGCCTTGATCAGCGGCGGCCCCCAGACCATGCCGGGGTTGAGGTGGACCAGCTCAAACCGCTCGTCTTCAGGCAGCCCATCGACGAACGCCCGCGCGGCCTTCTCGGCCTCGACCTTGGCGAGTCCGTAGGGGTCGGTCTCCAGGGTCGAGCTGGTGTTCCAGTCCGCCTCCGTGAACAGGTGGTCATCGGGCTTGTCCCAGCCATAGACCGCGACGACGGAGCTGGTGTGGACGACCCTTCGGACCGTGCCGGCCTTCCGCACGCTCTCCAGGACATTGCGGGTGCCGATGAGGCTGGGATCGACAATGTCGCGCTGGGGATCCTCGGCGGCGAAGAACACCGCAGCGGCGCAGTGGCACACCCCGGCAGCTCCCGCCATCGCAGCATCGAAGCTGCCGTCCTTCATCAGATCGGCGGCGACCAGCTCCAGGCGATCACGGGCACCAGCGGCCTCGGCGATGGCGTGGAGGTGCGCGACCTTGGCGGTGTTGCTCGGATCCCGGACGGTTCCCCGCACCCGGTAGCCGGCCTGAAGCAGGTCGGAGATGAGGTGGCTGGCGATGAAGCCATTGGCCCCGGTGACACAGACCAGATCGCCTGCCTGTAGCGCTGCACTCATCAGAACTCCTCGCGAGACTTGAGCACCCTACCAAAGAGGACGCCCCCGCCAGCGGAGTGCTGGCAGGGGCGCTGGTCATCGCACCCGGAGCATCCGAGCAGCGAGACTACTCGGGCTTGCTGGACCGGTCCTTGCGCAGGATCCGGAACTCGACCCGGCGGTTCTGCGCCTGGCCTTCTTCGGTGCCGTTGTCGGCGATGGCGACAGACTCGCCGTAGCCCTTCGCGGTCAGGCGATCCTCAGTGACGCCCTGGGCGACGAGGTAGGCCTTGACCGAGTCGGCGCGCCCCTGGCTCAGGCGACGGTTGGAGCTCGCGGAGCCCACAGAGTCGGTGTGGCCGCCGATCTCAATGATGAGGATCTCGGGGTGGTCGACGAGGACCTTCGCGACATCGTTGAGCAGCGCGTTGGACTCGGCCTTGATGTCTGAAGAGTTCAGCTCAAAGAAGACCTTCTCCAGGATCTCGATGCGGTCCTCGCGGATCACGACCCGCTCCGGGCAGCCATCGTGGGTGGCCGGGTTGAGGTTCTTCGGGCCGGGCTCATCGGGGCACTCGTCGCGCGCGTCGGGGACGCGATCGCCGTCCTTGTCCGGGCAGCCGCGCGTGTCGCCGGTGCCGGGCTCATCGGGGCATTCATCGGCGGTGTCGAGGATACCGTCGCCGTCGTTGTCTGGGTCGGGGCAGCCGTTGTCGTCCTCGAAGCCGTCAGCGTCCTCGGCCTCGTTGGGGCAGGTGTCGGCGGTGTCAGCCACGCCGTCCTTGTCGTTGTCAGCATCCGGGCAGCCGTCCTCGTCCTCGAACTGGTCGAAGTCCTCCGGCTGGTTGGGACAGGCGTCGTCCTTGTCGGAGAGCCCGTCACCGTCGGTGTCCTTGTCTCCGACCTGCAGCTCGATCCCGACGAGGAATTCGAAGCTCGGGGAGGCTCCGGCGGTGTTGGTGAACTCGGACTTGCCCAGGGCATTGATGAGGCGCAGGTCGCTGCGGAAGGCGAGGGTGTCGGTGAGGTCGATGGCCACACCGGGGCCGACGCGGACGAGCATGTCCATGTCGCTCTCGCCGTCGAGGCTGCGGTACATCAGGCCGACACCGGCAGCGAACAGCGGATCGATGCGGCCGGTCTCGGCGCGAAGCATTCCGCCGATGCTGGGGTTGATCAGGAGCGCATCTCCGACGGTAACCCCAAGCTCAAGCTCAGTGTGCAGGACATCGTCGGCGTAGCCATGGACGAGGCGGGGCACGACGCTGACCATCGTTGACTCGGTGGGCTCAGCCGGGCCGGAGAGGAAGGGACCTGCGCTGATGCCAAGGTCGAATCCTTCGTCTGCCTGAGCCATGCCAGCGAGCAAGAGGGGGAGTGCGAATGTCATTGAGCTCATCTCCGGAAGTTCACGCCCTCGGGGCGACGTGCGAGACTAACACGACTCGCTTTTGTCGAGTCGTCCAGGTCTGCGGTTGCCGACAATGCTCTCCGAAGGCAGGGGGATATGCGCTGCGACTCAGCCTCCGCTGGGCCACCAGCATCCTGGCGTTCTGCACAGCGGAGAGTCCGATAGAGACTGCAAAATCTGCCTGACGGCTCGAGCCGTGGTGGCTGTGGGATCCCAGACGATGACGGGCGCACTGCACGGCGAGCGCGGTGAGCACCCCCAGCCACGGTTTGCCCATCACACAGTCCAGGCCGAGGGCTGGCTGGTGGGGCGGGCTGGCTGGTGTCGGAGGCGGTCTACCAGGGCCACTCGCCGTCCGGACCGCCGTAGGCCCCCATGTCCGCCCGGCTGCCGTCGGGGTCGAGGTCATGGGGCGGACCGGCGTCTCGGGCCGGGCTCTCCGGAGACAGGGCGAAGTCCATTCCCTCTGGATCGACCAGCCCTGCCGCTGCCCACACCATGCCGTCTCCCTCCGGCCAGTCCGCCTTGTTGGTGCCATCGACCATGGCGGTGTGTGGCCAGGCGAGGTTGTAGCCGGTCTCGAAGTCATCCCCGCGCGGCTTCAGCCACCGCAGGACGGCGCCCGTGTCGATCTCTTGGGAGACCATGACGTTGCCGGTGAGGTCGGCGGTTCCCCAGAACCACTCCCCGACGGGCCCTTGACCGCAGCGGTTCTCGAGGAGGGTGTTGTACCGCACGCTGCCCACACAGGCGGTGCATACGATGCCGCCCCCGCCCTCCATCGCCTCGTTCCAGGCGATGATGTTGTTGTGGATGTTTGCGACACCATTTCGGACATAGACCCCGCCAGCAATCCGGGCCTGGTTGTGGACGATGACGTTGTAGCGGATGGTCGGGCTGCCCCACTCGATGTAGATCCCGCCGCCGTGGTTGGATGCCAGGGCGTTGCCGTTGGTGAGGGTGAAGCCTTGAAGGATCGACGCCGGTGACTCGTAGTTTTTGAGGGTGACCACAGAGTCGAGCCCCTGGCCGTCGATGATGGTCACCCACGGACCCTCGGCGCTGGTGACCGTGATCGGCTTGCCCTTGAAGTCGATGTTCTCCGCATACGTGCCCGGGCAGACCGTCACCACGTCGCCGTCCTCCGAACCCCAGATGCCGTCCTGGATGGTGGCAAACCGACGGTCGGTCCCGTCGATGTAGACGGGGTAGGCGTCGTAGATGTCCGTGCTGAGCTCTGCCGGGCAGCCGCCTTTAGGCTGCGCGGTGTCGTGCAGACCGCCGGAGTCTTCGGGAGGGGCGGCGTCTCCAGCGGTGTCGTCTGGTGGAGGGACTTCGTCCACGTCATCGAGGTAGCAGATGCCGTCGTCTCGGAGGCTGGAGCCTTCAGGACAGTCGGTGCAGGCGAGCAGAAGGAGGAGCAGCATTGCGAGAAGGTATCCGGAGGCGACCTGTACTGTGAGGCACCGTCCGGTGGGCTACAGCTGCTTCTGGAGAGCCTTGCGGTGGGCATGACCCCGGGTGCTCCAGTACGGCTTGACCTTCAGCGCGGCCCGATCCATTCCCCGCGCCAGCAGTGCGGACTTCAGCGCCATCACGCTGTCAGCTTCTCCCGACAGCCAGGCGATGCCCTGACCGGACGGCAGCGTGGTCTCTGCCAGCCACGCCAGCAGCGCCTCGCCGTGTCTCTCCGCTCGAATCGCTGGCCTCAGCGGCAGCCCAAAGGCTGGCAGCGCCCCGGCATCGTCTGCCGAGAGCTCGATGGCCCCCAGCACTGCAGCGGTCTCTGGCAAGGTCTCCAGGCAGGCAGCGGCGAGGCCGATTGTGGTCTCGTCGCCGAGAAAGAGCGCCCAGTCCGGCGCTGCCTCCGGTACCGACATGCTCCGAGCCGGACCGATGAAGCCGACGGTGTCGCCCACCTCTGCTGCGCTGGCCCACGCGCTGGCTGCTCCGCCACCATGCAGGAAGAACACCACATCCATCCAGCCCGCTGTCGCGTCGACCCGAGCGGGGGTGTAGCTGCGCAGCCTTGGCCCAGCAGCGAGCTTGATCTTGTCTCCCGGGCGCCACCGAATTCCCTTGACCGGTGGGCCAGAGAGCCGAATGCGGCGGACCCGCGGGGAGAGGTCCTCGACCTCCGTGACGGTGGCTGGGGAGGAGAGCCTCTTCTGGATCACAGACTTGAGTGCGGCCATGGGGACTCCACTGATAATGATTATCGTTATCATCTAAGACCATGAGAGGTCTCGTCAAGGGGACCGCGAGCAAGCCTCTTTCACTCACTGTCAGGCTTCTCTTACCCACTGTATTTTCTCATTGTGACGAATCATCCTCGAAATGAATCCTCGGCTCTCGCTTCTTCTGGTGCGTCCCCTTGGATGTGGTGAGCAGTACGACGACACCGTCACTACAGAGAGCAATGTAGACACGGACATCGAGTGCACGGACACACTGGACAATGATTCAGATGGCTGGAACGGGATCGCGATCCCGACCATGCTGCGGTGCCCCCTCTTGTCGCCATCTCCGCTGCTGAGGTGAGCTCAGCCCCAGACTCCTGTCGAGTCTGGAGGGGTGAGGTCTGACTGGGGCACTGTGAGGGGCTACTCGCTGGCTTCTGGTGCTGTGCTCTCGGAGGAATCCGATGACTTCCGCCGCCGTCGCCGCCGCCGCCGCTTTGGCTTCGCCGCTGAGGCGGGCAGCTCCGCATAGAGCGCCTGGCAGATCCAGGCATCCGTGGCGGCGTACGCGATCTGCGCGGGGGTGAGGGTCGGGTTCTCCCAATTGCTGGTCTGCTGGCTCTTGGAGATGCGCCGACCGAGGATCAGGGCGGTGAGCTTGCGGGCACCGATGCTCTGGTAGCCCAGATCCTTGCAGAGGGTGTTGAGGTCGATGACACCCTTCAGCTCGCAGTCGAAGTCTCGCTTCAGCTCGCGTACATCGTCTCGGGTGCCGATGCCGATCTTCTTGATCGAGGCATCCTCCAGCACCGCGCGGATCCCGTCGGGGAGACCATGGTTGTTGAGTCGGATGAGGTAGACAACGTCGGGCAGAGAGAGCTGGATCAGCGCGACCGGGCGCGCCGCAGCTCCCTTGCGGAAGGTGGGGCGGGTCTCGGTGTCCATCCCGATGACGTCTGCGACGAGGAGCTGCTGCGCTGCGGCCTCGAATTCATCTGCGGTGGTGGGCTGGATCACGGTGCCCTCGTAGCGCCACAGCGGCAGGAGGTTGACCTCCGCTTTGCTGATCTCAAGCTTCTTGTCTGTCATACGTTTATCGGTCCGCCTGCGGCCAGTGTGGCGCCGCCAAGGGTGAGGATGAGCCCGATGAGCAGCACCGGGGAGGCGACATATACCGTGCCGATCAGCAAGAGGACCACTCCGGCGAGCGCGCTGATCAATCCGCCGCCGGTGATGAGGTGACGTCGTCGCTGGATACGCTGCGTGATGAGGATGGCGCTGAACTGTCGGTCGCTGGCCCGATGCAGGTCGAGAAGCTCCCAGTGCCCACACCGCACACAGCTCCGGTCGTCGTCTCCGAGGGCGCCGCACTTTTCGCAGGCATAGCGAGGGCCGGTGTGCTCTGGGGTGACGGCGGCTGGTGGCCCCTCGACGGGGGGCGCAGCGTGGAAGCTGAGGATGCCGTAGTCCGGACAGCCTGCGTCGGTGCGATCATGGCCGGTCGGGCTGGTGGGTGCGCTGCTGAGCGCTCCACCGGAGCCGGAGACTGTCGCCGACGCTTCGCCATGGCGAGGTCCCTCAGAGGCGCGCTTCTTCTCCACCATCTTCACAACGAGCTGTTCTTGTTTTTTTTCGTTCATTACTCATGTTTTACTCGGACAAGTGTACTTTATTCCTTATTTTTTCGATGACTCAGCGAATCGTCTCGCAGGACTCGCTGCTCCCGCTCTGGTGGCCCATCTGAGATGATCACCGGGCTGCCGATGGTCACCGTGCCGTCCGCGATGATCGCAGCGAGCAGCGTCTCTGAGAGGTGAACACAGCCGCCGGACCGGGCTGCGCCGAGGTTCTCTGGGGCTGGCGTGCCGTGCAGGGCGATCGAGTACCAGTAGATGGTTCCGTCTCGATACCGCCGCAGCTTCGGGCCGGTGACCGCAGCGTCGGAGGTCAGGCCGATGTAGGCGCCTCCGTAGGCCGCATCCGAGCTGCCGTCGCCGTCGAAGTCAATGCGGTTCATGTTGGAGAACAGTGTCGGAAGGTCGGTCAGAAGCGCAGCGTATTCTGGGATGCCCCCAAATCGTTCGATCACCTCTGGTGCGACGGCGCCGGCGGTGGGGGTGAGGATGAGATCGACGGTAAAGGTTCCGGTTGGGGTGATGAGATCGGACATGGTGGTCTTCTCACCGAGCCCGCCCCGTCCGATGCCTACGGGGGCGGTCTGCAGCACGGTGCCGTCGTCGATGAGGGTGAGGGTGCGCCCTGTGCGGTCGATGTGGATCACAGGCGCAGCGTGGGCTGCGAGGCTCAGGAGGATCAACATCTCTCCATCAAAACACATCGTGACGCAATTTGACCTGCGGACTTCTGCACACGCGTTTACGATCTGATCAGGGGTCGGTCGCTCTTCCAAAGTCAGCATCCTGAACGCCACATCGGCGATCAGGGCGGTGTGCTGCGTCTGGGAGGGAGCAGAGCGAATCTCAGCGAGGTGCCCATGAACGTCCCAGCCCGACTCTCTCAGTCCCCCCTCCAGCTCATCCGCTGTGCCATCGGAACCCGGAAGCAGCGCCGCGCCAAGCGCCATCGGCTGGCCTATGCCCTACGCTGCATGGTCATTCCCGGCGAGGTTCGTCGCCGGCTGGAGCGGCTCCAGGAGGCTGGGATTGTCGAGCAGATTCCGGGTCGAATGCAGCTCATCTTCGGCTCCATCGACATGTTCCGGTTCTTCATCCTTCCCTGCGCGGACGACTACTACAAGAGCAAGGGAATCACGTTCTCTTTCCATGCCCTGCTGCGCTTCCTCGATGATCCCGCCTCGGTCTTCGACCCCACCGGCTTCCTCAGCCACCCCGACGCCATCATCGGACACCTCATGCAGGTTGTTCACGCCGATCCGATCTACGACCTGGAGCTGCTGTCTGCCATCGACGGTGGCCTGGAGGCGCTGGAGGTGCAGATCCTCCAGATGCTGGAGGGCACCCACCTCCGGTCACGCTCGATTGGAGCCATCGTCGAGGAGCCCGACTACCATGCGCGTCTTCTCGAATACACACGCGACTTCCTGGCCGATCCCGGCGCAGCAGAGCGCATGCGGCGGAAGAACCTGACCGCGGACTCGCCGTTCTACTCTGCTGGCATGACCTTCGGCAGCATGGGCTCTGCGATGGCGTACTACGCAGCGATGCCCCCGGGGCCTGTGCGCGGACTGTGGCGGCTGCTGCGGTTTCGGAGCTTCCCGGGCGAAGACGGCGGCCGGGAGATCGTCGCGGCGGCCCGTGGGAGACGCCGCACGCGCCGGAAGGCCCGTCGTCAGCGGGTGCGATCCTGGCTGGCGGCGTAGATCTGCTGGAACTCAGCGTGGGAGAGGTGGCGGAGCATTCCGCACTCCGACCGAGCATGCTCGAAGGCATCGCAGTCTTCTGCCAGCCGCTCCCAGAGCGGGTAGTCGGTGCACTGCTGCGGCTTGACCGGCTGGATCTCGCAGGAGCCCTCCTCTGTGAGGAACACACAGCTTCCATCGCCGCGGTAGCCGCCGCGAATCTTCAGCACGGGTCCGCGCGGGGAGGCGTGGGTGTAGCGCAGGCGGAAGTCGAAGACCGAGAGCTCGAGATGGTCCGCGATTCGGGCGGTGTCGGCTGGGGTCAGGGTGCAGGAACCCCGACCACGGCAGCAGCTCCCGGTGCGGTGACAGGCGTGGAGCTGGGGTGGCATCGCTGCCCGCTCACGCGGCCCGGTCGAGCGCGACGGCGTACTGAAGCGGCCTCAGCTCCGGGTGCATCGGCACCCAGTTCATCAGCCAGAGCGCGAGTGTGAACAGCAGGCCGCGCTCTGGACCGTTGACCAGCAGCTCAATCTGTCCGTCGTTCATGACCCACAGCATGCCGCTCACCGCTTCCGGATCAGCTTGCGCTGAGAACGCACCGATTCGGAATTCATCACCGACGGCAGCGAACGGGATGCGATCACCGCTCTTCATCCGGCTGAGGAGTGTCGCTGCTTGCCGAGCTCGGATTGCCTCTGACATTGTCCCTCCTGTCCAAGCTATCGGATCCGCCGGCAGGATCTTGAGCGCGTGCTCCTCTTGCCAGGGTCGTGCAGCTCTCGGACAGCAGCGCCTCGACAGAAAACAGCATGCTGCCCCCGCTGCGGGCGAAGCTCAGCGTGGTCACGAGGATGCCCTGAGCCATGCACCAGGCGGCGTTGGCGAGCTGTCGAGGGTAGACCTCGGGGTGAACGAGGCCGCGCTGCTGTCCTGCGATAAGCCGTTCCTCCAGCATGTCATTGAGCCGCGTGCTCAGCGGATAGACTCCTGAGACCAGGGCCTCTGGGCTCAGCCCGGCCCGCGACAGCCCCTCGTAGAGGAAGTAGTGCTCTGGGCGGGCAGCGTAGTGTCGGACGTGGGCCTGAACCATCGCGATCAGCGCATCGACTGGATCGGTCTCTGCGGCCACCGCGGCCTCCATGCGCGTGACGTCCTCGGAGAGCTGTGAGATGGCGATGGCATCGATGAGGGCTTGCCGGGAGGAGTAGTAGTAGTAGAGGGTGGAGGTGGAGGTGTCTGCGGCTGCTGCGACCGCAGCGGTGGTCATGCCATCGAGCCCCTCAGCGATCAGCACCGAGCGCGCGGCCGCCAGGATCAGCAGCCGCTTGCGCTCCTGACGTCGTGCCTTTCGCGCCAGCCGCTGCCGAGTCCGATCGTCTACTTCAGCCATGCAAAGCTCTCTTGGAAGACCGGATGCCCGCCGGACTCCAGCACATCGCCGTGGGAGACGATGAGCCGGTCAAAGGGGAGGGCGAGGATGTCGTCGAGTCCCTTGCGGATCGCAGCGTGATCCTTGAACGCCGTCGTCGCCACCAGCTTGCTGACCCCAGGCGTGCCGTTGATGCCGTTGAGCGAGAGGTAGAGCTTCGTCCACCGGCCCCTCGGCGCGGTGAAGTTGAGCACCAGATCGCAGGAGACGAGGGTGGCGCTGGGAGGATGGAACAGGACCGTCTCAGCCAGCGGCGCCATCCCTGCCAGGGAGACACCGACGATCCCCTCGGGCAGGACCTCGGGGGAGAGGGTGCGGTCGATGGTGAGATCCGGGCGCTTCTTCGCCAGCCCTTCAGGTCCATAGACCGTCGCCTCCGGCCAGCGCGCGGCAGCGTCTCCGATGAACAGGTGGTGGAACAGGTTGGGCGCGATGAGGTGACGGACTGCACCGAGCCGATCGATGTCTGCCGCGAGGCCATCGGTGATGGGGATGGGGGAGTGAAGGAGCAGGCTGCCATCGGGGAGCTTGATGATGGTCATCCGAGCCCCGAAATTCAGGCCGATGAAGGTGTGGGGGTGGTGAGCAACCCAGAGGGCCTCGGCAAGCTGGGTGAGCATGAACGTCCTTATTTTGACTGTTGTTCGAAAATAATAACATTGTTCAAAAAATATTGATTGATCGTCCCAACAGGCTCGAAGTGATGGTCTTGAGTGGCACAAATCGGCTCCATGAGCGTGTGTGTCTGAGGTCCCGTTGAGTGGGGATAGACTTCTTGGTATGTGCTGAATCCAGACGACACATCAGCCCGCCTGGTGGCCTTCTGCCATGACGGCGGGTGGTCTTCACTTGAGCCTACAGGGAGAGCGCGGCCAACAATGACAGGCATGTCCGGTGCTCTTCTGACAGCTGCCAGGCGCGATGTCGTGATCACTCCATGGCGGCTGAGCCGGCTACCCCGCTGTTGGCTTCCCCGCCCTCACCGGTGCCCTCCGTCGCTCTCCGGAGCGGCTGCTCGATGCCCGCTGCACCATCCTGCACCCTGCATGTCGTCATGACCGATTGGGGTGCTCTCTTGCTGAGCGTCGTCCAGTTTGTGTGCGTCGACACCACGCCGGAAGGCCCATGCTTGCTCCTGCAGGCGGCACCTGCTTCGGGCTCCCTCCACTTGTCCGCCCAGGGCGACGATGTCGGGTGTGCTCAAGTTAAGTTTGAGGTGTCGAGCTTAGAGCCTCCAGCACCAGAAGGGCAGCAGAGCTGGTGGTGCGGCATCACCCTGTCGTTGTGGTCCGCTGACCGTCGCGGTCTGGATGCAGTCGAGGAGGCGAATGCTGCTGGCGTGTGCGGGCAGCATCGCTTGCCATGGTGGTCTGTGGTGAAGCGTCCGAGTGGAGGCTTAGCAACACAGTGCTGAGATCGTACCGGACGAACGACCTCTCAGGGACACCCACCACCAAGCGGACTCTCCTGGAGCGACGACTGGATTCTGAGAGGGCACAGAACAAGTGGAAGGTGACATTGGTGAAGTTCTTTTTGAGTCCTGCGCCGGTAATCGTTCCCATGGCAGAGAGCTGGTATCCCTGAATCCTTTGCCCAGGCGTTTGCTGGTCTTGCGGACTCCGAGGATGCCTGACTCTCGGATCACCATCACAAAGGGACGGGCCTTGTTCATTTGCGGATTAAAGCTGTTAGTCATGGTTTTAAGTATATATTGGTGAATAATTGCAGGGGTGTGGTCGAGCCTTGATGATCTGAAAAGACCACAGCACGATCTGTTCTCAGCAGGGCCATTTCCGGAGGCACGATTCACTGTAGCTCCAGATTGGACAGTCAGTTTAAAGCGAGCGATGCACTATTCGCCCGGACTTGCTATGCCTGACGGGTGCGACCTGATGACTCCACGGTGATTCTTGCTCTGCTTGAACGCAGTCATCCGGTCGTTTTATGACCTGCTACTCTCATCGGCAGGGGATAAGTAGTCCTGCCCAACAACCTCAAAGAGGAAGACACCATGAACCGTTCTGATCTCGCACGCTCCCTTGCCCAGAAGACGGGTACCTCCATCAAGCAGGCCACCGAGTCTGTCAACGCCCTCTTCGGCGACTCCAGCGGCGGCGGCATCCTCGTTGCAGAGCTTGCTGGTGGCGGCTCTGTTGGTCTTGTTGGCTTCGGCACCTTCTCCGTGAAGTCCCGCGCCGCTCGCACCGGTCGTCACCCCCAGACCGGCGCCGCCATCAACATCCCCGCTTCCAAGAACATGGGCTTCAAGGCTGGCACCAAGGTCAAGGAAGCCCTGAACAGCTAAGGCTGCTCTGGGCTCTGGATCCAGCTTCTGGAACCAGACCACGCAGAGGACCCCGATCCGGTGGATGCTTCCATCAGGTCGGGGTTCTTTTTGGAGCGCCCAGTAAGGTGCTCCTGTGAGGTGGCTGCCCTACTCAGAGTCGGGCTTGTAGAACACCCGCATCGGCCGCAGCAGCGCCCAGCGATTTCGGCTTGGGCGGTTGAACAGGCGGGCGCAGAACCACCACACCTTGCCCTTGTAGGAGTAGCGAACCTCCACCGGGGTACCAGCCTCGATGCCCTGGGGCTGTGAGCTGGTCGGTAGGAAGGCAATCTGGCCGAAGTCATCGGCCAGGTCCAGCCGGCCGCCGAGGCTGGTGAAGCCGACCTTCAGGTGAATGGGCGCGCCATCCATCGCTGCGTTGAGGAGGTGAGCGTCGATGCGCCCCGGGTACGAAAGTTCTCCACCAGAAAGCATCGGGCCTCCTCTGAGCGCTCCTCTACAGAGCGGACAAGTTTTACCTGTCCGAGCATGACTGGATCTGGCTTGGAACAGCAAGGATGCTGTGGTGGCTTCACAGAGGCGTCACGAGTCGCACACACTGTGTTGACGCATGCTGCGATGTCACACGCTCAGGCGTCCAGCACATGTCCATCGAGGATGAATGTGGTGAAGGAGCCTGTGAACACGGTCTTCTCACCAACCGATGCGACCACATCGACAGTGTGCTTGCGGCCCTTGACTGCAGTGCGGATGGCGACTGCAGTTACCGACTGCCCGACCGAGACCGGTGCGATGAAGCGGGTCTGTGCAGCCCCGAGCACCACGTTCGGATCGTTGACGGCCAGCATCGCGGCGTAGTCTGCGAGCCCGAAGACAAAGCCACCGTGGACCAGGCCGCGTGCATCAGCGCCCATTGGTCTGGTGGTGAGCAGCGTGACGGTGGCGGTTCCCTCTGCGAGTTCTACGGGAACGCCACAGAGTGACGGGTCAATTTTGAGATGAGTCCGTGAGACCATTTCATCCTCCAGATCTGGTCCGAGTCAGGTCCCGCAGAGCCTCAGAGACCGACGGCGAGACCCTGGTCGTCACTCTATCGCCTCCACAGGGTGCTCATCGACGGGGGCCGCCTCCGAGGAGCGGTGTGTGCTGTGGCAAATGACACGCACACCGCAGCGCACCTCAGCCGGCTGAGCCGGTGATCTCTCCAGAGGGAGCGCGGTGTCACTGGCGCCGCTCACGGAGCCGTCTCTGACAACCCGATGCCCCGTCGCGGAGGGCTGAGCGTTCGGACTTGGCCTTGACTGGACGGAGGGGTTTTCGTCTTAAGGCAACCAATAACGGTTGTTTTGTTTGCTTATGGCTGCCGTCTCAGGCTGGCGTCACGGTGCGTTGTAACTGATTGTTACGAGCGGTCTGCCGATGGGCGATGAGCATCCAGGCGATGCCGTTGGGTACTTGATGAGTGATGGAGCTTTTTGCTTAAAATAAACGTGTAACAGTATTAATGTTAATGATTTGGGCAGTGAGGCCCCTCAGGCCTTTTGTGCGGGCCAGAGCCCGTAGATCAGCAGGGGAAGGGATGGCAGCAGCTCTGCGAGCATGACCTTCAGGCCGCGCTCTGACAGAAACGATGCGCCAATCGGTGCGACTGGGATTGGCCGCCACGGTGCGAACACCCGGGTCTCCTCCTGCGGCCACCACAGCGCCACGCCGAGTCCACCGTCTGTCAGCGCATCCAGCAGCGGATGGCTGGCGACGACGACGGCAACGAGCAGCCCCAGTCGCAGTCGTCGTGACAGGCCACCGATCAGCGCTCCCATTCCTGCAGCGAACACCAGGGAGTGGCTGGCACCGCGGTGTCCGAACGGGTCGCTGTAGGGGATGTCGAGGGCAAAGGCGACGACGTCGGCATCCGGGAGCATGGAGAGGGCGGCGAAGGCGAGGGCGCCGGGGAGGGAGCGCCGCCCGAGGTAGAGGCGCGCTGCAGCGATTCCGACCGCGACGTGGAGGAGGGAAGCCATGGTCTATGGTCCAGGGGAGACCCACACGGTGCTCCGCGTGGTGTCTGTGTTCGTGGTGAGGGGATGGCTCATGGCGGTCATCACGCTCACCTGGCAGACCTGCTGAGAGTCGCGCACCAGGCTGCTGCCATACGCTTGGAGCCGAGCGGCGGTCTCACCATCGGGCCTGGATGGCCGGAACGCTCGTCCTGTGGGAGCAGCGTTCTTCACGAGGCGGCTCCTTTTGCGGGTGGTTTTGGGCGGAATAACATGCTGTGTCGGTGCGCTGCCCGGTTGAAGGACCGCGATACCGAGGTGCCCGATCCGGTCACCGTGAGCATGCGCGACGATGGAATTGTCTGGGCAGCAGAAGCGAACAGGAGCGCGCATGTGGACAGCTTAGCACCGTGTTGAGCCGCCGCTTCTCTGCTGAGGGGGACGATTGCTCTCCCTTCTCCAGCCTGCCGGGCCTCGTCATCCGCCGCCGTCGTCGGTGCTACCCTCGCGGCATGAGCGGAGAGTTTCTCGCATACGATGCGCTGCCATACACCGGCGAAGCCTACCCGCAGACCCACCCCTCGGCACTGTTCGCGGCGGGGTGGCTGCTGGGGATGTCTCCCGCAGATCCGCAGCAGTGTCGGGTGCTGGAGATCGGCTGCGCGGACGCCACCAACCTCATCGCGATGGCCGCTGGGCTTCCCCAGAGCACGTTCGTCGGCGTCGATGGCTCAGCGGTTCAGATTGCGTCGGGCCAGGCGCTGATTGCGGCGCTGGGGTTGGTGAACATCACCCTGCATGTCGCCGACCTCCGCGACTTCGCCCCGCCGCCAGGCTCCTTCGACTACGTGATCACCCACGGGGTCTACTCCTGGGTTGCGCCGGATGCCCAGGCAGCGCTGCTGGCGCTGTGTCGGACCGCCCTGACGGAGCAGGGGATCGCCTATGTCAGCTACAACGCGCTGCCGGGCTGGCATGCCTGTCGGGTCGTGCGCGATCTGATGCGCTACCACGCCAGTAAGTTCGAGTCTCTCCCAGAGCAGCTCCGCCAGGCTCGAGCGATCCTGGCGTTTGTCGCGAAGTCTGCGGTCCAACCCGTCTACGCCCGGACCCTTCAGTCGTTCGTGCCCTACCTCGACCGCATCGACGACGACTACCTGTTCCACGACTACCTGGAGGCCAACAACGACCCCCGAATGCTGCGGGAATTCGTGGACGAGGCGGTCGCGGCGGGGCTGACGTACCTGGGGGATGCCGAGCTGCATCGGATGGCCGGGCTCGACCTGCCGGTGTCGGTTCGTGCGCAGATCGAGGCGTTCACCGATGACCCGGTGGATCAGGAGCAGTACCTCGATCTGGTCAGCGACCGCACCCTCCGCCGCACCCTGCTCTGTCGGGACGGAGTGGCCCCGCAGCGAAGCCTGGACCTGAGCCGAGCACATCGGCTGTCGTTTACCACCGGGCTGGTCGAGGAGGCGGGCAGCGATCCCGTCACCTTCCGACACCGGCGCACCCGAGATGCCGTGGTGATCGCAGACCCCGTCCGGGTGGAGGCCCTGCGCATCCTCCAGGCCCATGCGCCGCAGCCGGTTCCGTTCGTGACCCTGGCTCTGGCGGTGGGGGCTGGCGGGCTGGAGGGGCTGCTGCTCCAGGGTGTGCTTCAGGGCGTCGTGGCGGCCTACGACGCGCCGATTCCGGTCACCGGGAAGGTCGGCGAGTATCCCGAGGTCTGGTGGCTTGCCCGCCACCTCGCCGCGCAGGGCCGCCCGCCGATCTCCCGGCTCCACCACAGCGTGCCGCCGCTCAGCGCCTTGGATCCCCTGGTGATCGCCTTGCTCAATGGCTCCCGGAGTCTGTCGGATCTCGTCGCGGAGCTTCAGCCGATGGTCGCAGTCGACGATGGCGATCCGGTGGCGGCCTTGACCGAGGCGATCGAGATGATCCTGGAGCGCTGCGCCCGAGAGGGACTGCTGATAGAGAAGAGACATGACACCAGAATTCTGGCATGACCGCTGGCGAGTGGGGCAGACTGGCTTCCACCGAGATGCCGTTCACCCTGACCTCATCAAGCACGCCGCAGTGCTCGGTGTCCCCGACGGGCCGCGGGTCCTGGTTCCGCTGTGCGGCAAGACCCTCGATCTGAGCTGGCTGGTGAGCCAGGGCTGCGAAGTGGTCGGGGTCGAGCTGTCGGAGCAGGCCGCGACGCAGTACCACGAGCGCGTCGGAATCACACCGGAGATCACGCCGGCGGGCGCGCACACGATCTGGCGCAGCCCGGGGCTGACCTACATCGTCGGCGACTTCTTCTCCGCTGACCTCGGCATGTTCGATGCCATCTGGGACCGGGCTGCGCTGGTCGCTCTGCCAGCAGAGCTGCGGGTCCGCTATGCCGAGCGACTGCGCGCGGTGCTGCGTCCGGGCGGACGGATGCTGCTGAATTGCTTTACCTTTGATGCCGACCGCAGCGGGCCGCCCCACTCGATCTCCGACGACGAGGTTCGCAGGCACTACGACCACGCCGGACAGCTCCGCCGCGTGTCGACTGCGGATATCCTGGACGAGTCCCCCCGCTGGCGTGAGGCGGGTGCGACGTTCATGGACGAGAAGGTCTGGCTGCTGAACCGGATCTCTTGATCATAGACCTGCTGCAATCATCGACTGGGGATGTCGCCCAGACACCGCAGCAGATTCGGGCACACTCCTTGCTCTATACCGAGACAAGGAGGCTCAGACATGCTGACCATGATGCTCGCCCTGACCGCGACCGCGACCCCGATCTACATCACGCCGAGCACGCGCTCACGGGTGGTGCTGCGCGCTGACCTCGACGAGGACGGCGTGGTCGAGCAGGTGGTGGTGGGCTTCTCGCTGCGTCGAGAGATCCACGTCGCCGTCTATGAGCCAGACGGGCAGGTGAGGCGGCTGTCTCTGGGACCGGTAGTGGACCTCAGCGGGGTCCGCGATGAGCTGTTCGTCTCGCTGACGGACCCCGAAGAGACGGGCGTCCCGCTGCTGCTGCTGGCGGTGCCGGCTGCGGAGCAGTGCGGATCCTGGGGCCGGGACACGTTCGTCAGCGACCAGAGCGGACAGCTCCATGCAGCCCTGTCGCTGACCAACGGCAGCGACTCACCGGCCTACATGGAAGAGGAGGTGGTCTTCTCTCCAGAGAGCCGCACCGCCATCCTCACCACCATCGCTGGGGATGACTCCGGGGAGACAACGACCATCACGCGTCGTGCGCTGATCGGAGGCGTCTTTGAGACGACCTCAACGACCGAGCACGCGCAGGTGTTTTAGTAGCCGCCCTTGACGAGGGTGTAGAGGTCCTCGATGAACTCGCCGCGTCCCATCAGGTGGTCGTCGTCGAAGTCGAGGTGCCAGACGATCTCGCTGTCAGCGTTGACCTCGGTGATCTGACCGGCGCTGCCGATGACATGCAGGGTGTTGCCGTTGTCGAGGCGCCAGGCGTCGCCGTTGGTGGAGGCGTAGACGTTTGGATCGTAGTTCCAGATCTCGGTGAGGGTCTCAGCATCATGGTTGACGATGTACTCGCGGACCATGGTGGTGTAGCCGCCGCCGTTGCGGGCCTCAGTGGAGACGAGGAGGGAGCCGGTCTCGGTGTAGGAGATGCCGTGCTGCCACTCAAACTCAGACTCTTCCGGGTCGAACTCGTAGCCGTTGCGGACATCACCGGCCCACCACATGCTCTCGCCGCTGTCGCGGTCGACCTCGACCAGTGAGTTGTTCGTGTAGAAGCTGTAGAGGAAGGAGTTGGTCTCCTCGACGTAGAACAGCCCGTTGGACTCACAGCTGCCGGAGTTGGGCCAGTCGTCGTTGCAGTTCCACAGCACCTGCTCGCTGGTGTCCGCTGTCGCCTGCTCGACAAGGGCCTCTCCGCCGCCGTGATTCTGACTGCCCCAGACGAGGGTCTCGTTGGGGAGCTGGACGAAGGCGTGGTGGAGTCCGCGGGTGGGAATCTCGTCGATCTCCTCGTCGAGGTAGACCTGGTGCACCGTGGACCCTGCGCCGCCATCGAAGTCCGACCAGTAGGTGGCTTCATCCCAGAGGATGTGGTCGCCGGTCACGCTGACCTGAGCGAACAGCGTCCAGTGACTCTGTGGGGTCTTCTGCGCCCAGACCAGCCGACCGAGGCGGTCGTAGATGACCGTCCAGTAGGTGCCGCCGGTCCAGCCGCCGTCTTTCTGGTTGATGCTGGTGAGGATGTAGTTGCCGTTCTCCAGGAGCTGATCGGACTCGGAGAGCAGCAGCTCCGGCTCGGGGAGTCCGCTCGGGTAGTCGTCGGTGGTGATGGACTCGCCGTCGATCTCCTGGGGTGCAACGGAGTCTGCGCTCTCGATGACCAGACGCCACTCGACGTCCATCTCGTAGGGAATACCGACAAGAGGGATCTGGTGCTCACCAGAGGTGGTGGTGTACGACGGGGAGGAGTGCCACTCGTTGTTCTCGAAGCTGTACTCGATGTGGACGACGGCGCCCTCATCCTGCTCCCAGCCGGCCATCACGAGGCTGCCGTGATCGTCGTGGAGCTCCGCAGAGAGGTTTCCGAAGCCATCGACCGGCTCGTCGGTGTCGTCGGTGTCGTCGGTGTCGTTGGTGTCGTCGGTGTCGTCGGTGTCGTCGGTGTCGTCGGTGTCGTCGGTGTCGGCAATGCCGGTGTCGTCGATGGCTGCAGGGTTGCAGCCAAGCATCATGAGCAGGATGGTGTAGCGCATTCGGGTGATCTCCTCCGTCGATCCGTGACCAGTCTTGATAGACTGGATACCCGGTCTGGCGATGGCTTGCCGTTTGTTGTCAATAAGATGGGTAATATTTTAGGTTTATCCTTTTAAATTTGTATGACAGTAGATCTGTTGGCTTCGGGGCGGGGGGCGACACGCAGGAACCGAATGGTGTCGCGTTCGCTGGGCTTCGGGACAACTCCAGCGCCGCTGGACATCGTGAACGTGCGCGGCAAGTCCGCCAAGAAAATCCGCCCCAGATTTCCCTCCGGAACGTTCCTGTGCTTGCAGCACCATGGAGGAACCACATGCGCGCACTGACCTTGACCGCCCTCTTCTTCGCTACAGGATGCAGCAGCAAGTCCGCCGACACGGACGCTGGGGCCTGGTGGGACAGCACCTCGGGCACCAGCGGGGAAGCGGACGACGAGGACGACGAGGACGACGAGGACGACGAGGACGACGAGGACGACGAGGACGACGAGGCTGGTCGGTTCTTCTGGGGAGAGGTGAGCGATGACTTCAGCGCAGTCGGGTACTTCTCCAGCGACGGCTCCAGCCTCCTGTGCGATGAAGAGTATGCGGCGATTACAGTCGAGGCGGTCTCTGACTGCGATGCCTGCTCGACGGCGTATGCCCTCGTCCTCGGCGCGCGTGAGGTCTATGAGGAGCTGGACACTGGGTGCAGCGACAGCCCCTATGGCGACCTCAGCAACACAACCTTCCGGGTCGGTGAGGGGAGCGGCGTGCTCTACATCGATCGCGGCTCGGGCTGGTCGGCCATCGGTGACAGCACCGTCGAGGTCGAGGGCAGCAGCTTCTTCTTCGGAGTCGGTGGAGCGGACGACGAGGATGCGTAGCGGTGGGCAGTCAGGCGGCACCTCACGGACCCTTCGACCGCGGCCTCAGCGGCACGCGCTGACGACTGCGGCCGTCGGATCAGTGCCGGAGCGGCGAGTCACAGCGCGAGGTAGGGAACCTCGATGGTGAACCCGAATTCTTCGTGCATGCAGTCGCTCTCGGCGTTGTCGTCGCCGGTGGTGATGAAGCCGAAGTCATAGCGCTCGTTCTCAATGGCGAGCAGGCTCAGCTGGTTGACCAGCTCTTCGCTGTAGTTCAGGGAGATCGGTCCCTCGACCTCGGTGTCCGGGATGTCGCAGGTGGACTCTCCGGTTCCGTCTCCGAGGCAGTAGGGCTCGAATTCCTTCTCGGAGTGGTAGTCCACGCCGCTGATCGGGTTCCACTCGTAGAGGTAGGTGTCGCCATCCTGCTGGAGGCGCTCCTCGACCACCGGGCCGTAGCTGGCGGCGAGCACCACGTCGTTGAACGTGAAGAAGAAGTGGTCGTCGTAGGACATCACCTGGATCTGGCCGGGCACGATGCCGGAGAAGTCGAACGACATGTCGCAGATGACCGATTCGTCAGGAATATCAAGCTGTATGAGTTCTTCAGTTCGGGCGGTGAACACGCCGCTCGCTGACTCCAGGTTGTTGTCCTCGCCCCACGGACAGGCATCGGTCTGGGCCGGAAAGATCACCTCAAGCGTGACCTCTTCTGGCTCATATTCATCGCATGCATCGGCGATGTCCCCGGCATCGGTGAGGTCTTCGAGAGCGATCTTACCGCTGCTGCAGGCGAGGAGGACACTGAGGGGGAGAAATCGGATCATGAGGGCATCATACTCGGGGAGAGTCGCTCATTGTGCGCAGATTGCCTCCAGCTCCATCTCGACACGCCAGCGGGGGTCGAGCAGGCCGGCGACCACGACCATCGTCGCGGCGGGTGGAGAGTCGGCGAACGCCTCGCCGTGCGCGCGCCTCGCCGTGCGCGCGCCCGATGTCGTCAGCGTCGAGCGGATCGGTGATGAACATCCGGGTCTGGACGACGTCGGCAGGAGCGCCGCCGAGCTGGCCGAGGGGCTCAAGCATGATGGCGATGCAGCGCTGGGTCTGCGCGTAGGCCTCCTCAGCGACGGAGGTGCCGTCGGCCTCAATGGGCGCGGTCCCGGCGACGATGATGCGATCCCCGACGCGGAGAGCGCGGCAGAAGCCGTAGCGGGACTCGTAGGGCGAGGCGGAGTGGACGCGATCGATCATGGGATCTCCTGGGGCTGCGGTAGGGCGCTGCGGAGATTCTGGCTGTGGGTTGGAGCGGACGGGACGTGGAGGGCGTCGATCGCTGAGCGGAGGCCGCTGGTGCGCCTGTCGGTCTCTCACTCGCCCTGGTTTTTGCAGTTGGTGTGCTGCCGCTGAGCTTACGGCAGCGTCCGGTCCCCAGGATGGACGGCTGCCGTTGGCGGGGAGGGTGCGGAGGAGTGGACTCCGCCGCCAGGAACGGGGATGGCGTTGGCATCACCGCCGGAGGGAGGACCGGGACTCTGCCATTGGCGTCTGCCGAAGCGTTCTGCTCGCCTCCGGCTCTCAGCGACGGGGCTGTCGGATGAGAAGGGTGCGCTCTCACCGCTTGGCTGAGGCTGGCCATCCTCTGAGCCCTTCTTTTTCTGTCCACTGCGGGCCGACGCAGACCTGACGGTCCGCTTTCGTGCCCTCGGCTCGGCTCCAGTCGCCGCTTCCCTCTGGCTCCCAGCCGGAGCCCGCTCCGGAGAGGATCCCAATTCTCACCGTCTTGGGTGAGTCGTCCAGAGCGAGCGCGATACGCTGGCCGGCATGCCCCACGATCCGCTGCCCAGACACCGCTACACCCTGGAGAGGGCCTTCGAGGTCGCCGGACGACAGGGGGTGGCCACCGACGGGGAGACGCTGTGGATCAGCGGAAGCACGGCGCTCTACCGCTACGCCCTCGACGGCACCCTGCTTCAGGCCCACGAGCACGCCCTCGACGGCCTGTCCACTCCGGCCAACCACCTCGGCGACATCGCCTTCTCTGCGGGGCGCATCCTCGCCGGAGCGGAGCGCTTCTCCGACGGCATCGGCCACGACATCCAGGTGCTCGCCTTCGACGCCGCTACCCTGGCGCGCACCGGGGGCTTTCCGATCGCGCCGGACTCCGGACAGCAGGAGGTCAGCGGGGTCGCTGTGGACGAGGCCGACCGGAGCGTGTGGCTGTCTTCGTGGGTCGGCGGAGAGAGCGGGCGGCACCTCTACCAGTACGATCTCGACACCGGGGCATACCGGCGGCGGGTCCACCTCCAGCCGGTCCCGCAGTGGATCCAGGGGGTCGCGGCGCACGGGGGCGCGCTGTTCGTCACCGCCGATGACGGCACCGCCGATGACGGGGAGGCGGACCACCTCTACCGGGTCGATGTCCGCCCGGATGTGACCAGCGCTGCGGTGGTCCTGGAGCACACGTTCACCGAATTCGCCCGCCTGGGAGAGATCGAGGGGCTGTGCTTCTCGCCAGACGGGCAGCGATTGTTTGTGCACCACAACCGTGGACGGCAGATCGTCCTCGGCATGCCAAGGGGGCTCTACCCTGGCTACGATCGCGAGGTTCACGAGGTTTACATCTACCGGGTGCATGCGCGCTGAGACGCAGCGGCCTCCAGCGCCGCCGGGGCGAGCGGGCCCAAGATGGTGAACATACACCGACTGACACCGTAGTCGTGTTGGCTGCGATAAAATCGCCTCATGAAATACCTCGCCCTGTTTTTTCTGATCGGCTGTGCTCCCCGGATCCGGATGGAGGTCCTCCAGCCAGCGGATATTTACGTTCCCCAGCACGTTCAGCAGATCGCAGTGGTCGATCGCAGCCGAGTATCGAGTGCTGGCGAGGCCGTCCTGGGTGCCATTGAGGCTGTCCTGACTGGAGAGGACATCGGCGCCGACCGGATGGGGCGCTCCGAGGCGATCTCGACGGTGACCGGCACCCTGGCGGGCTCTCCCCGGTTTGAGGTCGTGGAGGTCTCCATCGATGACGACTCCGGGCTGTTCGCCGACACCCTCGACTGGAAGACCGCGCGCCGTCTCTGCCCGCCGGCGACCTGTCAGGGCATCGTCGCTCTGGAGGCCCTCGACTCCGACTCCAGCATCAACCACAGCTCCCACCGCGAGACCGAGACGGACTCAGAGGGGCGGGAGCGGTCGGTGATGGTGCACGAGGCCTCGCGAGAGACCTGGGTGCTGACCGCGTGGCGGTTCTACGACGTCGAGAACCGACGGGTCATTGATGATCTGCGAGACTACGATGCACGGCAGACCTGGAGCGGAGAGGGGCGCACGAAGGACGCCGCGATCGCCGATCTGCCCAGCCAGTCCGACGCGGTTCGCTCGGTCAGTCGGCAGGCCGGTGAGCAGTACGCTCGTCGGGTCGCGCCGACCTACATCTGGGTGACCCGGACCTTCTACGGTCGTCGCGACGAGGCCCTCTCCGCGGCCCGTCCGCTTGCGAAGGTCGGGAGCTGGGATCAGGCTGGGACGCTGTGGGAGCCGCTGCTGCGCAGCGAGGAGCCGGAGCTGAAGGGCAAGGCGCTGTACAACCTCGCGCTCCAGGCAGAGGTCGCCGGAGATCTACAGCGCGCGGCAGGGCTGCTCGAGCAGGCCGCTGAGCTGCTGCCGAAGGGAAGGGTCTACCGCTACCAGGCGGTCATCAACGGTCGGCTGGCGGACCAGGCAGCACTCCAGGAGCAGCTCCCTGGAGCGCAGTAGTCTCTGCATCCGGTCCGGTCACGCGGGGCGCTGCTGAGTCGTGAGCGGGGGTCATCAGACACCGAACCGCACACAGCCATGACCTGTCGGTATATGTGCCACCAGTGAGCCGTATTCGCGCCGAACTCTGTCGCCTTCTCTCTCTCTCCTGGCCGGTGGTCCTGGGGCAGCTGGGCACAACCCTGATGGGGGTCGAGGATCTGGTGATGATCGGCCCGCTGGGTGAGCGGGCGGTGGCGTCAGTGGGTGCGGGCAACCTGTGGGCTTTTGGTGTGCTGGTTCTGGGGATGGGCACGCTTCGCGGGCTGGACCCGGTCTACTCCCAGGCGCACGGTGCCGGGGATGTGGAGCGGGGTGCTGCGGCGCTGGCGCGGGGCCTTGTCTTGGCGCTGCTGCTGTCGATACCGGTCGTCGCGCTTCACCTGCTCGGCGGGCCGGTGCTCCAGCTGCTGGGACAGCCCGCTGAGGTCATCCCCGGTGCCACCACCTACACCAGCATCCTCGCGCTCGGGGTGCCGTTCTTGATGGTGTATGTGGTCATCGCCCAGTTCTTGCAAGGGCTCGGGAAGATGGTGCTGCCGATGGTCGTGGTGATCGTCGGAAACCTGATGAACATCCTTCTGAATTGGGTGCTCATCGGCGGCGGGATCTTCGGGCTGGAGCTCGGGGTCACGGGCTGCGCGCTGTCCACAGCGATCGGGCGCAGCATCACGCCGGTTCTGCTGCTGGCGCTGGCCTGGCCGATCCTGAAGGAGTACCGCCCGCCGCCGCTCTCGGTGGTGCTGGAGCGGGCGGAGCTGCTGCGGCTGATGCGCCTCGGCATCCCGGTGGGCTTGCAGTATGGCCTGGAGGTCTGGGCGTTCAACGCCGCAGGGCTGATGATGGGGTGGCTTGGAACCACCGCACTGGCGGCGCACATCGTCGCCCTCAACATCACCTCCGTGACCTTCATGATCCCGTTCGGACTCGGCATCGCGGCAGCCACGCGGGTCGGCAACCTGCTGGGAGCGGGCAAGGACTGGCAGCTGTCGGGCTGGGTGGCGGTTGGGCTGGGGGCGGCGTGGATGTCGATGTCCGGGGTGGTGCTGTGGGTCTTCTCTGAGCCCCTGGTGCGCCTGTACATCTCCAATCCGCCGGTGGTTGCGCTGGCGGCGACCTTGCTGCCGATCGCCGCACTCTTTCAGCTGTGCGATGGCGTCCAGGTGGTGTCAGCCGGGGTGCTGCGGGGGGCTGGCGATACCACCACCCCGGCCTTCGTCTGCCTCGTCGGATTCTGGGGCCTGGGCATCCCCGCAGGCTGGTGGCTGGGAATTCACGGGGACGCAGGACCGCAGGGCGTGTGGGTGGCGCTGGTGGTCGGTCTGTCGGTGGTCGCGGTGCTGCTGGTTGCCCGGCTGTGGTGGCTGGGGCGACGGGGCGGGATCCGAGTGTGAGCGCGCTCAGGCGTATGTGCGGACCAGCCGGAAGCCGACATCGCTGCTTCGAGCGCCTGGAGCCAGACGGAGGGGGCGGGCGACCCGGGCTTGCTCGGGAAGGGAGTACCACGAGCCACCCCGCACGCTGATCAGCGGAGCACCGATCCCCTCGGAGGGCATCGCGCGGTCCTCTTGGATTCGCGGGCCGTGCTCGCTCCAGGCATCCAGGCACCAGTCCCGGACGTTTCCGCCCATTCCGCGCACTCCGTAGGGACTGATGTCCGACGGGAATCGGTGGATCGGAACGATGCTCGGGGCGTCTGGATGGCTGGTGCGGATGCAGCACCAGGAGGGATCGAGGAAGCGGCCCCAGGGGAACGTGCGCCCGTCGACGCCTCGGGCGGCCTTCTCCCACTCCAGGCTCAGCGGCAGCCTCCACCCCTGGCCGGTTTGCACAGCGAGCCAGTCGGCGTAGGCCCGCGCCGCGATCCAGTCGATGAGCACCACCGGGCAGTCCTCTCCCCAGCGGCTGCGCGCAGGCAGCGCAAACCGTCCGTCGCGGGTCCGCTCGACCATCAACCGGCCAGCTTCTTGGGGCGCGAAGGCGGCGGCCTGCTCCCCACGCCCGGCCTCACACAGCGCGTTGAGAAAGCAGAGGTACTGGCGGTTGGTGATCGGGTGACGCTGGATGATGAAGCCATCGACCCAGACCTCTCGGGCTGCTGGCTGAATGAGCGGATCGCTTCCGGTGGTGAACCAGCCTGCAGGTACAATGACCTCGTCAGGGGCAACCCCTTCGGAGGCGGGCAGGGAGATCGGCATCGGGAGGGTCGCGCCGGGTGGGATCCCCGTGCAGCGCCCCTGTCGGAGAATCCGCACCGGGTAGCGCACCGTCGCGCAGTGCAGCGCCCGGATCTCCAGGAGGTAGCTTCCCATCGCCAGCGGAACCTCGATCAGCGGAGTGTAACCGAGGACGCGGGAGAGCACTGCACGGCTCCGACGCTGCTGCTGCACGTCGCGGTACAGAAGAACCTCGGCACCCGGGGGATCGGTCTGTAGGGTGAGGGAGCCGTATCCGGAGAGGTAAGACTCTCCGCGAATCCGCTGGGGTGCACCCGTGTCCAGCGCAGCGAGGTGTCCCTCCAGCCGCAGCGCCAGTCGTCGGGTCTCGATGGTGAGCCCGGCGGCCTCAGCGACGACGTGCTGCTGCCGGTATCGCTCGGCGAGGGCTGCGTGAGCGTTTGAATTGCGGGGATCGTGGTTGAGGGCGGTGTAGAGGAGATGCTCAGCCTGTTGATCGGCGAGGGCCGCCTCCAGCTCCAGCGCATCGGCCGTGTCCTCCCACTCCCAGCCGTCGAGCTTCTCTTCTTCGTCCGACCAGGTCGGGGCGGAGTCGAGGTGGTCTCGTGCCGCCGCGCGGAGCTGCTGTGCGCGATGACGGAGCCGCGCGGCGCGGGGAAAAAGGGTGTGGGCGTGCTGAACGATGGAGCGGGCCTTCTCCTGTTCGGGGCGCTCTTCCAGCCAGGCGGAGAGCGCCTCAGCCATTGCGTGTGCGTTGGGGTACCGGTCTGTGGGCTGACGCGCGAGAGCGGTCCAGCATATCGCCGCCAGACCAGCCGGCGCTGCGTGGGGCAGGGGAGGATCGCCGCGCACGGCAGCAGCCACGGCCTTGGGGTCGCTGCTGGAGTCGGGCGGGCGGCTGGAGAGGAGATCATAGAGGATCGCTCCCAGCGCGTAGACGTCAGAGCGGGCGCTGGGCTGATCCAGGCGTCCGGTGATCCGCTCGGGGGCCACGTAGGCGAGGGTGCCCCGGATGGGACCGGTCTGAGCACCGATGGCGCTGGAGGGAGCGATCCGTGCGCTGGCCCGTCGATCCGGTGTCAGCGGTCGGGCAAGGTTCCAGCCCATTACCAGGACCTCACCGAAGTCGCCGCGCACGATGTTGCTCGGCTTCAGGTCTCGGTGCAGCACTCCCTGAGCGTGCGCATAGCCGACCGCCTCGCATGCGTTGTGCAGCACCGAGACGAGCGTGCGCAGGCTGAGGGCGCCCTCCTGCCCCAGCGCCCGGCGGTCGAGGTGTGCCTTCAGGGGCTGCCCGCGGACCTCCGGCATGGTGAAGAAGACTCGGCCGTCTACAGTCCGGCCGATGTCGTGGACCGACACGATCCCGGGATGCTGGAGCTGAGCCAAGCGCTGTGCTTCCGCGATGAGCTGGGACTGCACGGTGTGGTGACGGAACCGCTCGATGTGGATGAGCTTCATCGCCATGACCCGTCCGAGGAGTCGATCCCGGACCCGGCGGACCTCTCCCACAGAGCCCACGCCGATCACGCCGAGGTCTTCGTAGCGCCCAGCTGCAGCGGGGAGATCGTCAAGGTTCATTGCGGCGGAGGTCCTGGTGGGCAGCGGGAGATGTTTCGGGCGAGCAGGATCGCATTGAGGAGCCGGTCGCGCGCTTTTCAGTGTGCTCAGGGTAGGGAGGTAGAGGACTCGATGCGGGGGCTTGCTGTGAGCACATTGTCTGTTTTTCTATGGGGCTTGCCCATCCTGACAGGGTGCAGCGAGCAGCCAATGGAGTGCACCGAGGAGCTCAGCGACTGCTACGAGGTCGATGAGGGGCGCTACCTCGTCTGGGAGCCGGCTGGCTGGGATGGGCAGAGTGAGCTTGCAGTGCTCATCTATTTTCATCCCTACAACAACTCCGACGCCAGCGCTCGGAGCAGGAATTGGCTGACATCAGAGCTCGATGCGCGTGGCATCCTCGGTGTCTTCCCCAATGGAATTCGCGAGACCTGGGCGCACGAAGGCTCTCCGAGCGCAGCCCGGGATGAGATCGCCTTTCTCGATGCGGTGATGACCGATGTCGAGGCGCGCTTCCCGGTCGGAGTGAAGATGGCCTCTGGGTTCTCACAGGGGGGCTCGATGGCCTGGGATGCGGCCTGCTACCGAGGGGACCGGTTCGATGCGATCTTCCCGCTGTCCGGTGCCTTCTGGGAGCCGCTGCCAGAGACCTGCCCTGGCGGTCCGGTCGATCTCCGACACACCCACGGCCTCAGCGATGGGACGGTTCCGATGGAGGGACGATCCATTGGTCAGAAGCAGCAGGGGGATGTCCTGGAAGGAGTCGCGATCTGGCGCGCCGTGAATGGCTGTGAGGAAGAGCCGGATCGGATCGAGGAGGTCGGCATCTCGACCTGCCAGGTCTGGTCTTCATGTACTTCTGAGCGCGAGCTGAGCCTCTGTTTACACGCTGGAGGCCATGAAATTCCAGACGGTTGGTTTGGTGAGAGTCTGGATTGGGTGAACACCAGGAACGGTTCTAAGTAAGTTTTCGGATGCGATAGCGCATCGAAACAATTCTTTTTGGCAGATTTCACGATCGAAATCGCGATCTCCTCCCCGCTTTCTACCCGATGCCGATAAGATGGGGCACACTATGGGCCCTGATGAACAATCAGGACCCCAGACATCATCGGTTTTACCAAAGCCGGCTAACATCCTGGAAGTCTTCAGCTGGCGCTTCCACCCACTCCACATCTCTAGAGGGAGATTACCATGGCAGGTGCCCCGCAGTACGGACTCGATCGCTACATCGGCGCGTTCAACTTCAAGGTTGAGATCGACGGTGTCCCAGTTGAGAACTCCAAGTTTATCTCTGTTTCCGGTGTTGTCTCGAACTCTGAGACCATGGAGTTCATGCATGGTGACGACCGTTACCTCATGAAGCAGCCCGGCCGTGCCTCCTTCGAGGACATCGAGCTGAAGCGCGTCTACCAGCAGGTCGACCAGTTCTACATGTGGCGTGAAGAGATCGAGAAGGGCAACGTTCAGCGTAAGCAGGTTCAGGTCTACCTGATG
>JAQXDW010000114.1 GCA_029251165.1 Myxococcota bacterium
TAGGTCGTGGCAACGACTGGAGCGGGCTCACTGACCTCCGCCTCGACAGCGTCCGTCTCGGCAGCGTCCGTCTCGGCAGCGTCCGTCTGGGCTCCGGCGTCTGTCTCGACGGTCTGGGCTCCGGCGTCTGTCTCGACGGTCTGGGCTCCGGCGTCCGTCTCGAGGGGCTGCTCGGCAGCGACCGGCTCCGTCACCGGCTCAGCAGCGGGCTGCTCGGCAGCGGCGGGCGGCTCGACGGAGGCTCCCCCGGCGGCAGCAGGTGTGGACTCGGTCGAGCCGGAGCAGGCCAGGAAGAACAGCAGCATGGGTCACCCTCTTCGGCAGAGGGTAGCCCAGAAGTGCCCTGCCGCGACATGCTGTGCTCAGCGGTCGCCTCTGTGCTGCCATCCCAGGCTCTGGCACATGCCGGACTCGGCGAGCGGGGTCAGCCGCGCTTGAACCGGCCCAGCCCGATTCCGTACTTCTTCACCCTCGTCCCCATCTGGCGATCGGTAATTTTTAGCATTCGAGCTGCCTTTGCCATGTTTCCCCGACTCGTCTTCAGGGCGTCCAGCAGGATCTCTCGCTCCAGCGCGTCGAGCTGCATCGTCAGCCCCTCTCGGGCCTGCGTGGTGTCCGATGCCTCGGCGGTCTGTAGGGTGGGGGGGAGGTGGTGTCCGAGGATGACGTCGTCGCGTGCCATCAGGACCGCGCGCTCGATGCAGTTCTCCAGCTCCCGGACGTTCCCCGGCCAGTGGTAGGCCATCAGCATGTCGATGGCGGAGGTGGAGATTCTGCGGACGCGGCGGCCATGGAGGAGGTTGCAGGCTCCGATGAAGTGGTCGGCCAGCAGCAGGATGTCGGCCCTTCTCTCTCGCAGCGGCGGCAGCCAGATCGGGAAGACGTTGAGGCGGTAGTACAGGTCTGCCCGGAAGGTCCCCTCGACGATCATCTCCTCGAGGTTGCGGCTGGTCGCGGTGATGATTCGGGCATCTGTTCGGACGGTCTCCAGGCCGCCGACCCGCTCGAATTCGCCTTCCTGGAGCACCCGCAGCAGCTTGATCTGGGTGGCAGCCGAGAGATCGCCGATCTCATCGAGGAACAGGGTTCCACCCCGCGCACGCTCGAAGCGCCCCTTCCGCTGCCGCAGCGCCCCGGTGAAGCTGCCCTTCTCGTGTCCGAACAGCTCAGACTCGATGACGCCTTCTGGCAGCGCGGCGCTGTTCACCTTGATGAATGGCCCGTCTGGTCGGGGGCCGCTGCGGTGGAGTGCCTGGGCAACCAGCTCCTTTCCGGTGCCGCTCTCTCCGGTGATCAGCACCGTCGTTGTGCTGCTGGCGACCTGCTGGATGAGTTCGAAGACCACCCGCATCGCCTTGGAGCTGCCGATGATGTTGCTCGGACGGGTCCGACCGCCGGAGGGTCCGGCCGGTGCGCGGTGGGCGGCGCGGCGGTGGTGGCGACGGACGAGGGGGGCGAGGAGGCCGGAGACGGTGGCGAGGAGGTGGAGATCAGCGGCGAGTCTCTCGGGCGTTGCGCCGAGGCGGTAGGCCCCCAGCGCGCCGATGCAGCGCGTCGTGCTCATCACTGGTACGCAGACATACGCGGGATCCAAGCCACGCTCGGCGAGCCGGGTCCAGTCTGCGAATCGGGGCTCTGCGGAGATCCGGAGCACGCCAGCCGGCCGGCCGGTTCGGATGACCCCTCCGGTGATGCTGGTCTCCGGGAGAATCTGCGCCCGTCGGATCTCGGCCGGAGTCAGGCCGTGGGCAGCCTCGACGCGGATCTGGTCGTGCTCGGCGTCGAGCAGCGCGAGGGTGGCTCGGTGGAGCTCGAGGCGCTCGGACAGCCAGCGCAGCACGGGTCCCAGCGCACCATCCAGCTCATCAGAGGCGGTGCAGCGCGCGGCGATGTCGGCGAGGACTGGCAGGGCGTCGTTCATGACTTCCCACGGTGTATCACTACAGCGGCATCTCCAGGGCGGACCACCCCGGCCTGGACCACAGTGAGCATCATTCCCCGCAGCCGCCAGGTGTAGAAGCGGGGATCGCCGTTGAGCCTTCGGGCCTCCTTTCCAAACCGACTCTGGAACTTCCGGCAGCCGGTGTGGCGCTTGGGAGTGACCGTGAGGATCGCGGTGCCGACTCGGATGTGGCTGTGCGCAGGGAGGTTGTCCTGGGAGATGTCGAGGTCGAGGTGGAGGTTGTCGCCGGTGAGGGTGGCGTCCTGCTCTCCGGTGAGCACGTCGGCGACATCGGCCCGCAGCGCGGAGACCTGACGCAGCGCATAGCGAGCGGGGTACAGCGCCGCGCGCTTCTCCCACCGGTCGCCCTCGATCCCACGCGCTGGGCTGAGGATCGCCGCAGCCGGCTGGCGCCGCTCGCCGACCCTGGGGCGAATCACCAGCCGGACCAGGGTGCCGAAATCCTTCGGCGGCGGCGGCAGGGCGAGGATGTGCTGTGCGAGGTCCATGGCGTTCTCTCCTACAGCATGCCCGCGCGCTTGATCTCCAGGTACCGGTTGACCAGGGCACTCGGGAGCTGCTCCGGCTCGACGTCGAGGGTCATCAGGCGGTGCTTGCGGAGGGCTGTGTGGGCGGTGCGGCGCTGGTGAAGGTAGTGTGCCGCGCCGATCGCGCGCAGGGCCTCGGAGAGGTCGCCGACCGGGGCCTGGGCTGCATCGAGCAGCGCAGACTCTCGCATCGAGGCGGTCAGCACGAGGTGGCGGCGCCGCAGCGGTGCGAGGGCACGGGGAAGCTCGGAGGCGTCGTCGTCGCGGAGGTTGGTCACCAGAACGATCAGCGCCCGGCGTCGCTGCCGGACGGCGAGGGTGGCGGCAGCAGCGGCATAGTCGGAGGGAGCGGTGGTGGTCTGGAGGTCGAAGACGCTGGAGAGCACTGCGTTGACCCCGCCCCGTCCACGGACCGGCGGCAGCCAGCGCTGCTGACCAGCGAACGCCAGGAGTCCCACCGAGTCGCCCTGCCGCAGCGCGACGTAGCTCAGCAGCAGGATCGCGTTGAGGGCGGTGTCGAAGTGGTTGATGTGGTCTGGTCCCTCGTCTGCGCGCATCCGCCGCCCGCAGTCCAGCAAGAAGACCACCCGCTGGTTGCGCTCCTCCCGATACTCCCGGCTGATGAGCTGGTTGCGTCTGCTGACCGCGCTCCAGTCGATCTGGCGGAGGGTGTCGCCCTTTCGGAACTCCCGAAGCTGGTGGAACTCCTGGCCCTGGCCCCGGCGACGCTGGAGGTGGATGCCCATCGCGTTGGTGCGCTTCTGCATCGCCAGAAGGGCGTAGCGTGCGACCTGCTTGAAGTCTGGGAAGACCTTCAGCTCACCGGGTGCATCCAGGTGACGCCGCTGTGCGAGGAGCCGCAGCGGGCTGTGGATGTGGGTGTCGACCCCGCTGAAGGAGAATCGCCCACGGGTCATGGGGCGGAGCGTGTAGGTGATCTCTTGCCAGGCGGTGCCGGGCACGGTGAGGGTGCGGGGCATGTCCTTGACCCCGAATTCGCTGGGGTGGTTGTCGAACAGGTCGAGGCGCACGGGCCGGGGGGCCGGGTTTGTGACGCGGATGGTGAAGCCGTGCCAGCTGCCCAGCGACAGCGTGGTCGGTCCGTCGCGCGTTGCGGTGGGCGAGGGCAGCCGCCGGAGCAGCCAGGCGTCCAGGAGGAGCGCGAGCCCCAGCCCGCCGCCCATCGCCGCCCACGGGCCGCGCAGCCCATCGAGCCACACCGCGACGAGCCCGACGGCCAGCCACAGGGTGAGGAGCGTCAGCGCCCGGCGGGAGGGGATCAAGAGCGGGGGGCCTCGACCGCGGCGAGGATCTCACGGAGCACGTCGTCGGTCTGCATTCCCTCGATCTCAAGCTCGGGCGCCAGGAGGATGCGGTGTCGCAGCGCGGGCAGAGAGACGGACTTGATGTCGTCGGGAGTGGTGAAGTCTCGTCCGGCGAGCAGGGCAGCCGCGCGACCCGCCCTCACCAAGGCAATCGCTCCTCGGGGACCCGCACCGACCGCGATGCCGCTGTGCGCACGGGTCGCGCGGACGATGCGGACCGCGTAGGCAACCACACGCTCCTCGACCTGAACCGCCGCCGCCCTGCGCTGCAGCGCCACTGCGGCCTCCGGGCTCACCACCGGCTGGATGGCCGAGACGTCGAGGCCGTCGCCGATCCGTCCGGAGCAGACCTGGGAGACGATCGCGATCTCGTCGGCTTGGTCGGGGTACGCGATGCTGATCTTGAGCAGGAAGCGGTCGAGCTGTGCCTCAGGCAGCGGGTAGGTGCCCTCCATCTCGATCGGGTTCTGGGTCGCCAGCGTCATGAACGGCGGGGAGAGGGAGTGCGCCTCGCCCTCGATGGTGACCTGCTGCTCCTGCATGACCTCCAGCAGCGCGGCCTGGGTCTTGGCCGGGGCGCGGTTGATCTCGTCGGCGAGCAGGAGGTTGGCGAACACCGGTCCCTTGCGCACGGAGAACTGACCGGTGGTGGTGTTGTACATGCTGTGGCCGGTGACATCGGAGGGCATCAGGTCGGGGGTGAACTGGATGCGAGAGAACGTCCCGCCGATGGCCCGGGACAGGGCGAGCACCAGCAAGGTCTTGCCGAGCCCCGGCACGCCCTCCAGCAGCGCGTGGCCGCCAGCAAGAAAGGTGATGAGGACCTGGTCGATGACCGCGCCCTGGCCGAGCACCGCCCGCCCCAGCTCTGTCCGGATCTGCTCCAGCGCCCGCGCGGCGTCCTCAGTGGTCTCGATGGTTGTCTGCAAGCGTCCACTCCTGCTGAAGACGGTGAATCTCAGCGGTGAATTGTCGGGGGTCGGTGATGGTCTTGCCCTCGGGGGGCAGGCCGGCGGACTGCCGGGCGCTGTCGAGGAGCATCGCGGCATGGCCCTGTCGCCAGAGGAAGACGCCGGTGGCCTGGATGTGCTCCAGGATGCTGCGCCGATCGGTGTCGGGGTCTGGCAGCAGCGGTCCGAGCCGTCGAGAGGCCCGCAGTCCGGCCGCCATCAGCAGCACCAGCGCGCTGATCACCGCTGGCCATGCTGTGGTCCACAGGGTGCCGAGCAGCGAGGGAGAGGTGCCGCGGATGACGAGGGTGGCGTGCGGCGGGATGCCGTCTGCGGTGAGGGCCTCCCACAGGCGCACTCCGGGGGCGTCGTCTGCGACGAGCGCGGTGTTGTTGTACTGCGCGGGATCGGGGAGCATTGTGATCCGGCCGCTGCCGTGGCGGCGCATCTGGGGGGGGCGCGCGGGGGGGGGCTCGGCGGTCGTGTCTTCGTCGGTCGTGTCTTCGTCGGTCCCATCGGGAGCGGCGGTGTCTGCTTCGTCGGGAGCGCTCCAGGGCTCGGGGACCGTGAAGCCGGCGCCCTCCAGGATCGGGTGCGGCCCGAGGGTGCTGGCGACCATCGCGGTCCCACCATCGGCCACCCAGGCCAGGACGTCCTCGGCGACTCGAGCTCGGTACTCCGGGTCGCTGTCCAGCAGGAGCAGCGCGCCCTCCTGGGGCATCGCCTCCATGCCCCAGGTGCTGTCTGCGGACACCCCCAGCGCGATCAGCATGCGCTCGACGGCGAGGTAGTCGTTGACTCGGGCTTCTCCCGACAGCTCGATCTCTCGGGTCTCCTCGACCTGCTCGAACAGGAGCAGGAACAGGCCGACAGCCGACAGCACTCCCACAATCAGGAGCAGAGAGGCGCGCTGTGGTCCGGTCAGGCGACTCACGATGCGACCTCGAAGTGGTGATTCCAGGTGGAGCACAGGGCCTCGGCCTGCGCGGCGGTCGGGATGCGGCGGGCGTAGGCCAGGGCGATCCAGGCTCGGGTCAGGTCTGCGAAGAAGCGGATCTTCTCCGGTGCCAGACCGGCGGCGCGGACCTGGCGCAGGCAGTCGCCCTCAGTGGCGCCTTCCTCGATGCGCAGCCCCGCTGCGACGAGGTCCATCAGTGCCCCACGGTACAGCAGCGACAGCGCCTCCGGGTGCCTCCCCGCAGACCACAGCGCCCAGGCCTGGGCGGCGAGATCGGAGGGCAGTGGCGTGCTGTCATCGAGCAGCGCGGCCCCGGTGCGCATGCTCAGCGGTGCCGGCGTGTCGATCTTGCGACGGGTCGGCAGGCGCACATACCGCAGCACCAGGGCGATCATCACCAGCAGCCCGATGCCCAGGATGGCGTAGGCCGCCGCCCGGATCATCTCTCCGAGGTAGGGCACGAGCTTCTGGGCCTCTGGGCTCAGCTCTGGCAGCTCATAGCGGGGCTTCCACTGCTCCTCGATGCCGACCGGGATGAACTCTCGCTGCTGACGGACGATCTCCAGGGCAGACTCCGGCGTGCGCTCCTGGGCCGCTGCCGCGCCGGGTGCGATGCCTGCGAGGAGCGAGATCAGGAGCAGCCCAGCGGTCAGCGTACCCTTGAGGCGGCTGGCGAGGCGCCGGAACGCCAGCTCGATGTCCCAGCCCTCCAGCTGGGTCCGGCGGTTGATGTAGAGGCCAAACCCGCCAGCGACCACCAGCGGCTCCACCAGACTGACCGCCACGAGGTAGACCCCAGGCATCACCGCGGAGAGCCATGTCGGCGGCTGCCCGATGGCGATGCGATCGACGAGAACCTCGACGGAATACTGCGGATCGGCGGGCAGCATCATCAGCACCAGCCCGGCAAGCCCGAGCATCACCGCAAGCTCCATCAGCAGACCGAGCACCGTCAGCGCCAGGGCTGCTCCGCTCCCTCGGTGACCCAGCACTGCCCGGCGTCGGCGTCGGGTGTCGCCGGAGAGGCCCTCCAGGTCTGCGATCGGGGTGAGGAAGGCGCGCAGCGGATCTGGACGCCGCCAGAACAGCTCGCCGAGGTTGCTGCGCCACAGCTGTGCAGACCAGACCTCGGTCACGCCCGGGACCACTCCGAACAGCGCCCGACTGAGGACGAATCGCGGCACCCGCCCCCACAGCGGCTTGAGCCACCACAGCAAGAGGACCGCCAGCCACGGACGACGGTGGAGGCCAGCTGCGATCAGCATGCCGACCGGCAGGACGACCGCACACCATGTCACCACCAGCGGCCCCCACCAGCGGCGAGCCATCGCAAAGCCGAGGTCGATCGACTCCCATGGGTTTCGCTGCCGGAGCACGGCCTGGAGGTCATCGGGTCTCATCGCGCCTCCCTGCACCCAGCAGGTACACGCTCACCAGCACCCACATCGCCACTCCGACACCGTATCGGAGCGTCAGGGGCAGGGTGTGTCGGGGCGACCAGAATGCCTCCAGCCCTGCCGCGATCACCAGCATCCCGGTGAAGCCATAGACGATCGGCATCGCGGTCTTTGCCGCCATCGCCAGCGCGGTCCGCCGGCTGTGTCGTCCGGGTGCGATGAGCGCGAGCCCCAGCCGCAGCCCCGCAGCCCCCGCCAGGACGATCGCGGTCAGCTCGAAGGCGCCGTGGGCGATCATGAACGGGTAGAGGGTGGAGGAGAAGCCGACGTTGCCGAGGTGTCCGATGACCGCGCCGATGGACACGCCGTTGAAGATGAGGAAGAACGACGAGCCGAGCCCGGCGAGGAGCCCGGATGCGAACACCCGGAAGCCGATGCCGATGTTGTTTCGGATGTAGAAACCAAACATCGCGATGTCGGTCTCCGCCGTTCGCTCGTGGAGGAATTGCTCGGAGGCTGGATCGTACATCCGCTCCACGTTGTCGAGCATCGCGGGGTTGAGGATGCTGTGGATGGCCTCGGGGGTGTGTCGGACCGCGAGCACGGTCAGCAGCAGCGGACCCACAAACAGCACCGTGGAGGCGAGGACCAGCCGCCACTCCTGCCGCACCCGCGCCGGGAAGGTCCGCTGGATGCCCTCCATCAGCCGGGGGGCGATCAGGGGGCGACCGTAGAGCTGCTGGTGTCCGCGGAGAACCATGCGGTTGAGTCGGTCGACCAGCTCGGGATTATAGGCCCGGCTTCGGGCGAGGGCGAGCTGCTGACAGAGGCGCCGATAGGCCTGCGGAAAGTCCGGCGCCGCAGCGGTCTGCCCGCCCTCCAGTCGGTCCAGGACGCCCTCGAGGGACTCCCAGTCTGCGGTGTGCCGGTCGACGAAGCGATCCTGACCGGTCATCGGCGCCCCAGCAGCCAGCGGGCCGTGGCGTTGAGGGCCTCGGTGTCGGTGAAGGTCGGGTGCACGAGGGCCGCGAGCTCCTCGGCGCGGGCGTTGGTCCACTCCGGACCTCGGACCGCGAAGTCGATCACGGCCCGCTGCTCCTGGAGGGTGAGCGCGACTGGAGCCGGGCAGGGTGGCGCATCGGTGAGTGGCTTAGGGCTGTCGGGACGATCGATGTAGACGACCACCGTCTGGGCCGCGAGGTCGCCGAGGCGCTTGAAGTCCCGGCTGCTGACCATCGCGGCGATGCCGAAGAAGTAGGCCAGCGGGAGGAAGTCGGCGAACCGCAGCAGGTTTCGGATCACGCTGGCTTCCAGCCCGACGGGCCGGCCATCATCGTGGACCACCGCCAGCCCCATCACCTGCTTGCCCGGCGTCTGCCCCCGGCGGGTGACCTCGAACAGCACCGGGTAGAACCACTCCATTAGGAAGATGACGACCATCAGCGGCCCGCTTCCGGCCTGCCCCATCAGCGAGATGGTGAAGCCGAAGACGCCATACATCATGGCGCGAATGAGCTGGTCGAGCATCCACGCCACCGCACGCACCGTCGGTCCGGCAACCCGAAGGGAGAGCGAGACGCCCTCTGGGGTTTCGACGGTGCGGGTGGTGTCGAGAAGCATGGGAGATTGTATCTGGTTGGCGGTCGGAGTTGGGGGGACCGGCCTTGCGCTCAGGGAACCGGAACCTGTGCATCGATGACCGTCACCCGTGGCTCCCAGATCAAGACCCCGGCCTCAACCATCGAGGGCAGTGCTTTGGTTCCCTCAATGAACGACGCGCGCGATGGGTATCCGCCGACGAAGAAGTCCAGCTGAAACAGGTTGGGCTGAAACGCCCCGCCGGTGTCGGACAGCACCACCAGCCGAAGCTCCTCGTTGCTCCGCAGCGCGAGGAGCTTCCCGAGGCCGAGGTTGTAGACGTCTCCAGCCACGCTCACATGTGGCCTCAGCCGAACCTTGTCCGGCGGCGCAGGACCCCAGCCCATTACCCCGTCGACCTGCGCGAAGTACCAGTACCGCTTCTGCTGTGTCGGATCGCGGATCGCGGGGTCGTAGGGCATCTCGTTGGGACGGGCGACGTTGAACAGCGCGGCGCTGCCGTCGGGCAAGGTGACCTCGATGGTGCCCTGCATCATCGCCTCGAACACCCCCCGGCGGGTCAGCCAGACCAGCGGCTCGGCAGCACAGCCGTCGGGATTGTCGGTGTAGATCCCGCCGATCACCTCCATCCGGGTGTAGCGGGTGCGGCAGGCGTCGTCCTCGGGCACCGCGTAGAGGGCGTGGCTGTAGGTCTGCGTTCGGACCGGGCTGCCGAGGAACTGGTAGACGAGGTAGCGGGTCATGCGGATGCGGTCGCTCGGCAGCGTGTGACCACGGGCTGTGGCGCCCTCCAGGTCTGGCTTCCACTGGATGAGGCGGAAGTTGTCGGCCAGAAACACGGGGTCTGCGAGCCGGTTGGTGCCAGCAGCGGCGTCTTCCTCGGCGACGCGGATCACGAACGCCAGGGTCGCGCGCACGTCGTCGAGGCTCACCCCAAGCTCTGCGAACAGACCGGCGTGGACCCCGCCGGGGTCTGATTCTGGTGGGCTCTCCAGGTACGACAGCGCCGAGGCTGCGACCGCTGCGAGCGCGACGGGGTCGGTGACCACGGTGTCGGTGGTCACAAGAGAAGCCTCAGAGAGCAGTATCTCTGTGGAAACTTCGCGATCGGTGACCACGTTGTTCGGCCCGCGGAGGGGCCAGGCAGACGCGGCGAGGCAGAGCAGCAGCGGAGACATTTCCCAGACGTAACGCCTCGGACACTGTTTTCACTCCACGCCGAGAGGGTCGCGCTATCTATGACATGTGCGCTTGCTTCCTCTCCTCCTTGCCCATGCCTGCTCTGAGTACGATCTCAGCGAGCGGACCCCGGACCCGCTCGGCGGAGACGACACCGCGCCAGGAGAGACGGCGCCGGAGGAAGACGCCCCCCCAGACTGCACCGTCGCGCTGGCGGATGCTGTCGAGGTGCCGCTCAACAAGGAGTGCACCGTCGCCGCAGTTGACGTCGAGGATCCCTGGGCTGTGGAGATCGAGTGGCAGTGGCGCGGCCTGTCCACGGATCCAGACCTCGACCAGGTGATGATGCTGCCGGTGGTCGGAAACCTCACCGATGACGATGGCGACGGACTCATCACCGAGTCCGATATCCCCGACATCGTGGCGATCGCGTTCGACGGCGCCGAAGGCTGGTCGGCGGAGAACGTCACCTTCTCTGCAGCCCCTGCCACCCTCGTCCTCCTGGAGAGCAGCAGCGGCGCGGAGCAGTGGTCGCTGCCGGGGTTCTACTGGAAGGGCGGCCCGGCCATCGCAGACGTCACCGGAGATGGTAAAGCCGAGATCATCGCCTTTGACGACGAGATGCACGTGGTGGCAGTCTCCGGTGAGGGGGAGATCCTCTGGACCAGCGATGTCTCCGTCGACTACGCCTACCCCCACATCAACGTCGCCGATCTCGACGCCGACGGCGCTCCGGAGGTGCTCGCCGACACCCTCGTCCTCGACGGCGCGACCGGCGCGCTGGAGCAGTCCTTCACCGTTCCCTTCGAGATGATGGCCCGGATGCCCGCTGCCGCTGACCTCGATCTCGACGGCTTCCAGGAGCTGATCATCGGCAGCACCCTCTACAGCCACGACGGCACCGAGCGCTGGACCAGCACGATCTCCGGCACCTATGGTCACTGGGTCGCGATCCTCGATGCCGACGATGACATCTACGGTGAGGTCGCGATGATCGGCAACGGTGAGCTTGCGATCTACGACACCGACGGCAGCATCCTCTCCCGCAGTCCTGCCGGCACTGAGCAGCCTGGCCCGCCCTGCGTGGCAGACTTCGACGGCGACGGCGAGGCGGAGATCGGCTGGGCCTCTAGCAGCCTGTTCAACCTCTACGAGCTCGACGGCACGGTCATCTGGACCCGCTCGATCACCGACGCCACCGGGCTCGCGGGCTGCAGCGGCTACGACGTCGACGGAGACGGTGCCTATGAGGTCTTCTACGCTGATGAGAACACCTTCTTCATCTTCGATGGCGCCACCGGGCTGACCAACTACTCGATCACAGGCCACGCCTCGGGAACGATCTTCGAGTATCCAATCGTCGCAGACATCGATCGCGATGGATCTGCGGAGGTCGTGATGGTCAGCAACAACTTCCGCCAGGACGGTGATGGCTGGGCGGGAGTGACGGTGCTGGGGCATGCCGAGAACGGCTGGGCAGCCAGCGGCCCGACCTGGAACGTGCACGACTTCGCGGTGACCAACATCGAGCAGGACGGCACTGTGCCGCGCCTCCCCGAGCCCTCCTGGCTCATCTACAACGCCTACCGCTCCCGGCCGGCCATCGATGCCGTCGCGGTCGATCTCTATGCCGACATCACCGACGTCTGCTACGCCGGCTGTGCGCCCGACGACGTGGTCCGGGTCGCGGTGCAGGTGCTCAACCAGGGGGCCACCCGCGCCCGCTCTGGCCTGCCCGTCTCTCTGTTTCGCCGCGACGGCAACTCACTGACCGCCATCGGCCTCGCCTACACCGCAGATGCCATCGACCCCGGAACCGGACTGCCCGGCATCGAGATCGCGGTGCTGGCTGGCTGGCTGGAGGGGGCGGATGCCATCGAGGCCCGCGCCGATGATCTGGGCGCCGGGTTCGGACTCATCAGCGAGTGCGACGAGTGGAACAACGGCGGACTGTGGTCGGATCTGGAGTGCGTCGACGTACCCTGAGCGCGCTGTGATCGCTCGTGGTGCGGGGAGAGCGGCTGCGCGCCTGGCTCAGTACCCCATCGACACCAGCAGCTCTCCGATCGATGCCGTCGTGCCCACCTCCAGCGCCCGACAGATCTGTGCATGCCCGATGCTCACCTCGTCGAGCTCCGCCATCTCGCGGAGGCCGTGCATGTTGGTGCTGTCGAGGTCGTGTCCGGCGTTGACCCCGAGACCGGCGGCTGCGGCAGCCCTTCCTGTCGCCAGGATGCGCGCGGTCTGCGTGTTCTGCTCGGGGGTGCCCCATGCCCAGGCGTAGGGGCCGGTGTACAGCTCCACCCGATCGACGCCGATGTCTGCGGCATGCTGCATGCCCGCTGGGGTGCAGTCCATGAAGATCGACACCCGGATTCCAGCAGCCTTGAGGCGGGCGATGGTCGGGCGGAGTCGGCTGGCTTCGCGGGGGAGATCCCAGCCGTGGTCGGAGGTGATCTCGCCGGGGGTGACCGGCACGAGGGTGCACTGGGCCGGGCGAACCGCGAGGACCTGCTCGATGATGAACGGGTGGTCCTCGCACTCAATGTTCAGCTCCACCCCGGGATGATGCGCCGCCATGTGGGCGGCGACGGCGGTCACATCGTCGAACCGAATGTGCCGCTGGTCGAGCCGGGGGTGGATGGTGATTCCGTGGGCTCCGGCGGCCAGACAGGTGTCCAGTGCCGCGAGGAGATCAGGGTTGTTGTGACCCCGAGAGTTTCGGAGCAGGGCGTACTTGTTGATGTTGACCGACAGGAGAGCTGGCATGGCACTCCTCTATCCTGGTCAGCCTCAGCAATACAGGGCAGCGAACTCCGCGAGGAGGTCGGCGAGGTGGTTCGCCTCTTCGGCGAGCGCGCGGGCACGGTCCGCGACTCCGTCTGGACAGGTCTCGCCGCACTCCGCGAGCTGCCGAGCCTCGTCGGCGATGGCCTCCAGCTCGAAGGCGTAGGCGGTGTAGACCCGCTTCATCGGCCACTGACCAGAAGTGGCCGTCTCAAGCTCCACCGCGGCCTCCACGACTCCGGGTATCGGCGCCTCGCCGCCGATGGCTGGATCGGCATGGGGGAGGGGGAGCATGGTGAGCGAGCGGAGCAGCGCGCTGTGGACGCCGAGGGCTTCCCGGAGCGCAGCGACCCGATCGACGAGACGGGGCGCGGTCGCGGCGAAGGTGCCATCGACCTGCATGGCCGGCGAGGACGAGAGGCTCTGCCGAAGCGCGACGGTGAGCCCGACGGCTGCCCGTGCGGTGGTGTCGGAGCGAGACAGCAGCGCGCCGTGGGCCCGCAGCGTGTTGCGCTCCGTGATCGGCTGGGCATTGAGCCGCGCCTGCATGGCCGCGAGCTCTTCCTGCGCCCGCTCCGCTGGGCTGGGCGGTGCCGCCTCTTCGACGGGGGCCGCTGGCGGCGCGGGGAAGCAGCCCGGAGCGAGCAGTGCGGCAGTCAGGGCCAGAATAAGGGGACGCATGCAAGACATCCTCGGTCTATAGACATCTTTACATGACAAGAGTTTTTGCCCAGTCACATTCTCTTGGCAAGCTGTGGCCTCCACGCTGTGGCCTCCACGCTGTGGCCTCTTGGCACGCTGTGGGCATGTGGAGACGTTGACCCCTGCTGGATGTCGTTCTGGTCGGCTCGGTCCGAACGTCTGAGAGATCGCCCGCCAGGCTGCCGCGTGAGCAGGGCCTACTCGCTGACGCTCGGGGTCGTGCTGAAGATCGAATCACAGACCGCCGGCTGCTCAGCGCCTCGGTACAGGCAGGTGCCCACCCACGCTGCGGTCGCTCCGCTGCGCAGGACCATCTCCGAGCCGTGGAGCGACAGGGTGACCTCCAGGCACTCTGCAGGGGTTCCCGTGAGCGTGCAGGTTATGGCTTCCGGGGGAGAGACTGGGATGCCGGCCATCGAGAACGGCTCGAGCTGACGCTGGAGCGCGACCTTCCGGGGATCGCTGCCGGTGGCTTCCTCCAGCAGCAGGGCCGCGCCGCCGCAGTCGACTCGCAGCGCGCCGCCCTCACCGACCGCGCGGCATCCCTCTGGAACCGTCACCGCGACGACCGACTGCCACTGTGACAGCTCCGCGGGCTCCTGTGCGGACGCAAGGCTGCTGAGCAGCGCGCCGATGATGCTCCCGATTCGCATGTGCTTCCCCCTCACTCCTACAGACACCACAGGGTGCCAGAAGCGCCACGAGAGGTGTCAGTCGACGTCGATGACGTGCAGAGAGGCGGAGCCGGTGAGGGCCTGCTGGAGGTAGAGCGCGGCGGCCTCCGGATCGGGGGCGATGGGCTCCAGGTCGTCCATGACCACGGCATCCAAGGCGTAGCCGTCGAGCAGGGTGGTGCGACCGACCTCCGCGAGCTGTGGATCGCCGAAGATCTCTGCGTGGACGATCTGAGTGCCCTGCGCGATCACCGCACCGACGACCTGATGCTGGGCACCGATGGCTGAGCGGAGGGTCTGCCGGTACTGGAGCATCTCCGGTCCGTTGGTGGCGATGTAGGCACCGGTTGCGCTGCCGCCGCGCGCGGTGTTCATGGCTGCGATGGCGGCCCAGGTGGTGTCCTGGCCGCTCTTGGTGGCGTTGCGCAGCGCCAGCTCGGCGCGCCCGCCATAGGAAAAGGTCGCCGCAGCATCCGACCAGCGGCCCTTCTCCACACAGTGAACCTGGACCATCTGCGGACCGCTGTCCGGCGGGATGATGAGGTCCTCCGTGAAGATGCGATCCTGCCGCCCGCCGCGAACCACCTCGCCGGCCATGACGAGGACCGGCTCCTTGCTGTGGTTGGTCAGCATGAGGTTGGTGTAGCTGCCGCCCTGGCCCTTGTTCTCGCTGACGATCAGCGCTCCATCGGCCATGGCCTCTGAGAAGCTGTCGAGCTCACCGCTCACGACCTTCGGCGCGCTCTCATCGATGACTGGGTAGACTGTGACCCCGCCGACCTGGACCGGCTCGCCGATCGAGAGGTGCTTGCTGGCGGTGGTCTGGGACTGGGCGAGGCGCTCAAGGCCAGGCTCCTTGCCATACGGGCTGGCTTCATCTTTGCCGTAGAAGTCTCCAGCGAAAGATGGGGCGATGAGAACGGCGAGCAGGGCGAGGGTGCGGTTCATTGAGACCTCCTGAGAGGGTGCTGACAGCATTGCACTGGTTTGGTTCGGCTTCGATGACAATTTATCTGCCGAGCGGGAACATTATCTGCTGAGCGGGAACATATGGACGCCCGCTGCGGCCCCACACCGGCTCAGCGGCTCTCCAGCACCGCCTCCACCAGCGCCAGCTTCTCGGTCCACTCCGGGTCGTCGTCGTCGACCTCCAGCGCCTGCCGGTAGTATGCGGCGGCCTCTCGGGTCCGCCCCTCTGCCAGCAGCTGATCGCCCAGCTCGCCCAGGACCTCATCGTTCCCCGGCACCTCCTCCACCAGCCGCTCCAGGATCTCCAGCCGGGTCTGACCGGTGACCGCAGAGAAGCTCTCCAGCGCAGCGGTGTCTGCGGGCGAGAGGAGCAGCGCGCTGTGGAGGTACTTCCGCGATGCGTCGAGATCGCCCGACTTGGCGTGCGCAATTCCCAGCCGGGTCAGCAGCTCGCTGTCGCTGTAGACCCGATCCTGGAGCGGGCTGATCGGACTCGACGTGATGCCCTGGCTGAGGCTTCCGAGCATGCCCTCTAGCGGCATGCCGCTCGGCATTGTCGTGCCGTCACACTCCGCGACCCGTGGGTTCCACTCGGTGTCGCTTGGATCCATCGACAGGGCACGACGGTACAGCTCGCAGGCTTCCTCGCTGCGGTTGTTCGCGCGGAGGATGTCGCCGAGGTCGCCCAGCGTCTCGTCGCTGGCGCTCTCAGCCGCGTTGGAGACGACCTCCATCACGGCGTCGATGTCACCGAGCGCGATCACGGCCTGGTGCCACTCACTGTCGGCGGGATCCAGCTGCAGTGCGTACAGGTAGGCAGACAGGGCCTCCTCGTGAAGACCGATGGACATGTAGTAGTCCCCGACGTCTCCCCACTGCTCGTCGTTGGTTGGATCTCGCAGCGCGGCGCGCACGAGCCGAGGGTTGCTGCGCTTGGAGATCTTGCCGAGCTGGCTGCTGGCCGCTTCGTGGGTGCTGTCCAAGGCCAGCGCCTGCCCATAGGCCTCGCGTGCCCGCTGCCGCTTGAGCTTGCGCCGGTACGCATCTCCGAGCGCAACCCAGTTGTCCGGGTTGTCGGGGTCCGAGACGACCATGGCTTGGACCGATCGTATTGAGGTGGCATCAGCGCTGAGTGAAAGCATCAGCAGGGTGAGCATTTTGGAGTCCTCCAGAGGCATCAAGACAACGCCTAATGGGTCGGGTTTCTTTCAGGGAACATTATTTTTGTTCGGACGGCGGTATCATCTCGACGATGAAGGACCCCCGGCTCGCCAGCGCTCTGGCTGACCTGGCCGCTCGACACGGCCTCTCAGAAGCATGCATGAACGAGCTGTCGGCGATCCTGGTGTCGGACGACGTAGACTCTCCGCTGCCGACGGTGTCCAGCGTGAAGGCTGCTCCGGAGCGTCCCCGGCCGCCGCTGGTGAGGGGCTATGAGAGCGGCGCGCTGCTGGGCGTGGGGGGGATGGGAGAGGTCTGGCGGGTGTACGATCCTTCCCTCAGCCGACACCTCGCCCTGAAGTCTCTGCGCGCCCACCTCGCCGACGATCCTGTACTGGAGTCCAGGTTTCTCGGAGAGGCGCGGCTGACCGCTCAGCTCCAGCATCCGGGGATCGTGCCGGTCCACACCACCGGCACGCTGTCGGATGGCCGGCGCTACTTCACGATGAAGGAGGTCAGCGGGCGCACCCTCCGAGAGATCATCCGAGAGCTGCACCGTGACTCGACCGCTCGCCGGTGGGTGAGCACCTCGGACGGCTGGAGCCTCAACCGGCTGCTCGCCGCCTTTCATCAGGTCTGTCAGACCGTCGCCTATGCCCACCAGCGCGGGGTGCTGCACCGGGACCTCAAGCCCGCCAACATCATGATGGGGGAGCTTGGTGAGGTCTACGTCATGGACTGGGGGCTGGCGCGGGTGGACGGCACGGTCGAGCAGAGTCCAGCCCGCGGCACGGCGGCAGCGGACGCCACCCTCACGGTCTGGGGGGCGGTCCCCGGCACCCCGGCCTACATGTCTCCCGAGCAGATCGTCGGCGACATCGACGCCATCGGACCGGCCTCCGACGTCTACGCACTGGGTGCGATGCTCTACGAGATCCTCTCGGGCCAGCCGCCCTATGGTCGCGGGCGCCCGGAGGACACCATCCGACGCAGCCGAGCCGGCCCGCCGACCCTGCCCAGCAAGTGCCGACCCGAGCAGTCCGGCCCGCCGATCCCCGATGACCTGGAGACGCTGTGCATGCAGGCGCTGTCTCAGGATCCCAGCTCGCGGTTTCCCAATGCTGGCGCGCTGTCTCGTGAGATCAGCGCATGGCTCGATGGTGCCCGTCGGCAGGAGCTGGCCCGGGCGCTGGTCATTGCCGCAGACCTGCGGCTCGCTGATGCGGCCCGACACCGCGAGGATGTCATCACCCTTCGCGCAGAAGCCGACGCCATCCTCGCTGCGGTGCCGTCGCATGCTCCGGTGGCGCGAAAGCTGCCGGGCTGGGAGAAGCTCGACGCCGCCGAGGCCTTAGAGCGGAGCGCGGCCCGAGAGACGCTGGAGGGCGTCCAGAAGCTCCGCGCGGCGCTGTACCAGGCCCCCGACTTCGCCGATGCCCACGACAAGCTCGCCCGCCACTACGCCTGGGACCACCGTGCGGCGGAGGCCCGGGGAGACACCAGCGCGGCGGAGGGGCTGGAGATCCTGCTGCGCGACCATGATCGCGGGGCGCACGCCCGCTACCTCCAGGGCGACGGTGCGCTCACCCTGATCACCGATCCGCCAGGCGCGACCGCACGACTGTACCGCTACGACCGCCACCAGCGGCGGCAGGTCGCCACCTTCCTGTCAGTCCTCGGCACCACTCCGCTGCACCGCGCCTCTCTGCCCCGAGGCAGCTACCTGCTCACCCTCAAGGCGCCGGGGCGGGCGCTGGTGCGCTATCCGGTGAGCATCGGTCGAGAGGAGCACTGGGACGGCGTTCGGCCTGGCACCGCCAGCCCGACCCCCATCCTCCTGCCCCCGAAGGGCGTGCTGGATGTCGACGATGTCTACGTCCCTGCCGGCTGGTTCCGCTCTGGTGGCGATGGCATCGCCCCGCTCTCTCTGCCCCGGCGTCGGCTGTGGTGTGACCGCTTCGTGATCCGGCGCCACCCGGTCACCAATGCCGAGTACCTCCAGTTCCTCAACACCCTGCTGTCCTGGAGGCGGGAGACCGAGGCGCTGCGGTGGGCCCCCCGAGAGCGCGCGGGATCCTCCGGGGATCCCGGAGCCTTGATCTACGGGCGCGCTGCCGACGGTCAATTCATCCTCGTCTCGGACACCGACGGCGACCGGTGGGAGTCGGACTGGCCGGTGCTCAAGGTCGGCTGGGAGGGCGCGGCGGCGTTCGCCCGGTGGTGGTCGGTGAAGACCGGGTACTCCTGGCGGCTTCCCGGCGAGTTCGAGTGGGAGAAAGCGGCACGGGGAGTCGATGGCCGCGCCTATCCCTGGGGAGACTTCCTCGATCCGACCTTCTGCAGCATGCGGGACAGCCACCCGCCCGCCCGCCGGCTCCCTGCCCGGGTCACCGACTACCCCCTCGACGTCAGTCCCTACGGGGTACGCGGGATGGGCGGCAACGCCCGAGACTGGTGCCTGGATCCCTGGCGAGCGGAGGGCAGCCGGATCTCGGACGGAGCCCTGTCTCCGCCGCCCAACAGCGACGGAGCAGCCGACCGCCGGGTCTGCCGAGGCGGTGCCTGGTGGCAGCACGCCGAGCATGCCCGGAGTGCTTCTCGGGTGGGCGTGCGCGCCACCCTCCGCGACGTCGGCGTGAGCTTTCGACTCGTGAGGTCCCTGTGACGAAGAATTCCCCTCCGATGACCTGCCCGCGCTGTCACGACCCGATCGCGCCGGTCGACACCGACGAGGGCGTGACCCTCGAGTTCTGCCGCGGCTGCGGTGGGGTGTGGTTCGATGCTGATGAGCTGGGCATCTTCATGAGCTGGAAGGCGGAGCCGCCCCGGCAGGAACGGAGCGCTGAGCCGACCGACTGCCCCCGGTGCCGCCGCCCCACCCTCGCTGGCTTCCAGTACCCCGACGGTCCCCCGCTCGATGGCTGCACAGTCTGCGGCGGTGTCTGGTGTGACGGCGGCGAGGTCGCGGCCCTCAAGCAGTGCTCTCCCCGTGCCCGGACCGTCCTCGTCGACGGAGCGGAGGTTCCCCTCCTGACAACCGAGGGGGCCAGCGGGGTGGTCATCGACTGGCGATGGGTCTTCATCGGGGCCGGGCTGATGGTGGCGATGCTCGGGCTGTCCTCCATCGTCATCAACCTCTGGATCGCCTCCGATGCGGTGATGGAGAGCCGCCGTCCGATCGGTGCAGACACCTTGATGCTGGTCGGCGGCGCGATGTCGTTTGCGATCAGCGGCTTCCTGGTCGGCTGGCGCTCCAGCGCCTACACCCTCTGGGAGCCGGCGCTCGTCGCGATCCCCTCGGCGATGGTGTTCCCGCTGTTCTTTGTGCAGCACGTGACCACCATCGAGCTGCTGCTGGTGAGCCTCGGGGCGTTCGTGGTGACGATGCTCTCAGCGGTTGCCGGGGAGCGGATCGGCGGCTGACGGAGCCGGAAGCAGGCACCGTGTCTCGCAGCACCACTCGATGCGGGTCACGCCCGCATTCCGTCGCAGATCGATCGATACGCCGTCGTGTCCGTCTCTGGAAACACCGCCGACAGCGCCCCCAGTAGGGCCCCCAGAACCGACTCCGCGCGACCAGAAAGCCCGGGCGAGTGCCGCAGGTCCGCCGGGTCTGCGAAGAAGAGCTGCCAGTCATACAGCCCCCGCGTCTCGCACAGCCGCTCCAGGTACTCCCGGTAGCTCAGCGAGAGGCGGAACAGCTCCCCCTGTCGGTAGAACCACACCTCGCAGCGGCCATCGTCGGTGAACCGCAGCAGGCTCATCCGGCCATTGCCGCTGTAGTCCTGGTCGTCAAACACCCGAGACTCCGACAGGAGCTGTCGCACGTCATCGGACCACTCTGGTCGGTCAAGGCTCGGCGCCGGGCTGTGGATGACCGAGAGGAACTCATCGAGCCGAAGCTCTCCGCTGATCGTGTCATCTCCCACCGCACACGACCACGCCAGCTCGCAGCCCTCCTGGATCGGCAGCGCCGCAGAGAAATCGTCGGTCAGCGGGTAGGGCACGAACTCCCGGATCGTCTCCAGGTGCTGTGCCTGCTCTGCGGCGGACATCTGGACCACATGGTCGGCGTGCCGGTGCAGGGTGAGGCGGAGCTGTGTCCGGGTGGACTGCATCATGGTGTGGAAGCGATCGGGGAGAGTCGACATGACGGCAGCCTATCTGGTTTGTCGGCCACGACACCGACTGGACTGCCACAGACTGCCCGCAGCGATCCGCTCCGATGGGGGCTGACCGGGCTCACAGCCCCTCGTCGTCGCTGCACACCCTCAGAGGCCCGGTCACCTGCGCGGACCATCATCGCTTCTCGCTGGTTCTGCAGCCCTCGGACCCCGCTGCCGCGCAGCAGCGCTGCTCAACCCGTCCCGCTCTCTACCTGCTACCCTCCTTCAATGCGCATCTCTCCTGTTCTTCTTCTCCTCGCCTGCTCCGACTATGAATTCATCGAATCCCGCGATGAGCAGTCAGGTGAGGTCGGAACCTGCGACAGCTTTGAGCCGCCCACTCCGGGGGTGGCCCTGGTCGACAATGACTGCATCAGCGAGCCCGCCGTTGGCACCTTCACACCGACCATCGAGTGGCAGTGGGACACAAACACGCTGGTCCCTGGCTACGACATGGTCATGATGACGCCGGTCGTGGCGAACCTCTCTGATGACGATGGTGACGGGGTCATCGGAGAGTTGGATGTCCCTGAGATCGTCTTCACGGCCTTCGCGGGCTCTGCCTACTCTTCCACTGGACCCCTCAACGCCATCAGCGGCGATGGCTCCGGTGTGCTGTGGTCGCTCTCCAGCGCTGGGGGACACACCTGGGGCGGCAGTGCCGGGGTCGCGGTGGGGGATCTGGAGGGCGATGGACGTCCGGATGTCTGCGTGGCTGGCACCACGGCGGCGGTGGTCTGCATCGATGGTGTGGACGGCACGTTCAAGTGGGCCGCAGGCACCGAGACCCACCTCTACGGCTACCCTGCCATCGCCGACATGGACGGTGACGGACTCGCTGAGGTCCTGCTCGGTCGGCAGATCTTCAGCTTCGACGGTCAGCTCCTCGGGCACGGCAGCTACGGCTACGGCTACAGCGGAAATTCGTTCGCGGTGAACATGGACGAGGACGCACAGCTGGAGGTGGTCGCTGGCAACAGCGTCTATGAGATGGACGGCACCCTGGTCTGGACCGACGGCGGCGCCGATGGCATTCCTGCCGTGGCGGACTTCGACGGCGACGGACGGCCCGAGGTCGTCCGGGCTGGCTCCAGCCTCGTCACCCTCTCCGAGACCGACGGCACCACGATCTGGCAGGTCGCGGTGCCTGGCGGCGGCGGCGGTCCCCCGACGGTGGCGGACTTTGACGGAGACGGCGTGGTCGAGGTCGGGGTCGCCGGGCTGTCGTACTACACCCTGTTCGACAACGACGGCACGGTCATCTGGTCCAACCCCACCGAGGACGACTCCAGCTCCGTCACCGGCAGCGCGGTGTTCGACTTCGAGGGCGACGGCGCCTCAGAGGTGGTCTACGCCGATGAGCACAACCTCTATGTCTACGACGGCGCCAGCGGAGCGATCCTGATGCAGCACGAGGGCCACGCCAGCGGCACCCTCTACGAGTACCCGGTGATCGCAGACGTCGACAACGACGGCGCCACAGAGATCATCGTCGGCAGCAACGACATGTGGTGGGAGGGCTGGGGCGGCATCACCGTCATCGGAGACGCCGATGGATCCTGGGCACCGGCCCGTCCGGTCTGGAACCAGCACGGCTACCACATCACCAACGTCAGCAACGACGGCAGCATCCCGATGAGTCCCGCCGAGAACTGGGCAACCTGGAACAGCTTCCGGGCGGGCGGCACCGAGCTTGGTCCCTCGAACTGGCTGGCGGACGTGAGCATCACCGACTTCGATGTCTGCACCGCCCGCTGCGCAGAGGGCATCGTCGAGGTCTACCTCGTCGTTGACTCCACCGGTCGCATCCCCGCTGAGGAGGTCATTCTCACCCTGACCCGCAGCGGCAGCGACGGTCCCATGGACATCGTCACCGACACCCTCGGCACCCTCGCCTCAGGCGAGAGCGTCGTGGTCGGTCCCTTCGAGATCGACGCGCTGGAGTGGGGCGAGGAGGGACTTCAGGCGGTGCTCGATTCGGAGGGGCGGGTGGCCGAGTGCGATGAGAACAACAACGCCCTGGACCTGGGAGCATGGGCCTGTCCGTGAGCGGGGGCGCCTCAGCCCACTACCTGCTGCATCAGCGCAGCGACCCGCTCGGCAGACAGCTGCAGTCCAGCGTCTCCGATGGAGATCTCCGTCCACACCACCCCGGGGGTTGCTGCAGGTCGAAGCGTGCCGAGCAGCCACACGCCCTCTTCCTCGGCGACGCGACATGCGGCGGCTCGCAGCGCAGCAGCGTCTCCCCGCAGGTGGACATGGAACATGTTGGTGTGCGGAGGACTTGGCGTTACATCAATGTTACGGAGTGATGACAGCGCGGCAGCGATCGCTCGGGCGTGCTGACAGTAGGCGGCCATGCGCGGCAGCCGGGTGCGCAGACCGTGCCGGGCGGAGAGGATGTAGGGGTAGAGGCTGATGAGGTTTCCGCCCGCCCGACGCTGCCAGATGCGGGCCTGCGCGATGAGCTGCGCCGGACCGGCCAGCGCGGCCCCGGCAATCCCGCCGAGACCTTTGTAGAACGACACATATACGGAGTCGAACAGCGCGCAGATCTCTGGATAGTCGCGGCCATAGTGCGGCGCGGACTCCCACAGACGCGCCCCGTCGAGGTGCAGCGCAGCCCCTTTCTGGCGGGTGATGTCTGCGAGCTGCTGCAGCGCATCCCAGGTCGGCAGCACCCCGCCCAGCTCCCGCTGCGGAAGCTCCAGCAGCACCGCAGCCAGCGGCTCAGACACGGCAGCGAGGTGGGCCGGAGTCAGCGGAGTGACGGCATCCGCCATCGGAACGCCATGGAGTCCATAGAGCCGCTGATAGCCGCGATGTTCGTGCAGCTCCAGGTGGCTGGTGGCGTGCATGGCGACGGCATCTCGGCCCTTCTCATCCGCCCAGATGCGCAGGGCCACGGGCTGAGCGAGGGTCCCGCTGGGAAGAAACAGCGCGGACTCTTTTCCAAGCACGGTCGCGATCTCAGACTCAAACGACGTGATCAGCGCTCCCTTTCCGTAGAGGTCTGCCTGGGCATCCCCTGCCTCCTCTGCCAGCATCGCCAGGACCTTCGCCGGGCTGTGGTTGTCCGGGCCGTGGCCGTGGAGGAAGTGGGTGCAGCGCTGCCTGGGCTGAGTGGTCATTGCGGCCTCCGGGACTGGCCCAGCGTTTGGTTCATGGGGCCTCCAGCAGACCCTCGGGGAAGGTCAGCCCGTTCGCTTCGTGCCCCTCCTTGAGGGTCCGAAGCACTGCCTGGACCGGTGCGGCGTAGAGGTCCTCGGTGGCCGCGGCGGCGGCGAGGGTTGCGTCGTCGGGCAGCGCCGCGCTCGGAGCTGCGGCGGCGACCTCGGCGCGCAGGAAGGCGAGCAGCTCCCACAGCGTTCGCTGGAGGGCCGGTTCGGAGAACGGTCGGGACCACACCTCCGGGCTCAGGGCCCCCATCGGCTGGGAGCGGTCGAAGGTCAGCGGATCCTGGAGCCGGATGAGGGCAGACAGCTCGGCGGGGCTGAGGCTGCCGCTGCCGTCGGTGTCGGCCTCGGCAAACGGCGGAGCGGCGTAGCGCCGCTGCTCGTAGCCCGCCTCCGCCAGCGTCTCGCCGCCGTCGAGGGCCGCAGTGGAGGCGAGCGCCGCCTCTGAGGTCCAGCTTTTTTCGGGAGTATTAACAGCGTTACATGATATGAATAGTGCAATCATTGCCCGCTCCAGTAGCCGCGCTCCTGGAGGATCTTGAGGCGCTCCGGTGAGATCTCTCCGTCGATGAGCGGCCGGACGTCGAGGCTGGCGCGCCAGTCGACGAGCGCCTGGCGGTGGGCCGCTTTATCTCCGCCGAGGCTGTCAAATGCCGGTCCGTCGAGTCGACTGGCGGACAGTAGCGCCGGGAGAAACGGAGAGTGCGGTGAGGCCCCGGAGAAGACGAGGCCGCCGTCGTCGGTGCGGACCGCGAGCTGTCGGAACGCGGTCTCAGCAAATGCCGGGCTCGGGGGGAGGGGAGCGCCGCCGACGGCACCCCAGAGAGAGCGGCCGGCGAGCTGGGCGGGCAGGGTTCCGCCGATGGCCTCAAGCACCGTGGGCATCACATCGACCAGGGAGGTCGTCGTCTCGACCCGGGCAGCGTCGGTGCCGCCGGGGGGGCGGATCATCAGCGGGACGTGCAGCATCTCCTCAGAGAGCGCCGGACGGTGGTTGAACACCCCATCCTCGCCGAGGCCTTCGCCGTGGTCAGACAGCACGATGATCAGCGCCGTCTCGGTCAGGCCGCGCTCCTGGAGGCCGGCCATCAGCAGGCCGAACCAGGCGTCTCCGTAGCGCACCGCGCCGTCGTAGACATCGACGATGTGCGCAGCGTCCGCAGCCTGGAGCCGGCGAGCCCTGAGGGCTGGTGCCTGTGCCTGGAGCGCCTGTCGGGCGCGGGTGTCCCAGACCCGGAGCTGGGAGAAGTCGAAGATCTGGTCGAACCGTCGGCGGGCGAAGAAGAAGCCCTCAGCGGTCTTGGCGGTCCCAGCGTGGCTGCGCACCAGGTTCCGACCGAGGCCACTGTAAGTCGCATCGGCCTCTGCGTAGCCCCACGGGGTCGGCTTGAGGTAGCGGTGGTGCGGATCGTAGCCGTGGACAAACAGGAACGGGGTCGCGGCATCTGGGAGATCGTCGAGCCAGGAGAGGGCTTGTGGAACGCTGTGATACAGTGATCCCCATTCTTTGCTGACCGTGTAGTCTGCGAACCCGGCGTCCAGTCCGAACGCTGGGCTGAGGTGGCCACCACCGACAAACGCAGCGGCGGTGTATCCGTAGACACCGAGCACCCCGGCGAGGGTCGGGGTCTGGTCTGGGAAGGCGAAGTTGTAGTCCACCGCGCTCAGCTCAGAGGGGTAGCGCCCGGTGAAGAGAGAGGCGTGAGAGAACAGGGTCTCGTTGGAGGCAGACCAGGTCTGCATGAACGACACCGACTCGCTGGCGAACCGATCGAGGCTTGCGGTGAGTCCGTCGGGATTGCCCCAGGCTCCCAGCCGATCGGCACGAAGGGTGTCGATGCTGACGATGATCACCGGGGGCGGCCCATCGGGTGCCTCGGCAGCAGTGGGGGTGCAGCTGGTGAGGAGCGCGATGCTGGCGAGGGTCGAGGAGAAGCGCATCATTCCTCAGCGTGGTGCTCCGGTCGCGGCTGATGCACCCGAACGCCTGGCTTGGCAAGGATCTCGATGTAGACCGCCTCGGCTCCGGCCTGGGCGACAGCATCGATGCCCGGTATGACATCGCGGACATTCACAGTCGCGGCCCCAGCCTCGTCCGCCCCGACTTTGCAGTCAAAGTCCCAGAAGTCGATGCCCTCGGGCAGGGACTTGCGGCGCTCGCGCTTGAGGTACTTGCGCACAGTGTGCTTGACGCGGGCGATGGCCTGCGGCGACTTATGAGCGGTGTCGGTGAATGAGAAGGTCTTACGCATCGTGGCTCCTGCGGAGGCTCCATCTATACCGGCGGGCGAGAAATGCATTGCTACCAGCGCGACAGCTCTCCAAAGATTGTGCCGTTTGGCTCCGTCAGCAGCACCCGATCGCCCTTAGAGTCCACCAACACCATCGTCGAGCAGTCTGAGCTGATCTTTACATCCATAAGCTGTAACGGTGACTCTGGGTTGAGTTGAGGTGGCTCGAAGCCGTCGATGAAGGTACCGGAGAGGTCGAATCGCTGGACCCGGTAGTTGCCGAGATCGGCCACTGCCAGCCAGCCACCGGTGTCGCAGACGTCCAGCGCCTTGGGGAACCGCAGTGATCCGGGCTGAGCGCCCTCTTCACCAAACGACAGCCGCTCGATGCCATCGTGGGAGAGGTGCCGGATGCGGTTGTCGAATTGCTCGATGATCCACAGCCCATCAGCTTCGCCGTGCAGCGCGGAGGGGGCGTGCAGGGGGGCTCCTCCAGCGGGAGCGGTTCGCTCATCGGTGACCCGACCGTCCACGCCAAAGCTCAGCAGGGCGTTCCCTTCAAGTGAAGTCAGCTTCCAGCCATCGTCGGTCTGAGCCAGTCCGTCGCTCCACTTGGCGGTGCTGCCATCGGCGAGCACGAGCGGAGTGACCGAGACTGCGCTGCCGTCTCGGAAGGTCTTGATCTCCAGGAGCATGGTGTCATCGTCGCGAGAGGTCGGGCGCAGGTTGAGGACGTGGAGGTCTCGGTCGTCTGCCAGCATTCCCCAGACCTCCCACAGTCCATCTCCCGACAGGCCCTGGTGACCCATGCTGGAGAGGAAGCGTCCAGAGTCATCGAAGGTGACGATGCGCTGGTGGTGGAAGTCTGAGACGTAGATGAGATCCCCTGCCAGCGCCACCGCGTTGGGACGACTGAGGGAGCTCTCCGCAGCACAGGCCAGCAGAAAAATGAGCACTACCAGTAGAACCGAGAGATGGTGTCGACGACGGCGCCAGGGCGATCGCTTCCTTCAATATCGATCGTTACACGAACGACGATCTGGCTGGATCCCTTGCGCTCGACGACTGAGTACAGCTCTCCGCTGGCCCGGATCCGCTCGCCGCACTTCACCGGTGCCGGGAACCGCACCCGGTCGCAGCCGTAGTTCACCCCCATCTGGGCACCCTCGACGCGGAGCAGCTCGGGGAGGAAGCGGTTGACGAGAGAGAGGGTGAGATAGCCGTGGGCGATGGTGGCCCCATAGGGACCGGATGCTGCGCGCTGTGGGTCGGTGTGGATCCACTGGTGGTCGTCGGTGGCCGCCGCGAAGCGATCGATTCGCTCCTGGGTCATCTCAAGCCACTCAGAGCTCCCCAGGTGCGCACCCTCCGCTGCGACCAGCGCTGCATGACTTCGGAATGTCCGCCCCATGGTGTACCCCTCTGCTCTGGGCAGTCTACCTGAGGATAGATCCGATAGAGGTCATATCGGGTAGACTCTGCTTCTGATGTCTGAGATCTCCCAGCGACGCGTCACCTTCCCGCTGTGGGCGAAGATGGCACTGGTGTTTGGGGGACTGAGCAGCATGCTGATCCTCGGCCTCGGGCTGTGGGACTACCATGTCTCGGTCAAGGAGCATGTCCGCCAGCACCAGTCGCGGCTGGAGGGCGTCGCCCGTACGCTAGCTGGGACCATCGATGGCGACGTCTTCTCCACCTTCCAGCGCACTGCGGACATGGAGCGCGTTGAGCACACACGGATCACGAAGACCTTTCGGATCGCTCGGACGGCCAACAACGTGGAGTGGGTCGGTGCCTCTGCGATGGATGATCGTGGACGTTATTACTACGTCATTGACGGTGGCCGGCCGCCTTCGATCCCGGTGGGCTATCCGATCTTTGACGGCGTCGAGCAGCGCAGGCGGGTGGCAGAGGGGCAGGTCGTCTTCGACATCGAGATGGTGGATGAGTGGGGGCGCTGGACGGTGGCGATGGCACCGATCACGGCGGCGGACGGGTCCGTGGTCGGCATGGTCGAGGTCATGGACGATGCCGCCTGGAAGGAGCTGAGCGCACGGCGTCGAGCAAGCCAGACGGTCCTGATGCTCCTGCTGGCAGCCGCCTTGTCCGTTGGCCTCGCCGCGCTGTTTGCCCGTCACCTCGGCGGCCCCCTCCGGCGGCTCACCGAGGCTGCTCAGGCCGTCGCAGAGGGCGACCTCACCCGCTCCGTCACCGTCGACTCTCGCGATGAGCTGGGCTCGCTTGCGGGGATGTTCGCGGAGATGGTGGATGGACTGCGAGAGCGGGAGTTTATCCTGGAGACCTTTGGGCGCTTTGTGTCCCAAGAGGTCGCTGCCCGTGCGCTGACTGGAGAGGGCGCACAGCTCGGCGGGGAGGTCCGCCAGGTGACCATCCTGTTCAGCGATCTTCGAGGATATTCCGCGCTCTCCCGTCGACTCGGGCCTGAGCAGATGGTCTCCCTCCTCAACCGCTACCTCTCCAGCATGACCGACGTCATCCTCGACCACCAGGGCAACCTCTCAGAGATGCTCGGTGATGGGCTGGTGGTGCTGTTCGGCGCGCCCAACGGCCGCCCTGACGATGCCCTCCGCGCAGTCCGCTGCGCGGTGGAGATGCAGCAGGCCCTCGCCTCGTTCAATGCAGAAGAGCGGCTGTCGCTGGAGATGGGCATCGGCATCGGCACCGGAGAGGTCATCGCAGGCAACATCGGCAGCAACAAGCGCATGAAGTACGGTGTTGTCGGCACGCCGATCAACCTCGCCGGCCGCCTGGAGTCGTTCACCGTCGGAAGCCAGATCATGATCGACAAGGTTACACGAGACATTGTCGGCAAAGAGATCGAGCTTGGAGAGGTCCTGGTCCAGCGCCCGAAGGGCTGGCCGAAGCCGATCCAGTGCTACCCGGTCCGGGCAGCCGGAGACCTCGACATGCCCGAGCAGACGATCATCTTCTCCTGGCGGCCGGCGGACCTGATGGCAGAATGCTGGAAGATCCAGGGCAAGGAGATCGACTCTGAGGTGCGAGAGGCACGGGTCCAGGGCGTCGGGCGTCGGGCGCTGATGCTGCTGACGACCTGGGCCATTCAGCGCGGGGATCAGTTTCGGATCGCCCTGACCACCCCAGAGGGCCTGATCGAGGATCTGTCCTGTGTGGTCTCAGAGGTCTCGGAGGAGGGAGGATTCTGGAGCACCCTGCGCATCCTGTCGCTGCCTGACGGAGCCGAGAGGAGGCTCGCGAAGCTATGAGCACCCAGCAGGGTGTCGCCTCTCCCGAGCGCGCTGCGGTGCTGGCGGAGCTGCTCATGCACCTCAACCCAGCGGTCCAGCAGCAGGGGGTGGAGCTCCTCAAGCTGCTCGATCCGAGCCGCTGGCGAGGCCTGTTTGCCGACGCCTACCTCGAGGGTGTGCTGCTGGCAGGACAAGCGCTGCCTGGAGTCGAGCTGTCTGGCGCGATGATGAAAGGGGCGGTGTTACGGCGCTGCCAGCTGTCTGGTGCACGGCTTGCCGGTGCTGACCTGCGGGGAGCCATCGTCTGCGGCGCAGACCTCTCGGGAGCAGACCTGCGCGGGGCCAACCTGCGCGGCGCGGACTTCACCGATGCGGTGCTCTCCGGGGCGCAGCTGAGCGGGGTCCAGGCCCATCGAGCCTCTTTCCAGGGAGCAGACCTTCAGCGCGCGAGCCTGGGCGATGCGGCCCTCATCGGGGCGGTGCTCAGCCGGGCCGATCTTCGCGCAGCAGACCTCTCCGACGCCACCGCTCAGGGGGCTGATCTGACCGAGGCCGACCTGCGACAGGCGCAGTGGACCTGGCTCGATCTGCGGGGCTGTCAGCTGTCTGGTGTTCGGCTGGATGAGCTGGATCGGCTTGATGTTCGGGGCACTGACCTCAGCGGAATCGATCTCTCCATGGTGCGCCAGGGGCGGGTTCAGTGGGATGAACGAACCCGCTGGTCGTGACTCGCTCGTCCGCCTGAAATTTGCGGAACGTTTCGATATAAGCGTGGTTTATACTTGTATTTCGGTGCGAGTTGTTGATGGTAATGGTCAGGTAAGCGTGTAAGGGACGCACGTCCTGCGAGTGGGTGCGAGTTGTAGTCTGTGTTTGCGAGTTGTTTGTGTCTAATGACTCGCAGCACCCCCTCTTCCAAGGCCGCGCCTCATCCTGGAGGCACACCAGGCGTCAGGAAACGGTCCCTCCTCAAAGGGGCGATGTCTCGCAGCATCCGACCCTGGGCGGCCCCCGCGCTCTCCCGACTCCTGCATCGTCAGTGCAGCGGTCTGAGTGCCCTCAGGGGCAGGGCTGCGGGCTCCCCAGGATGATCTCACCGCTCCCCGAGATCCCTGACGCCGTCACCTCCGGGCTCCCGTGCTCGCCAGGCGCACCATCCAGGGCAGAGCGCATGATCGAGGCGCTGGTGACCTCGGAGAGGTGCAGGCTGGCGCCGTCGTCGGCGGTGTTTCCGCACAGGCGACTGCCCGAGATCGCCACGGTCGGGATGTCATGCGCGCTGATTCCACCGCCAAAGTATCGATCCGACACCTCCAGGGTGCTGGCGGTGTTGCTGGAGATGTCTGAGTCCACCGCCCGCAGCGCAGCCAGTCCGCTGGCATAGACGCCGCCACCAGACAGGGCCGAACGGTTTCCGGTGATGGTGGCATGGTCAAGGGTTAACGTATGCTCTCGGCTTGAGAAGGCGAAGACTCCGCCGCCAAATGCGTCCCGAGTCGAGGTGTTGTGGTTGTCGGTGATCACCACGCCGTCTGCCAGCCGTGCGCTGTTGTTGTACAGGCTGATCGCGCCGCCGCCCTCTGGCGCGGTGTTTCCGGAGAACATGCCTCCAGACACCCGCAGCTCGCCGCCCTCCATTGCCTCGATGGCACCCCCCCGCTTGCTGGCGACCGCGTTGTTGGTGAACACCGAGTCGGTGATTGTTGCGCCCTGGCGCAGCCGTCCGAGGTAGGCGGCGCCTCCATAGAGAAACGCCCGGTTTCCATCGAACCGGGCCTCGGTGATGCGAACCGAGTCGATCGCGTCGACGAACACCGCCCCGCCGCTGCTCTCGCTGAGCGCATCGTCCTGGATGTGGTTGCCGGTGAGGGTGGTGTCGTTCAGGATGAGCGCGCCGCCTTCCCGCTCCAAGAGGAGCGCGCCGCCGTAGACCGCAGCCGCGTTGTTGCGGAAGGTGGAGCCGCTGTCTTCGAGCACCACGCCGCCGAACCCATAGACCGCGCCGCCCTTTCCGTAGCCCTTCTCGGCAGCGATGTTGTCGCTGAAGGTGCAGATGGACAGCTGAATTCGGGCGCGGCTTCGTGCAGAGAGGGCGCCGCCGAACTGGGCGGTGTTTCGGCTCCAGACCACACCGACTGCCGTCAGGCTTCCGCCCTCGACATGAAGCCCGCCGCCCCGCTCTGCGTGGTTGTCTTCAAAGCGAACCTCCGTCAGGGTGCTCTCGCTGTCGGTCAGGCTTACGCCGCCGCCAGCCAGGCGCGGACTGCCGGAGCCTGTGACGTGAACATCGGTGAGGCTGACGGTGGCACCGCTTGCCGCGAGCGCCCGTCCGCCCGGGTTGCGGAGCGTCAGCCCGGTGAGGCTCAGGGCGCCGCTGGTGTGGGCGATGTTCTCTGGGCAGTCGGTCCCCAAGATCGTCGTCCGAGAAGGGCCAGAGCCTTCAATTGTAACCGTTCCACTTGTTGTTACGCACCCGGCCCACTCTCCGGCGGGCAGCGTGATGGTGTCATCGGGACCGGCCGACGCAAGGGCTGCTTGGAGGGTCTCGGTGTCAGAGCCGACGGTAATTGTGGCCGCCACAGCGGGAGAAATGAGCAGGATCATGGAGCCGCCTTCATCTGACTCAGCGCCGCCTGACAGTCTCGACGGGGAGAACCCGTCAGCTCTGTACAGGCCATCGACATCTCGCGAATGCCTTGCTGGGGGCGGCCAGATTCATAGAGCGCACGCGCGAGGTGGGCGCGGTGCTCGGGAGTGATCGTTCCCTGTGAGGTGATCTCCAGGGCAGACGTGAGGGTGCCGGCATCTACCGACAGGGAGACCGTGAGGCTTCGCAGGGTCGTGCCCTGCTCACCGTCAGCGGAGACTCCCTCTAAGAGCGACAGGGCTCGGCCTGGATCGCCGGCCTGGCCCAGCAGCCATGCATGCCGCATTGTGGCGTCGATGTCCGGTGTCGCGAGTGCTTCGGTGAGCGCAGACCACAGCCGCTCGGCCTCTGGAAGGTCACCGGCACCGGCTGCGCAGCGGTGCGAGAGGGTGAGGGCACGGGGCTCAGAGAGCGGCGCGAGCAGGGCGAGGCAGGCGCGGTGCTCCCCTTGCCGGTGCTGGAGCGCGGCCATGTGCCAGGCGGGATCGCTCTCCTGGAGGCCCTGGATCCATCGGATGAGTCTCGGAGAGGGCGGCTGCAACGCTGAAATCTGGAGGGCGACTGCCACGAGGCACGGCGCGTCGGGCCACTCCTGTACGGCGCGCTCCAGCTCCGCTGCGGCCGCTGCTGCACCGTCTACTGCCAGGTGCAGGCGAATCGATGCTGCGGCAGTGATGGGGCTCTCTTCTTGCTGCTGGAGGATGATGCGCGCATCCGCCAAGCGACCCTCATCGATCAGCAGCATGACCCGAAGCGCACCGGCTTCTGCGCGGAGGTCAGTGGGGCTGTGGAGCTGTCGGAGGCTGCCGTCAGGCAGCAGGTGGGGAGCATCGGTGAGGGACTTGAGGTGGTCGAGGTCGAGGAGCGCGCCGTTGGTCTTCCCCTCGGCCTGACGACACCGTGCCCGCAGCAGAAGGGCATCGGCGTCGTCTGGGTTCTCCTCCAGGACTCCATCGAGCAGCGCGCCGGCGGCCTCGATCGCGCCTGACTGGAGGCTGCTGGCGGCATCGGCCTTGGCCTTCAGCGCGACAAGTCCGAGCGCCTCGGCATATCGAGACAGGGCTGACAGATCGCCTTCGCTCCGGGCAAGCAGAAGCTGGTGCTCCAGGATCAGGCGGGGATCGCTGGCGTAGAGGCACTGACTCATCGCCCCCCGGGCCCCTGGAAGGTTGTCGATAGACAGGGCATAGGCGACCCCAAGGCAGGCGGCTTCGGGCTGGTCGAGGTGCTGGTGGGCCAGCTGCAGCACCCGCTGGGCGTAGACGTGCTCGCTGAGGTGCAGCAGCTCGCTGAGCAGTACCCGCAGGGCCGGGCGCGAAGACGGGTCCTGGTTCACTGCGCGCATCGCGGCATCACGCGCGCGCTCGTGCTCGCCGAGCGCAGCGGCGGCGACTGCACGGAGGGTGTGGACCTCCGGGCGGTCGTGGAGCAGGGAGAGGGGCTCAAGGATGGACTGTGCCTCTCGGGGCCGGCCAGCGCGCAGCAAGGCGATGGCCTGGGTGGACTGGCAGCGTCCGCAGTCGGGATCCTCGTCGAGGATGGGCTGGATCAGCCCAAGGGCCTCCTCGATGCGGTCGTCGTTGATCGCCGTAATCGAAACGTTATAGGCTTCAATGAGTCCGCTCGGTGGCTCCCAGTGTGGCCGGCCCGCCAGGGCTGAAGCGAGAAGAAGCAGCGGGCTCACGTCGCCCTCCAGGCGCGGTAGCTGTGCTGAAAGTAGCCCACCGTCAGCAGCACCAGCCAGGCAAGCGCCACCGCAGGAAGGGGCGGTAGCATCGTGAGCAGGCGTGGTGACTCGGCGGTGTTGAGCAGGACAACGTACAGCATCAGCGGGGAGAGCAGCGGAACCGTAAACGACAAGAAGTTACCGAGGTTCTCCAGGCGCGTCCTTCCGAATGCCCGGGAAAACGACATCAGCGTGTGGGCATCCTGGAGCGGGAACAGCCGGAGACGCTGGATGCGGTACCACAGGAACAGCTGGTAGCTCAGGACGACAATCAATGCCTTGCCGGTCAGCCCATACAGCATCGCAGCCTGCTCTCCGAGGCGATCGATGATCGCGACCCACAGCGCGCTGGTCTCCATGGACAGGGCGGGCGTAACGGTCAGTGTTACGATTCCGTCAGCGAGGTGAGAGACCAGGGCGAGGCCGCCGACCATACCCGCGACGGTGCGGTGTGGCTCGGTGTCTTCGCTGGACAGCCGACGGTGCATGGCGAGCACAGCCACAAGCAGGGTCAGCCAAGAAGCCACCGCGAGCGGCATCCCAGCGCGGGCCGCGAGGGTATTGAGGGCCTCAAGCCCCCCCGCGACCCACTCGCTCACAGGTCGACAGCCGGGCTGCTGCCCTGTGTGACGGTGTAGCGGTAGCCACCGCCGATGGTGAACTGCTGCTCGGTCAGTGCGCCGTCGGGCCAGCGGATGGTGACGTCAGCCTCGCAGGCTTCGCCGAGCCCGAAGGTGAGGGCGAGGTCGTCCTGGTTGCCGTAGTGGCCGTGTCCGCCGTCGATCTCCTGGGTCTGGGTGACGCCGCCGGCGGTGACGCTCACCCGCGCACCAATGGCGGCGGCGTTGGTGTCCGAGCCGCCGATCAGGGAGAGCTGGAGGACGTTGGCATCCTCACCCATCTGGTTCTCGAACAGCCGGATCGAGAAGGAGTCGTAGCAGTCCTCGTCACACCGCGAGGAGGAGTGGCCGACCACGATGTCGAGATCGCCGTCTCGGTCGAAGTCTGCAACCACGCTGCCGTGGCTGCGGAAGTGATCGATGCCGTCCGCCACGGGCACCGCCACGAACTGCTCGGGGGCGGTCTGGTGGTAGAGCAGCCCGCGGTTGCCGGAGTACTCCGAGGCCCCAATGTAGACATCCGGCCACCCGTCGAGATCGAAGTCAAAGACCGAGTTGGTGATGTCTCCCTGATCCCAGGAGACCCCATCGTGTGAGCGCGTGATGCCGCTGGACTCGCCGCCCGGGCGGGTGAAGCGAACGTCCTCCGAGCCGTCGTTGAGCATCAGCTCGCTGGGATCTGATGAGCCGCCGACGTCCCAGTGCTTGATCTCGCTGGTCACGAGGTCCATCCAGCCGTCGTTGTTGAGGTCCGCACAGGCGGTCTTGCCGCTGTTGCCGCCGAGCCGGAATTCTTCCCGATCGTAGTTGTGATCCCAGCGGAAGGCGTCGTCTTCATCGCTGCAGGCGATGTGCTCTGGTGCGGGGATGCCCGCGCAGTCCGCGTCGTCGGGGTTGAGCATGCACCAGCACCGCGCCGACTCGTTGTCGCTCCAGTCGAGCCCGTCGTCGAAGGCGTAGCCGGACTCGATGGAGCGGTTGGTGTAGCTCGCGCCGCCGCTGGACTGCCAGAGGTGGTTGGGGGCACGGCCATAGGACGCGGCGAGCAGCTCGGGGTCGCCGTCGTTGTTGAGATCACATGCCAGAGCGGACCAGGCGTTGGTGTGGCTGAGGGCCTCGTTGAGGCTGGAGATGCTGGACCACGCGCTGGTCTGGAGGCCGGCAGCGGAGGTGATGTCGGTGAAGCCGCCAGCGCCGTCGCCCTGGTAGAGCTTGTCCTGGGCTGTTCCGTACTCTGTGACCCAGAGGTCGAGGTTGCCATCGCGGTCTGCATCGACAAACGCGACGCCGCCCGGGCTTCCGCCGTCCGCGATGTCGGAGACTGGTCCCAGCGTGAAGGTGCCGTCGCCGTTGTTGAGCATGACCTCGCTGGTCTGTCCGTCGCAGTCGGTCACGGCGGAGGGGCAGCCGGTGTAGACGTCGAGATCGCCGTCGCTGTCTACGTCGCCGAATGCCCACACCTGACCGGGGCGGCCAGCGGCGTCGTCATCGTCTCGGCGGGTGAGGATGCCTGAGGCCTCGGTGACGTCCTCGAAGCGGCCCTCGCCAGTGTTGCGCAGCAGCCAGGTGTTGCGGGTGCCGCCTTCAGAGAAGTCGTCGACCCCGCCGTGGTGACGAACCGCGAGATCGGTCCAGCCGTCGCCATCGTAGTCCACTGCGTTGATGACCACGCCGATGGCTTCGATGTCGTAGAGCCCCCACGCTGTCGTGGCATCTGCGAAGGCGGTCGTGCCCTCGCTCCACTGACTTCCGGTGTTGCAGATCACGGGCTGCAGCGGTGTTTCAGTGTCTTTCTTACAAGATGGCAGGAGCAGGGCGGTCAGCAGCAGCATTGGATCCTCGCCGTGAGATTGTAGCGCCTGGGGTGTCCTCTTGTGGAGGGTTTGGTGTTGTCTTCGCTGGCGGCTGAGCGGACCTCAGGTTCGTCAGCCGGTGCTCTCTGGTGGTCTCACCAAAAGGGTAGACCATCAGAACCTGACCTCCACCCCCCCCGCTCCGCTCGGCATCAACGGCAAGCAGGCGGCCCTCTCGCTCGTCGGCTGGGGCAGCAGAAGTCGAGGAGAGCCGAGAGGCCTGCGGGAGCGTCAGGCCGCCGACCTGTGCGCCGTCGATGCACGACAGCACGCCCTCCTTGTCATCGTCGTCGGGTGCTCCCCGCTCGACAGCGCGAGAGGGGGGCTCTGCACAGGTCGCTGCCCTGACCGATGGCAAGGAGGGCGATGGAGAGTTCGGGATGCTGCTCAGCCGTCGCGATCCGCCGGACCATCCTGTCTGAGCGGAGCACACCAGCAGCCCGCAGGCCTCGAGAGAGCATTGCGTTCGGTTCGGAATTCTGTGGGACGGACAGCCGGATCCTTGGCACACCACCAATGGGTCGGGTGGCGGCCTCTGTCCCCTCGGCGCGGACGATTGCGCGGCTGACCGCTGCCAGCAGGACGTGGTGTGTGGCGGTGCTGCCGTGGCTCTCTGCCGGATCGCGGTTTAGGAGTCGTACCTGTGTGCAGAGGGAGTGAGTGATGGGGTTGTTTGACTGGATCCAGCAGAAGATGGGGAAGGGACGCGCTGAGCCGGTTGATGCTGGCGCTGCGACCCCAGCCGCCCCGGCGCCGGAGACCCCTGGAGTGTCAGAGAAGACGGCGAAGAAGCGAACGGCAAAGGCAGCGAAGGCTGCGCGTCCCCCCAAGGTCCGCCCCCCGAAGCCACCCCGCAAGAAGAAGAACAAGAAGAAGCGCAAGGGCATGCACGCCGACCCACAGCACCAGCGGTCGACGCCCGCGCCGCAGCCCCCCCCGGAGCCGGTTGAGGTTGCGCCGGCTGAGCCTGCTCCCGTCGCGGTTGCGCCGGCTGAGCCTGCTCCCGTCGCGGCGGAGGTCGAGCCCGCTGCGCGGCCGGTCAGCACCGGGCGGCATCGGGAAACAACCCGGGACTGGGTCGTGATCGAGAAGATGGACGAGGTGCACACCGCGCTCGACGAGATCCTCGCGCAGGAGGGCGCGCCCCGAAAGCAGCTGGTCTCGACCCGGTCGAGGCTGGAGCGTGAGTGGCGGTCGCTGCTGCCGGTTCCTGCAGGAGAGGGACGCCTCCAGGCCGGCTACGATACCCGAATCAAGGCACTTTCCGACCGCATCGCGGCGATCCCTGACCCCCGACAGGTTCAGGAGGCAAAGGACCTCGCCGCCCGCCGCGCCCTGATCGCCTCTGCGGAGGAGCTGATGCAGGAGCCGGACATCCAGCGCGCGATCAACACCGCGCGCACTCTCCAGAAGTCCTGGCGGGAGAGCGGACGGGTCTCCAAGGCCCACCACGCCGCACTCAGCGGACAGTGGCGCGCTTCGATGGATGCGATCTATGCCCGACGAGACGCCGAGCGGGGCGAGCGCCTGAAGCGGCTGGAGGGGCTGGTTGTGCAGGCAGAGATGCTGGCCAAGACCAGCGAGCCCGTGCGCGCTGCGGAGGCGATGAAGGGGCTCCAGGCCCGCTGGAAGAGCATCGGCTCTCCCCGTGGTGAGGAAGCCGATGCCCTTTGGACCCGCTTCCGGGCAGCGGCCGATCTGATCTTCGCTGCCCGTCGTGAGGCGAAGGCTGCCGAGGAGCAGGCCAACCTCGCCGCGCGTCAGGCGCTCATCGCGGAGGCGGAGGAGAAGGCTGCGGCGGGTGTGGAGGATGCCGAGGATCTGATCGATCGGCTCCACCAGCGCTGGAAGCGCATCGGTCATGTCCCTCGCGAGCAGTCTGACGCACAGTGGCGCGCCTTCCGGGCCGCCTGCGCTCAGCTCCGCGCGACCCCGGACATTGATCCGAAGCTGCTGGGAGACGGTGAGGACGCCCTGCGGTTCAGCCCGTTTGCAGGGCTCAAGAAGGACTGAGCGGCGCCTGGTCGAGCACCGCTGCCGAGCACAGGCCGTCGCGAGCCGCGATTCCCTTCATCAGGCACACCACTGGTGATGCCCGCGTGGGTCTTCTTGCTCCCCGAATCGCACACAGAACGCTGGGTGGGCTTGGGCAAAGGCGTGCGCGCAGGGGCATGACTTCGGGCGGAGACCGCGCAGAGTCGGTGCCGCGAAGGAAGGGAGGTGGTAGGCTGTTGCTGCGGCCTCCTGCGTGATCGGTGAGGCCCCGCACAACCGCAAGACCGGGAGGAACGACAATGCGGGTGCCCAGCAGCCTGATGCCGCTCATGGACCAGGGGGTGATTGAAGAGGTCATCCGTCCCGTTCAGAGCGGGAAAGAGGCCGAGGTGTTCCTAGTGATCTCTCGGGGAGAGCGGTGCATCGCGAAGGTGTACAAGGATACCCAGAGTCGATCCTTCAAGCACCGCTCTCAATACACCGAGGGCCGACAGACCCGGAACACCCGTGATCAGCGGGCGATGTCCCGTCGGACCCGGTATGGCCGCGGAGAGGAGGAGCAGGCGTGGCGCTCCAAGGAGGTCGACGTCCTCGAGCGCCTCCAGAACACCGACGTCCCGGTTCCCCGGCTCTATGACTTCATCGACGGCGTGCTGGTGATGGAGATGATCGTCGACGAAAACGGCGAGCCTGCCCCCCGCCTCGCCGACGTCAACCTCCACCCCGATGAGGCGAGAGAGCTGTTCTTCATGCTGCTCCACGGGGTGAAGTGCATGCTCTGCGTGGGCGTGGTTCACGGCGACCTGTCGGACTTCAACGTGCTGCTGACCGCGCGTGGCCCGGTGATCATCGACTTCCCACAGGCCGTCGATCCCGCCCACAACCGCAACGCCCGCCAGCTGCTCATCCGAGATGTCCGAAACCTCACCTCGTTCCTTGCCCGGTTCGTGCCCAACCTTCGGCGCACGAAGTACGGCGAGGAGATGTGGGAGCTCTATGAGCGCGGAGAACTGACTCCAGACACCCGGCTGACCGGCAAGGTGAAGCGCAAGTCCGGCGCAGTGGATCTGGACTCGCTGATGGCGGAGATCGCCTCAGCAAACGAGGAGGACAAGAAGCGCCGGGAGGCCCTGGGGCTTCCGCCGCGTCGACCCGCGCGCGCGCCGAGGATTCGTGAGGAAGAGCCGGAGGCCGAGCCGGAGTCGGAGGGCGGCAAGTCGAAGCGGCGGGGGAGGCGCCGGTCTGGTGGCGGCCAGCAGCGCTCGCAGCAGGGCGGCCAGCAGCGCTCGCAGCAGCGAGGACCACAGAAGGCTGCGGGCGGTCAGCAGGGTGGGGCGCAGTCCTCGGGGGAGGGCGCGGCGGCGAAGAAGCGCCGGAGGCGTCGGAGGCGGCGGCCTTCGAGCAAGCCACGTGGTGGCGGCGAGTAGCCCCTCGCTTGGTCTCTGGAGGCCGGCCTCACAGGGGCGTCGTCAAGATGAGGGTGCCCGCCGTCAGGCAACCTGACGGCGGGAGCTGTTCTGGAGAGCTACCAGCCGCTGGCGAGTCCAAGCGTGAGGTCCTCGAAGACCATGCCTGAGCTGACCATCATCACCGGTGCTGCACTGTTGGCGGTGTAGTCGACGTCGTTGACCGGCACCCAGCTGCCGCCGCCCTCCATGTAGAGGTTGGCCCAGATGTAGTACTCGCCCTGCTCCAGCATCGGGGAGACCTCGACGGTGTAGCAGGAGCCTGGGATCAGGTCGGGGCCCTCGATCTCGGCGAGGGTCGCGCTGGGCGGACCGGCGGGCGGGATCGAGGTGTACAGCGCGATCGCCAGGGAGCGCGGCGTCCCGGTGAAGTCAGTGGGAACCTTGAGGTTGCCGCAGAAGCCGAGCTCCTCGCTGCACACGCTGGACGCCGGGGCCTCGCAGCTGAAGTCGGTGGTGGTGTCGGTGACATCTTCGGCAGTGTCAGTGTTTACGTCGTCGGTGCCGGTGTCGTCGCTCTTGTCATCGCAGGCAATGAGGAGGGCAAGACAGGACACAGAGAAGAGGTGTGCAGACCGCATGTCAGTCTCCTTAGTTCCAGGTAAAGGTGCAGTTGGCTTCGCGGGGAATCATCACGTCGGGGCTGGTGTACAGCCGATAGGTGCGACCTTCGATGAGCTCGGGCGTGGAGCCATCTTCCGGCCAGGCTTGCATCGCGCCGTCTGGGACCACACCCGGGATGACCGCGCCGGACTCCAGCGGAGCGGCCGTGGCGTCGGCGAAGAGCGCCCAGACGGTGCCCTCAGGGAGGTGAAGGTTTGGCGGGAATCCGGGGGTCTCAGCATCCTCTTCGAGGATGTAGATCTGTCGGACGCCGTCGCCATTCCAGGCAATGGTGCCCTCGATGATTCCCTCGTAGGGGTCGATGCAGTCGTAGACGTCCTCGAACAGTCTGCCGAACAGGGCATCGAACTGTCCCTCCGCTTCCTCCAGGTCCGCTTCGCTGCCGTCGCGGCGCTCGAACTCAGCGGTGAAGAAGGCCTTCATGCGCTCCGGATCGGTGGTGGCGAACAGGGACTCGGTGCGGTCAAAGCCGTGGTTAACGCTGGCATCGTAGTGCCCGAACAGGTCCTTCTCCGAGAACATGCCGGCGGCCATGGACAGCTGGGAGTTGGTCATGCTGTCCGTCCAGATTCCAGGCGCGCTGATGTCGAAGCCTGAGGTGTGGCCGGAGCCCGAGGAGGAGTCGTGGCAGCAGGCGCAGCCGGAGGTCGCGACCTGATCGCTGACCCACTCCAGATCCTCGGCATACTCTGCGTCGTCGAGGAGCGCGCTGTCAGACTCATAGACCCGACCCGGAGGCGCAAACCAGGGCGGTCCCTGAGTGAACGAGCGGTCGCAGGTCAGCAGGTCGGTGAACGGGATGCCTTCGGGCACGTTGCCGCTGAAGTTGTCCCAGACGCAGACCTCGTTGTCCTCAGACAGCTCGGTGTCTTCGGTGAGCTCAAGCCCGGTGGCGTCGACGCAGACCTGCTCGGGCCAGAGGAAGGGCGTCGCGGTGAGCTGCGTGGTGATCTCAGCGGTGGGCGCTGAGATCGCGTAGGCGTCCCATTCTGCCGCGAAGGCATCGCTGGACGCTGCAGTGTCGTCGGACTTGTCGCCGCATCCGATGAAGGTGAGCAGCGGGAGGATGGAAGCGATGAGCATCAGCACGTCTCCAGGTGACTTGGCCTCTTGAGAGGTAGCGCCTTTCAAGAGTGTATGCAAACAGTATGCAGACGTGTTCGAGTCGCGCATGGTGACAGCTTCGTGACATGGGGCAGATCAAGTGTGAATCAAGTCTATCGTGTGGTTCTATAGGCTGTGCGTACTTGTCGAGTTGAGCGTGATGTAAGAACGAGATGGGATCGGAGTCGGGGCCTGGCACGGTACACTCTTGGCAGGGTCAGAGGGGGGAGCGGATGAAACTCATCGGAATGATCGTGCTGCTTGCGGGCTGCTCGCAGCCCACCGACGAGGCCAGATCGAGCCTGACGGACTCCGGCGCTGCAGCGGGACCACACACCGACGACACGACCGAGTCATCGGACTGCTCAGAGCTGACCGCCACCATCCACGCCAGCCGCCTGGGTGGCGCGCTGCCGCTGTTGGTCGACTTTGATGGCTCTGACTCTTGCGGCCCGGCGCCGATCAACACCTACACCTGGAGCTTCGAGGGGGAGCCGGTCGATGGAATCGTCGCCAGCCACACCTGGCTCAGCTCCGGAGACACCGTCGTCACCCTCACCGTCACCGATGCCGACGGCTCCACCGCTGCCAGCACCCTGACCATCACCGCAGAGCCGGCCTCCTGTCCAGAGATCGACGCGGTGCTCGAGGCCGGTGCGCTGGAGCATGACGAGCTGGATGAGTCCAGCGGGCTGATGGTCAGCCGCCTGATTCCTGATCTGATGTGGACCCACAACGACTCTGGCGATGCCGCGCGGGTGTTTGCGGTCGGCCTGGATGGTCGCGATCGTGGAGTCTTCACCCTCTCCGGTGCGGAGGCTGGTGACTGGGAAGACTCGGCGATCTACACCAATCCGAGCTCTGGTCAGACCACGCTGTTCATCGGTGACATCGGCGACAACAGTCAGGAGCGGGAGTCCATCTCGGTCTTCATGGTCCCCGAGCCCGACGCGGCCCTGCTCGACGCGACGTCCGACACGGTCCTGAGCGACTGGTCTGTCCTGACCCTCACCTATCCCGACGGCGTCGCCCTCAACGCCGACACCCTGCTCGTGGATCCGCAGACCGGTGACCTCTACATCGTCGCAGACCGCGGCGATGCTCCCGTGCTGTACCGCAAGCCGGCTCCTCACACACCAGACGGCACCGCGATGCTGGAGGAGGTCGTCGCGCTGAACATGGGCTACCCCACCGGCGGAGGATTCTCACCGCTGGGCGACAAGCTTTTGCTGCGCACCGCAGATGAGGGTCTCCTCTGGCTTCGCGACTCAACCTTTGACCTCGTTGATGCGCTCCAGTCGTCGGCATGCTCGGTGCCGATCGCCGAGGAGGCTCGAGGGGAGGCTGTGGACTTCCTCGCGGATGGCTCGGGCTATGTGACCACCTCTGAGGAGGCCTACGAGCCGGTCTGGGTCACCGAGCTGCACGAGGACACGCCGTGCATCGGGCTGGAGGCGCGGCTGCTGACCAGCGCGGACCTGGAGGTTCCTGCTGAGGTCCGCTTCTCGGTGGATCCGTACTGTGTGCCGGAGGGGATTGCCTCGGTGGTGTGGAACATCGCCGGTGAGGAGAGCACCACGCTCGCTCCGACCTTCCTCTTTGAGTCTGCTGGCTCGGTCCCGGTCAGCTTCACGGTGACCGACGCCGCCGGAACTCAGGCCACCACCCAGGCTGCGATCACCCTCACCGCGCAGTCCTGTCCAGAGACCGGCGAGACCGAGACCCTGGGTTCGCTGGAGAGCGCGTCGATCACCGAGACCTCTGGCGTGGTGGTCAGCGCACTGAGCGACGGGGTGCTGTGGGTCCACAACGACTCTGGTGACTCTGCCCGGCTGTTCGCGATCGCGGAGTCCGGTGCGCTGCTGGGCACCTACACCCTCGACGTCTCCACTCGGGACTGGGAAGATCTGACCGTCGGCTGGAACGCCGAGCTCGGCACCGAGGCCCTCTACATCGGAGACGTCGGCGACAACGCCACCAGCCGGGAGTCGCTGTCGGTGGTCATCGTCCCGGAGCCGGTGGTCGAGCTCAACCAGGCGGAGATCAGCGCGGAGCTGACCGACTTCTCGACCCTCACCCTGACCTACCCCGACGGCGAGGCCCACAACTGCGAGACCCTCGCCTACGATCCCCGCACCGGCTCGCTGATCATCGTCACCAAGTCCGCAGACGGCGAGAGCCACGTCTTCGAGAAGTCCGCCCCCCACGAGGACGGCACCGAGACCGAGCTGACCTTCCTCACCACCCTCCAGTTCGGCTCAGAGCCGCTGACGGGCTCGGCAAACACCACCGCTGGGGACTTCTCGCCGCTGGGCGATCAGCTGCTCATTCGGACCTACTCTGATGCCTGGATGTGGCTGCGGGACGGCTCCGAGAGCCTCGCGGATGCCCTGGCAGGAGAGGCCTGCGATGCGGACGCGCCCAGCGAGGACCAGGGCGAGGCGATTGCCTACACGCCCGATGGCTCTGGCTACATCACCATCTCTGAAGGCACCGGAAGCCCGATCCTGCTCACGCCGCTGCAGTGAGCAGGCTGTGCGGGGCTACTTGATCTCGATGAGCTCGATGTCGAAGACGAGCTGTCCGATCGGACCGGAGCCGGAGTAGCCATACGCCAGCTCCGCGGGAATCCAGAACCGCCGGGTCTCGCCCTCGACCATCAGCTGCACCCCCTCGGTCCAGCCTGCGATGACCTGGTTGAGTCCGAAGGTCGCTGGCGTGCCGCGTGCGTGGGAGGAGTCGAACATCGTGCCGTCTCCGGTCCAGCCGGAGTAGTGCACGGTCACGGTGTCCTGGGCGGTGGGGTGGGCCGTGCCGGCACCTGGAGTGAGGATCTGCCAGGAGATCCCCGACTCGGTTCGGTCGATACCCACGGGTGGCCCGTAGAAGAATGGCTGCTCCCCTGTCGGCATGGTGAACGACGGGGTGGAGCGGGCGCAGGCAGCGAGGAGGACGAGGAGCATGGGCTATCCCTTCAGCGCGGTGAGGCGATCACCGAGGGCGGTGCGGATGACGTGGGGCGGGCTGTGGCTCGCGGCGTGTGGTGTCGCGGTCCTGGAGTCCGTCTACGGCCTCAGGGGCTTGTCGGTGGTGGTCTTCATGCCGACCAGAATAACGGTCGCCTGCAGCTGTGGGTGAACACTCCTGTGACACCCGGTAGGTTGACGGCATGCGACCCCTGCTTGTGATCGTGGCGCTCGTCGCCGTCCAGATCGTGCTCACCCTCCTCCCGCTCATCCCTGACCTCGCGGTGATTCGCCAGGCCGTCCTCCTCTGCCTGGGGGTGTCCGGGCTGGCCCTGGTGGTGGTGAATGCCTCGAAGCGGTGGTCTGCGCTGCCGGATCTGCGGGCGCGGGTTGTGGCGAGCAGCGCACTGGCCGTGCTCGTCGTGACCGTCGGGACGCTGGGGTGTCTGGTGTCCGCTCCGGTGGGGGGTGCTGACGCCTCCTGCGCGGTCCGTGCCGTTCAGCTCGCCCAGGCCCCGATCGGCTACGACGCGTTGGTTCCCGAGCGGACGACCTATCGGTTCTCGCGGAGCTGCCTGGGGGAGGACTTCCCGGAGAGCTGGTATCAGCAGTCTCGGCTGATCTTCCTGGCCGGCCCTCGGGTGCGAGAGCAGGACTGAGGCGCAGGACGCTGCGGGCTCAGCGCCGGCTGGTGATGGTGACCGCCTCAGACCAGATCCGGACCGGCGGGCGGCCAATGGTCTGAGAGAGTGCCTCAAAGCTACAGAAACCTTCTCCCTCGGCATAGTGGCTGCGCATGATGAGGGCGCCGGAGGCGCGCTTGGAGGTCGAGACGACGACCAGGCAATTGCGGTGCTCGGTGCAGGCCATCAGCTGGACGCTTCGCTTGCTCTCGACCCCTCCCCGGACGTGTGTGGTCTCCCAGGCGTCCCCGATGCTGGGCTCGGGGGGAAGGACCACCTGGGGGGGATCCCAGAGGCTGAGGGCGCCGTCCTTGTAGGTGCCCAGATCGGTGAGCCCGTCGGGGCCATAGCCGATGAGGGCGTCCTCGATGGTCCGGGGGGTGTCTGAGACGACCTGGCTGACCCGGCGGTACACCAGCCGACCGTCCTGCTCGACGGGGTCTCCCCAGGACTCCTCGATGGTCATGCGGGGGAGGGGAAATTCTCCGGCGATTCCGACCCGGGCGTAGCGAACACAGCGGGGAGGAGGGGCGCGGCGAAGGAGGGCAGGCGACAGGTCGATGGGCATGGTCGGTCCGGAAGGCTGGGTGCTCAGGATACCGCGATGCCTGAGTCCACGGCCTCCGATCGGTGCTGCCGACAGCGGATCGCCGGTGCCGCCCGTCTCTCGATCGTTGTCCGCTGGGGTCGAGATTGGATAAAGACCTCGTCACTGAGGGACCAGATCTGTGCTGAATGGACTGCGCATCGATGGGCTGAGCGGGCTGGTCTGGGCATGGCCAGCGCGGCGCGTCGTCACGATGCGCGGGGTGCAGCTGTGATCGCAGTCCTGACGACCTGCACTGCGGACAAGGACCCCTGCGAGGGCCTCCTGGCAGCCGGACAGCGGTATCGGGGGGCGCGGATTGTGGCGGCGGCGCAGCGTGCCGAAGCGGCTGGAGTCCCGCTGCTGTTTCTCTCGGGCGTCTTCGGGGTCGTCACCGCGGCGCATCCGATTCCCTGGTACGACCACGCCCTGCGTGCCGAGGAGGTCCACGGGCTAATTCCTCGCGTCGCCGGGCAGCTGGTCACCCTCGGCGTGACCGACCTCGAGGCGCTGCTGGCTGCCGCAGATACACCCGGCTGGCGGCCCTACCATCGGCTGCTGGTTGGCGGCTGCCAGGACGCCGGTGTGGGCCTCCAGATCACCCTCACCGCGCTTGGGTAGTCGCCCCGCAGAAGCGCGCTTGATCCGACCTGAGGGGCGCCGAGGCTAGCTGAGCATTAGCTGGTCTGGCAAGAACCAATAGAGCCCTGGAGCATACGTGTCCGCCTTCTCTTCCACCCCCCTCCTGCCCACCCTCGTCGAGAGCCTCTCCGAGCAGGGTCTGGTCCAGCCCACTGAGGTTCAGTCTCAGACGCTGAAGCCGCTGCTGGACGGCCGCTGCCTGCTGGGGGTCTCGGAGACCGGCAGCGGCAAGACCCTCGCCTACGTCCTGCCGATGCTGCACAGCCTCAAGACCCTGGAGCTGAACGGCTCGTCTGTCAGCAAGCCGCGGCGGCCGCGCGGGCTGATCCTGGTTCCGGGGCGAGAGCTGGGTGAGCAGGTCAGCCGGGTGCTCAAGGGACTGACCCACCGCACCCGCCTGCGGGTTCGCACGGTGCTCGGCGGCTCGGCAAAGAAGGTCGCTCGGCGGAGCGTGGCGGCGCCGTTTGAGATCCTCGTCGCCACGCCCGGCAGGCTCACCCAGCTCCTGGACTCCGGCGACCTGAGCCTCAAGGATGTCCGCACCCTGGTCATCGACGAGGCCGACCAGATGGTTGATCCCGGCTTCCTGCCAGTGGCTCAGCGGATCCTGAAGTCCTGCCCGCCGAAGGTCCAGGTCGTCCTGTTCTCCGCGACCCTGCCCAGCAGCCTGGATGGTGTGATCAGCAGCCTGTTTCCCTCCGCGCCGGTTCGGGTCCGCACCCACGGCAGCACCCGGCTGGTCGCCACGCTCAAGACGATCAATCGCAACGTGGTCGGCGGTGATCGCAAGTCGGCGCTGCTGCAGGTGCTCTCAGAGGGGGCCTCCAGTGCCGGGACGATGGTGTTCGTCAACACCCGGGCGCAGCTGGATCGGGTGTCTGGCTGGCTGAGCAATGCTGGCCTGGCGCACTCCAGCTACCGTGGGCAGATGGAGCGTCAGGAGCGACGGATCAGCCTGGCGAAATTTCGCAGCGGCGAGGTCGATGTCTTGATCACCACCGACCTCGGCGGACGGGGGCTGGACATTGAGCGGGTCGAGCGGGTGGTCAATGTGCACCTGCCCAAGGACCTCGACAATTACTTGCACCGGGTCGGTCGGACCGCGCGCGCGGGACGGGCAGGCGTCGTGGTCAACCTGGTGACCCAGCGCGACCATCTGCTGCTGACGAAGGTTCGGCGCCGTGAGGAGCGCGCGCGGCGGTGAGCGCAAGGCGTGGCTTCTCCGGCGATGGTGCGGAGAAGCCGACGTCGGGGATCAGCGGTGCGGAGCGTCGTCGCCAGGGGCATCGCTGTCCGATGCGTCTGATGAGCCTGGGACCGCTCGGCGGGTCACGCCCTGGCGCAGCAGCGGCGGCCAGACGTTGACCTGCTCGGCGAGGGTGCGGCAGAGCTCGTGGCTGCTCTTCAGCTCTCCCGCTGCGATGGCGTGGACCATGGCAGCGGCAGCGGCGTTGACCGGGGTGGCGATGCCATGGCGGGCACCGTGGCAGACCACCTCGCCGTTGAGGAAGTCGACTGCCGGCGGACGACCCCGCTCGATCGCAGCGAGCATCGAGCTTCGCAGGCGACGATACCGGGTGCCGACGGCCAGCAGCATCGCGTGCTTGGTGACCAAGCTGGTGCTGCCCCAGGTGGCCTGCTCTTCCGCCGTCAGCGCGAGCCACTCCAGGTCCAGCGTCCCGGCGATCTTCTCCAGCCTCACGCCCTCAGCCTGTGCGACCCGCACCGTCTCGGTCATGATCTCCAGCACCACCCGCCGCACGAACCGGTAGCGCATCAGCACCCCGAGCCGGTCGCCGCCGATGGTGCCGAGGGTGGAGATCGCGCTGTTGATCGCCAGCTTGCTCCAGCGGGCGCCAGCGAGGTTGTCGGTGATGGTGACCGGGCCGACGACCTCCAGGAGGCTCGCCAGCTGCATGAGGCGGGGATCCTCGGTGCCGTCGAGGCGGCCAATGGTGAAGCCGCCGGTGGAGGTTCGCTCGAACACGCCGGGCTCCGGGCTCGATGCGCCCCAGCCGACCACCGAGCCGATCACCCGGTGCCGGCCCGCGATTGCCGCCACCCGCTCCTCACACAGCCCGTTCTGGAGACAGATCATGGCGCCATCTTCGGCGAGGTGAGGAAGGGCTGATCGGGCCGCCGCCTCGACCTGCGGGGGCTGGGTGGCGAGGATGACCCAGTCGAATGGACCGGAGCCTTCCGGGACGACGTCGGTCGCCGCGCCCTCGGCGATGAGGGGCTCGCCGATGCCCTCGAGGCGGAAGCCATGCTCCTTGGTGGCAGCGATGACCGACGGGTTGGAGGTGAGGGCGACGACCTCGGTGATCAGGTCTGTGGAGAACGCGAGCAGGCTCCCGGCGATGGTGCCGCCGAGAGAGCCCACACCGACGATGAGGATGCGTGGAGGAGAGGACTGCATCGGCGGAGTGTAGCAGTGACCAGACCAGCGACTCTCGACCGGTCACGCTACGCTCGAATTATGATGGGCGCGATCTTGATCCTGGCTGTGCTGGTGATGGGCGGAGTCCTGCTGCTTGGCGGCGCAGCGGTCATCCGGCGACTGGAGCGCCTCTATACCCTCGGCGGTGAGCAACACTGGGATCGCCTCGGAGCGCGGGTCCAGTTGCTGCATGGACACAGCGCCCAGGGTGGACACGTCCTCGACGGACTGCGGGACGGTGTGTGGCTGCATGTGGAGCCCGAGGGCCCCTGGATGGTGATCCGAGGCCGCATCGAGGCGCAGATGCCGGCGGGACTGTCGGTGATCAACCGGGGCACCGCTCGAGTGCGCGGGCTGCGGGTGGGGAGCCCGGTGCTCGACGGGCTGGTCTGTGTGCAGGGCGGGCTTGAGGCGGCGGTGCTGCTTCGGGATCCAGACCTCGCGGGTCCGCTCCTGGCGGTGGTGCATGCCTGGCCAGGCTCGCTGGTGGATACCCGCCAGGTCACCCTCCGCTGCCCCGATGCGATGGGGCGGGCACTGGAGGCACGCTGTGCCGAGGTGATTGCCCTTGTGGTTGCCCTCCGACAGGCAGCGGCGCGGACTGTGCAGAGCACATCTTCGTGACCGTCCGGTGAAGGTCTCCCCCTGTGGACAGCAGGACGGCGCGACGTTGCTCTGCACGGTTTCATGGTGGTGGACAATGGCTTCGGATGACGAGATGTTTCGGGCTCGGAGGATGGCGCTCACCGAGTTGGTGGAGCGCATTCAGGCGGAGCGCAGCCAGCACCGCTCCGAAGAGGGCACCGTCGCCGCGATCCTCGAGCACCCTCGGGTCGGCCGGAACGAGCGGGTTCGTACAGGCCCTCGGCTCCCAAGACGTCAGCCGGGGTGAGGTCGTGCGGAGCTGTCTTCAGGCTCCCGGTGACGCCTTCTCCGAGCGGCTTCCCGGTCCGTGGATGGCCGACGAGGACGCCACCGGTGTCGATGAGCAGGCGGAGCTCGAGGCCTTGGGCCCAGGGCGGCCGGCCGATCCGCTGCCCGTCTCCTCTGGCGTGAGATCGGCGCAGACCGACCGCATGGTGTTGGGTGGTCCCGTGAGGCCGATCTGGAGTGGGCTCAGTAGACGAACAGCTCGTCCGCCGACAGCACCTCGACGGGAAGAATCGCCTCCAGCGCGGCACGGTCGAGGCGGGTGGTGTCCCCCACGATCGCGATGGTCAGTGGAGCCTCTGCCAGCGGTGCAGCGAACGCGGAGAGTGCATCCAGTGTGGTCTCGGACAGCGCTGCGAGGCGCGCCGGACGGGGATCGACGGCGTGTCCCTGGCTGTGCCACCGCTCGGCGACTCCGGGGATGCTGCGGAATGACACCCGGGCGGCCCGAAGCTTCTCTTGGATGGCGGCGTGAGCGCGGGCAAACCGGGCCGGTGAGAGCGGCGCGGCGATGAGCTCGAGCAGCAGCGCGACCACCGCCGGGGTCTTGTCGGCTTGCGTGCCCACGCTCGCCCACATCAGCGTCTCGTCGTCTGCACGCCACGATGGACCCCAGGATGCCTGGGCGGCGTAGGCCATGCCCCGGGCCTCGCGGATCTCCTGAAACACCAGCCCGGCGCTCCCGCCGAGGATCTCGCTCAGCAGCATCGGCAGGTGACGCTGCGGTGTAGGGGGGCGGGGGCAGAGGAGGTGGATGGAGGACTGGGCCGTCTCATGGTGGACGAGGACGATCCGACGGCCCGCTGGCTGGGCGTATCGAACGCTGGGAATCGACAACTCTGGGAGGGAGCCCCCGCCGAGGAGGTCCTCGACCTCTTGCGGATCGTGTGGCCCGACGTACAGCCCGACCCGGAAGCGATCGTGGATGGACCGGCAGCGCTGGTACAGGTCGTCTGCGGTCAAGGTCCGAAGATCGGCATCGGTCAGGGAGAGGCCGTGGAAGCGGCTGAGGGTGGGGCCGCGGAGGACGCGCTCCTGGAGGGCCTTGATGATCGTGCCGCGCTCGCTGCGGGCGGTGGAGCGGTGGGCGATGGCGTCCTCGACGTGGGCACGGCGCTCCTCGGCGGTGATCACCGGATCAGACAGGCGGCTCTTGAGGAGCGCGACCGCCTCAGCGAGCCGGTCTTGTCGCCCGCCGAGCCGCAGCTCGGTGATGTGTCGGCTGGTGGAGACCGACATCGAGACCCCCATTCGGTACAGCGCTGCGGACAGCGCCGCGTGGTTCATGTCTCCGACGCCGCTCCGCCGCAGCAGCGCCATGTTCACCACCCACCGGCTGTCCTCTACCCGTCCCTGGTGCAGCCGCCAGGTGAGCTGGAACAGGTCGTTGTGAGGGTTTGGGGCTGTCATCAGCCGCAGTCCGCCCCGGTCGATTCGCTGCCAGTCGCTTCCGGCCGCCAGCACGCGCAGGGCGGTGGGCGGCGTGGGGTGTGCGACGACGGCGGAGAAGAACGGGGAGTGCGCGGTGGCGTTGATCGTGCGGCCGCTGATCGGCGGCGGGGTCGGGGAGGGGAGATCAGCGGTGTCGTCGTGGCGGGTGGTCGTGATCCGCGGACGGGTGAGGTAGCGCTGGGCGACGGCGAGGATGTCAGGCCGGGTGACCGCGCGCAGTCGGGCCAGATCGCCGTAGACTCCCTGCCAGGGGGCGTCTTGCACGAACGACTGCCCCATCAGGCCGACTCGGGTGGCGTTGCTCTCCAGACCCTTGAGGTAGCCGAGGTCGTAGTTGTCAAGGATCGCGGAGAGGCTGTCGTCGGTGAAGTCTCCGTCGAGCAGCCGATCGACCTGCTCCAGCAGCAGCCCCTCCAGCTCTGCGAGGGTCTGTCCGGTGCGGGGGGAGCCATGCATGAACCAGCCGCCGGCCTCGCGGAGGAAGCGCGGGAAGGCGCCAGCAGAGCGTACCTTCTGGGGAATGGTCAGGTTGCGGTTGAGCAGACCGGAGGCGCGGTTGTCCATCAGCATGTCCATCAGCGTGATCGCCGGGCGATCGGGGTGACCAAACGGCACGGTCTGCCACGCGATGCGGATCTCTTCGGTGCCGGGGTGACGGATGGCGATTCGCTGATCCTGCACCAGCGGCGAGACCGTGCGCTGCGGGCGCTGCGGGATGGGGGCTGCGGGGAGGCGGCCGAGGTGCGCCCGGATGAGGGCGAGGACGTGGTCGCTGTCGAAGTCACCTGCGAGGATGACCGCCATGTTCCCCGGCACATACCAGCGTCGATAGTACGCCTCCATTCGAGAGATCGACGGCGACTGAAGGTGGGCGATCTCTCCGAGAATCTCCGCGCCGTAGGGGTGTCCGCTCCACAGCGCCCCCCGGGTCGCAGCGGAAATCCGCCGCCCGGGATTGTCCAGGGAGCGCATCTTCTCCTCGAAGACGGTCTCGACCTCGGTCTGAAACGACCGGAACACCGGGGCTGAGAACCGGTCGCCCTCCAGCATCGCCCACTGCTCCAGCCGACCGGCGGGAATGTCGACGACGTAGGCGGTCTGATCGTGGGAGGTGAAGGCGTTGAGCTTCCTCGCTCCGAGCAGCCCATAGACCTGCTTCAGCTCGTTGGGAACCGCGAACCGACTGGCGGCGAGCCCGGCGGCATCGATCTGCGCATAGATCGCGGCGCGCTCCTCCTCAGGGGCGGTGATGAGCCGGTCGTAGAGCGCACGGATGGTGTCGAGGTGCGGAGACTCAGCCGAGAAGTCGGTGGTGCCCAGCCGGGTGGTGCCCTTGTTGGCGAGCATGTGCTCCAGGTAGTGGGCAATCCCGGTGCGGTCCGCGGGATCCTCTGCCGCCCCCGCCTTCACGACCACACGGATCGAGATCCGGGGCAGCTCTCGGTTCTCGGAGAGGTAGACGGTCAGGCCGTTGTCGAGCCGGTGGATCTGAACCTTCATCGGGTCTGCGGGTGCATTCATGGTGACCACCTAACCCAGAACCACAGGACCCTGGTGGACTTCCGGTGGACACATCCGCACACCTCGAGGAGGCCAAATGCCTTCTCAGAGGTCAGTTTACACCAGCGCACTCACTGCAGCGAGGTCGAGCGCCTGAGCCTTGCCCTGGTAGCGCCCCTTTGCCCCGCCGCCGCGACCGGTCACCGCCATCGCGACCTCTGGGCCCAGCGCAGCGACGGCCTCTGCCGGGCCGATGAGCATGAAGACTCCGGCCCCGCCATCCGTCCCGCCGGTCAGCACGAAGAGTCGCCCTGGGGCGCGCTGGGCGGCGGCGGCGGCCACACCGCGCAGGAAGCCGAGGTCAGCATCGTCGCGATGGAGGTGGGCCTGCTCGCTCCGCGCCAGCTCTCCGCCGAGCAGCCCGGACAGCTCCATCTGGAGTGCCTTCTGGACGCGCGCGGCGGCCTTGCCCTCGGCCTGCATGCGCTTGATCGCCTCGGCGTGCTGGTCGGAGCCGCAGGACAGGGCGCGGGAGAGGGTGGTCTCTCGGTCATGGGCGGCAGAGAGTCCGTCTGTCACCCGTCCCCCGGCGAGGTAGCGCAGCTTGCAGCCTCCCTTGTGGCTCAGCGGCGGCAGCAGCACGACCGCCTGGAGCTCGGCGGTGCTGGCGACGTGGGTGCCGCCGCAGGTGTTGCGGTCGATGCCGTCGATCTCGACGAGCCGCACGGGGCCGGTGAGCCCATCGGGCAGCTTCCGACAGCGCACGTCGTCGAGGTCTGCGGCGGCGACCTCGACGGCACCCACCGCACGTGCGGCGCGAATCTCCGCGTTGACGGCGGCCTGGAGGGCATCGGCCTCGGCACGGGAGAGGCTGCGGGAGAGGTCGATGTCGCAGAGACCGTCGCGGAGGTGAAACGCGGTGGTGTCCGCAGAGAACCGGTCGGCTGCGATGGCGGAGATGAGGTGCTGGGCGGTGTGCTGCTGCATGTGGTCCAGCCGCCGCGTCCAGTCGAGCACCACCTCAGCGGACTCCCCTTCGGGCCGCGCGGCGATGCGGTGGGCGACCCCACGATCGGTCTTGCGCAGCCCGAGCACCGGCTGACCGTCGAGGGTGCCGTGGTCGTCCGGCTGTCCGCCGCCCTCGGGGTAGAGCACGGTGTCCGCCAGGATCACCTCTACGCCACCATCTACCGGGAGCACGTCGAGGATCGCAGCGGTCATGCTGCGGCGGTAGGCATCGTGCTGGCAGGCGAGGAGAGTCATCGGGGCTCCGGGTGCGGGGACCCTGCCGATCTATCGCGGCGCCCTGGTGACCTCCAGCGGTGTCTTACCGCAGGTCAGGCCCGTCCGTCGCGCATGCTCACCGGCCCCTCACAACGTAGATGAACTCCTTGTTTCGGAGGTGGCTGATCTTGCCGACCTTCTCGCCGTCGGGGCTGTAGATGCCGATCCGTGCCCCGACGTAGCGGCGGAAGTCATTGACCAGCACGGTGACCTCACCCCGCTCGCTGAGCAGCGCCTCCATCTGTGGTCGGGGGATGTAGCCCTCGTCGGAGAAGGACACCACGAGGTGGCGGGCGTCGATGGTCTTGACCACCTGCTTGAGGGCGTCGACCGCGAACCGGCGGGAGTTGAACGGGCTCTTGCGCTGCCGGCAGTCGATCCGCTTTCGCGCGATGCCGTAGGCCTCCGGGGCATCCCAGCGCATCAGGGTCTCCCAGATGTGGTAGTTGCCGAGGTACTTGTGCTGGTTGTAGGGCGGATCGAGGTAGGCGACATCGGCGGAGAGGGTCTCTGCGGCCTTCAGGGCGTCGAGCTGGTGAGACTCGCCCTTCCCTGCGGTTGCTTGAGGCAGCAGCGCTGGCATGCGGAGGGTGAGATCGCGGCTGGCCCGTGGTGCCCACTGCTTGAGGTAGGCCATCTGGACGCCGGTCGTGGAGTCCACCCGGTCAGCGGCCTCCATCAGCGACACCAGCAGCACCGCCTTGCGCTCCGTGGTCAGCGTCATCGCCTCGATGGCATCCCGGATGGCATCGACCCGGGCGCCGTTGCGCGGCTGGAAGTAGCGGCTCTCCTCGCAGAAGGTCTTCGTGAAGTAGCCGGGCTTGCCGGGGAGCGCGGAGAGCGCGGCGAGCTGCTCGGCAGCATCGTCGTGATCCGCGCGGTCTGCGGCGACATAGCAGCGGGACAGCGTGGCGGCGTAGGTGTTGAGGTCGTTGGAGATGACCCGCATTCCGGCAGCCTTGAGGCCGAGGCCGACCCGGGAGGTTCCGGAGAACAGGTCGATCACCGATCGGGCATTCGGCAGCCCGCCGATCACCTCGACGAGCGTGGGCACCAGGGTGCGCTTGGAGCCGATGTACTTGATCATCGTGCTCTCTGTAACCAAGATGAGCCTATGCCAACCCTCGTTACTGCATCTCTCATCGCGGCCCCCCTCATCTCCGGTGGGGTGAGCCGGCTCGGCGTAAAGTACGTCGTCGCGCCTGGCTGGCACATCTACTGGGAGAACCCCGGCGAGACCGGGATCCCCACCACCATCGATCTCACGCTCCCCGAGGGCTTCACCGCCGGTCCGGTTCACTACCCCGGTCCGGAGACCTTCATGATGCCTGGTGACCTCACCAACTACGGCTACGAAGGTGAGGTGGTCATCCTGGCCGATCTGACCACTCCCGCCGCCCCCGTCTCCCTGTCCGGTGATGGTGCGATCGCTGCCGAGACGCGATGGCTGGCGTGTCGGGCAGAGCAGTGTGTTCCGGGCAGCGCGGCGCTGAGCCTCTCGCTCGCTGACCTGCCGGCCGAAGACGAGACCGCCGAATTCTTCCATCACCTCCCCGGTCCCCTCCCGGACACCGCCACCCAGCTGACCGACGGCCTCACCACAACCATCACCCTGACCGGTCCGCAGGCGGGCGAGGTCTACCCCGACCTTGCCCTGGAGAGGGTGCTTGCTGCGCACTCCGTCACGCCCAGCTCGGACGGGCTCTCGGTTGTCCTGACGCTCAAGGAGACGCCCCCTGTCGGCGCTGCGGTGGTGATTCGGGTCGAGCTGCCGACAGGCGAGGCACACTATCGGGTCGTCCTCGGCGGCTGAGCGGGTCCGGTTATCTCTCTGCCGGCCCCAACCCGGCCTGGGAGACTCCATGCGCGTCCTGATCCTTGCACTTCCCCTCGCAGCCTGCAGCACATCTCAGGCCCTCAGTCCAGTTCCCGTCGATGAGGCGGGGCCGGCCAGTGTCGGCGCCGTCGCCCCGGGCTTCACCCTTCCCTCCGTCGAGGGCGGCGAGGTCAGCCTGTCCGGCTTTGCGGGCAAGACCGTGGTCCTGGAGTGGTTCAATCCCGGCTGTCCGTTCGTCAAGGATGTTCACGGAAACGGCAAGATGGCCGAGGTCGCGGGGCAGTGGGTGAGCGACGATGTGGTCTGGGTTGCGATCAATTCAGGTGCACCGGGTAAGCAGGGCACCGGGCTGGAGGCGAACCGGGAGGCGCGCACGCAGTGGAACCTCAGCTACCCGGTGCTGCTCGATGAGTCCGGCGCGGTCGGTCAGCAGTACGGTGCGAAGACCACCCCGCACATGTACGTGATCGCACCGGACGGGATCCTGGTGTATGCCGGAGCGTTCTCGAACGCGCCGATGGGCCGGGTGGATGGCGAAGCGGAGATCAACCACGTCGCCGCTGCGCTCACCGACCTCGCGGCAGGACAGCCCGTCACCACTGCGACCGCGAAGCCCTGGGGATGCTCGGTGAAGTACTGAGCCGTAGCGGCGTCCAGTCTCTCATCAGCACATTGTATTTCGGACACTCTCTGTCCTGATCTCGACGCCCTCACCGGTTAAAACCCACAGGACTGAAGGTTGGAGAGCGTGATGAAGTACGACAAGGGCGCCCGGGTTCAGATCAAGCCGGGCAACAACGGCGCCGGCGTCTGTGGCGAGGTCTTCTGGAAGGGTGCGAAGAAGTGGGGCGACGGAGAGCGCCTCGGTGTTCGTGGAGACGATGGCGAGACCTACTGGATCGATGACGATGGTGTCGAAGCCACCGATCAGAAGTCCGCTCCGCCGGAGCCTGGCCTGACCTACTCCAAGGGAGATCGGGTCAAGTTCAAGAACCGTGGCCAGGAAGGACGGGGCAGCGTGTTCTGGATCGGCGACAGCCGCAATGGTCCAGGTCAGCGTCTCGGCATCAACGACGATGACGGCGAGGATGCCGTGTGGCTCGATGCCCGCTTCGCCAGTCCCCTGCCTGAGGACGAAGACACTGCTCCGCAGCAGTCCGGCTCTTACGGCGGCGGCGGCGGCTCATACGGCGGCGGCGGCTCTTACGGCGGCGGCGGCGGTGGTCAAGACGCTGATGACGGCGCGCCGTGGACCCCGCCGGTCGATCCCAGCAAGATGCCTGCACCGCCGCCGATCGATGACGGCTTCGCGGACTCGTATGCTGCCTCTCAGGACGACGACGAAGACGACGCGCCCTGGTAGCGGAGATCAGCCGCCAGCGGCCGGGCAGCCGCCGAGCAGCGCGCTGATCATGCTGCACAGCGAGGTGGCGTCGCCGCCGGCCAGCTCGGCAGCGGCGAAGGCGAGCCCTGGAATCAGGAGGCCGCCAGCAATGAGTCCGCGTCGAATCCAGGTCTTCTTCATGTCATGCTCCAGCATGTTGAGGGGCCACCTGGAGACTACCCGCCCCTGACGGCAAGTGAGACCGAAATTCGTCGCCACCCCAGGCAAGAGCGCCGCGCGGATCACATGAGTCCGCGCGGCGCTGCTGGTGTGCCCTGCTGGGCCTGTACGGACCGACTATGCGTTGTCGATGATGGCGTTGAGGGTCGCAGACGGGCGCATCGCTGCGGTAGCGAGTGCGATGTCGGGGGCGTAGTAGCCGCCGATGTCCATCTCCACGCCCTGCACGCTGTTCAGCTCAGAGACGATGGCCGCCTCGCTGCCGGCCAGGGACGCGGCCAGCGGGGCGAAGTGGGCCGCCAGCTCAGCATCGTCCGTCTGTGCGGCCAGCGCGGTCGCCCAGTACAGCGCCAGGTAGTAGTGGCTGGCGCGGTTGTCCGGCTCGTTGACCTTGCGAGAGGGGGACTTGTTGTTGAGCAGGTACTGGGTGGTGGCATCGTCGAGGGTGTCGCCGAGGATGCTGGCCCGGGCGTTGCTGTACTTCTCGCCGAGGTGACCGAGGGAGACCGCGAGCGCGAGGAACTCACCGAGGGAGTCCCAGCGGAGGTGGTTCTCCTTGCTGAACTGCTGGACGTGCTTGGGAGCAGAGCCGCCGGCACCGGTCTCGAACAGGCCGCCGCCGTTCATCAGCGGCACGATGGAGAGCATCTTCGCCGAGGTGCCGACCTCCAGGATCGGGAACAGGTCGGTGAGGTAGTCGCGCAGGACGTTGCCGGTGACCGAGATGGTGTCGAGCCCGTCGACGATGCGCTCCAGGCTGAACTTCGTCGCGGAGACCGGGTCCATGACGTGCAGCTCGATGCCGGTGGTGTCGTGGTCCTTGAGGTACCGCTCGACCTTGGTGATGAGCTGGGCATCGTGGGCGCGGCTCTCGTTGAGCCAGAACACGGCGGGGGTGCTGCTGGCGCGGGCACGGGTGACCGCGAGCTTGACCCAGTCCTGCACCGGGGCATCCTTGACCTGGCAGGCTCGCCAGATGTCGCCGGTCTCAACAGCGTGGGTGGTCAGGGTGTTGCCGTCGGCATCCACGATCCGCACGGTGCCGGGGGCGGCGATCTCGAAGGTCTTGTCGTGGGAGCCGTACTCCTCCGCCTTCTGGGCCATCAGACCGACGTTGGGCACGCTGCCCATGGTGCGGGGGTCCAGGGCGCCGTTGGCCTTGCAGAAGTCGATAACGGCCTGGTAGAGGCCGGCGTAGCTGCTGTCGGGGATGACCGCCTTGGTGTCCTGGGTCTTGCCCTCGGCGTTCCACATGCAGCCGGAGGTGCGGAGCATCGCCGGCATGGAGGCGTCGATGATGACGTTGTTGGGGACGTGGAGGTTGGTGATTCCGTTGTCGGAGTCGACCATCGCCAGATCCGGACCCGCAGCGTAGGCCGCGGCGATGTCGGCCTCGACGGCGGCGCGGGTGTCGGCGTCGAGCTCGTCGAGCCGGGCGAGGACGTCGCCGAAGCCGTTGCTGACGTCGACGCCGATCTTCTCGAAGGTCGCGGCGTGCTTGTCGAAGAGGTCGGCGAAGAAGACCTTGACGGCGTGGCCGAAGATGATCGGGTCGGAGACCTTCATCATGGTCGCCTTCATGTGCAGCGAGAACAGCACGCCGCTCTGCCGGGCGTCCTCGACCTGCTCGGCGAGGAAGGTGAGCAGCGCGGAGCGGCTCATGAAGGTGGAATCCAGGATCTCGCCTTCCTGCAGGGCGAGGCCGTCCTTGAGCACGGTCACGGTGCCGTCCGCGCCGACGTGCTCGATGCGCGCGGTGGTGGCAGCGGGGATGGTGACGGAGACCTCGTTGCTGCAGAAGTCGCCGGCCGACATGGTGGAGACGTGGGACTGAGAGTCCGACGTCCAGGCGCCCATGCGGTGGGGGTTCTTGCGGGCGTATTCCTTGACGGCCTTCGGGGCGCGGCGGTCGGAGTTGCCCTCGCGAAGGACCGGGTTGACCGCGCTGCCCTTGATCTTGTTGTAGCGAACCTTGATCGCGCGCTCTGCGTCGGTCTGGGGGTCATCGGGGTAGTCGGGGAGGGCGTAGCCCTTCGCCTGGAGCTCCTCGATGGCTGCGCTGAGCTGCGGCACAGAGGCGGAGATGTTGGGGAGCTTGATGATGTTGGCGTCCGGCTGCTTTGCCATGCCGCCCAGCTCGCTGAGCGCATCGTCGATGCGCTGCGCCTCGGTGAGGACCTCGGGGAAGGCCGCCAGGAGCCGACCGGAGAGGGAGATGTCCCGAGTCTCGACAGAGACCCCGCCGGGCGCGGTGAACGCCTTGATGATCGGCAGGAAGGAGCAGGTTGCCAGGGCCGGGGCCTCGTCGGTCCAGGTGTAGATGATGGTGGGGGTGCTCATGGGCGTCCTCGTGGTCCGGTTTGGACCCCAGCCTTATCCCGTTGTCGTGCCGTCGTCGGACAGCCGGATGTCTCGGAGGATTCCAGCGAAGAGAGGGGGCCTCTGGAGGCCATCGCGATCTGACGCCTTCGGCTCACCACGAGGTCGACGAGGCCGGAGGATGCGATGACGCTGCTGGCGACTCTGTGCATGGAAGCCAGCGCGCTGATCTGTCGGGTGGAGGCCGCGGTGCTTCAGCCGACGAAGCGGATCACCCGGTCAGGCGCTTCACTGCGTCGTGGAACTCGCGGACCAGGTCCTCGACGATCTCCCCGATCGGCTTGATGCCGTGGATCTCTGCGACCCCGTGCCCGGCGCTCCAGATCTCCTTCCACCGCTTTGCGCCCTCCGGGGTGCGGTCGGGGGTCCAGTCCTCCGGCAGGGAGGCCCGCAGGAAGTTGGCGTGAACGCCGCTGACCTTGTCGGTGTAGACGATCTCTTCCGGACCGGAGGAGACGACCATCTCCTTGTAGGCATCCTGAGCACCACACTCCGTGGAGGCGATGAAGCGGGTCCCCATGTAGACCAGCTCTGCTCCCAGCGCGAGGCTGGCGGCGATCTGCCGCCCGGTGGAGATGGCACCCGCAGCGATGACGGGCACCGAGAGGTTCTGCTCCAGGTACGGAATCAGCGCATAGGGGGTGAGCCGTCCGGCGTGTCCGCCCGCGCCAGCAGAGACGCCGATGATCGCATCGACTCCAGCAGACTCCGCCTTTCTGGCATGCCGCATGTTGATGACGTCGTGGAAGACGGTCGCCCCGGCGGCCTTGGCCCGCTGCACGAACGGGGTGGGGTTGCCGTAGCTGGTGATCCAGACGGGAACCTCGAACTCTTCGCACAGCGCGACGTCGGCCAGCAGGCGCTCGGGGTTGGTGAGCTGGATGGTCATGTTGATCGCGAATGGCCGGTCCGTCTTGCGGCGAAGCCACTCCAGGTCCGCGCGAAACGCCTCGACAGTCCGGGCATTGAGCGACGGCATCGAGCCGAGGATCCCGGCCTCAGCGCAGGCCAGGAGCATCTCTTTGTTGGAGATGATGAACATCGGCGCGCTGACGATGGGGTACTTCAGGCCTAGGCGACGAGAGAGTGCGGTGGATGGTATCGACATGGGCTTCGGTCTATCGCTCACCCCGTCTGTCCACCACCCCGTCGGCCTCCATCGACAGACACACCGCCAGCGCCTGCCGCTCCCGCCACAGGTGGTCGGCGCTGCTGCACCGGCACTGCCAGCTCCCGCTGTCGTCTCCAAGCTCCACGACGGCGTCCGTCATCCCGCTGGCGGCCTCGGTGAGCACCGCGTGGCCGCCGGGAATGGCGATGGTGGTGGGATCGCCGTGGGGGCTGACCAGGGCTGCGATGGCTGCGGCGTCTGGAGCACGGGTCAGGGGCTGACAGGTGATGTCGAGCACCGAGAGCTGGTGGCCGTCGGGGTGGAAGCGCCAGGTGAGGTCACCGTCAGGCTGCGGGGGATGGGGGGCCTGCACCGAGAGCGGGACGCCGGGCAGCGCGTGGCGGGTGGGCGGCGCGGGCGGCTCCAGCACCAGCGAGCGGCAGGTGGACTCCAGGATCGCGGCGTCCGCTGGCTGGCCGGTGCAGGTCGCCTGGATGAACGGCCCGTCCTCGGCGGCGGCCTTGAGCACGGTGAGCACCGTTCGCCCCCGCTGCGTGCCCATCGCCAGCACGGTCAGCGGGTCGGGCTGCTCGACGCGGACGGCACCCTCGAGCAGGTCGGCGGCGGTCAGGGGCACCCGTGCAGGCTCGTCGATGCGGATGGTCGGTGAGCCGTCGAGGTCCGCGAGGTCGAGCTGGATCCCGGCGCGCAGGATCTCCGCCACGCCGTCGGGCACGGTGAGGGTGTAGCCGACCCCAGCGACGGCGCCGGAGGCCAGGGAAGAGGCCTCGGTGGGAGGAGCCTCGGTGGTGCAGGACAGGGCGAGGAGGAGCATGGCGATATCCTTCGAGGCTGACACCCTACCCCGACCCCCCGCGCGCCGGCGTGGCTCCTGCGGCAACAAACGCTGCGCCGGAAGTCGATCCAGGATCGTCGCGGGCAGACATCGGGATAGCCACAGGCATGGTCGATGCTCCTGCCACTGCTGCAATCGTCACCGCTCAGCTGCTCGCCATGGCCGCCGCCGTCGTCCTCGACCTGTGGCTGACCGGCGGCTTCGGCCTCGTCTTGCCGGTGGTGGTCAGCGGACTGGTCGGGGCGATGGCGATGATGTTCGTCGGCAGCCGCCGCGCGGGCTGGCCCACTCGTCCAGAGACGTGGCGGGTGGCGTGGTGGAGCGCGGCGGCGCACTGGGCGGCGGGGGCGGCGGCATACGCGGCCCTCTACTTCTCCGATCCGACCGGCTATGCGTTCGGTCCGGCGGGCCTGCTCCTCGCGGCCCCGGTCCTCGGCTTGCTGCCGGGCGGCGCGGCCCTGGTGCTCACGATGTGCGCCGGGGACGGCGTCCGGACCGCCCTCGAGGTGACCGACCCTACGATCTGACGCTGGTCATGACCAGCCAGAGGGCGTGGATCATGCCGGGCAGGCCGCCGATGAAGCAGAGCACGATGTTGATGAGCAGGTGCTTGGAGATGCCCGCCTGGAGAAGCACAGCGACAGGCGGCAGAAAGACGGCGAGGAGGATGCGGACGAGGCTCATGGTGGCTCCAGGAGAGGATGTTCGCATGCCCTACGTCGTCGGCCGGGATTCTATGCCGGGTTTTTCTGCTGCGGTCAGCTATAAGTTGCCGAAGAGCCAGCCCCGGAGCCCTCATGTTGCTGTTCATCCTTGCCTGCGGACCCAAAGACGAGACCCCGACCAGCGGCGTCGGTGCCCAGATGGCCGCCGTCCTCGATCTTGCGGAGCGCGGCGACGTCGTCGACACCCTCCACGGCGTCACCGTCCCGGATCCCTACCGCTGGATGGAAGACGCCGACTCTGAGGCGGTCCAGTCCTGGACGGGTCGCCGCAACGATGCCTTCATGAAGTACACCGACAGCCTCGCCCAGAAAACGTGGCTGTACGAGCGCTTTCAGTACCTCTGGCGCTACGACGACGAGTCCACTCCCGACCCCTGCCTCCTCTCCGATGCGGTGATCTACGAGACCAAGAAGGCGGACCAGGACAAGTGGGTGGTCCACATGAAGGACACCCCAGACGGTGAGGGCCGGGTTGTCCTCGATCCGAACACCTGGGGCGAGATCGAGACCCTCTCCTTCTTCACGCCCTCTCCCGACTGCTCCCTGGTGGCCTTCGGCAAGAGCCAGGGCGGCGACGAGAACCCGGTCATCTCAGTGATGGACCTCGCGACCGGCGAGATCCTCCCGGACACCTTCCAGGGCTGGAAGCACGGCTGGGTGAGCTGGAAGCACGACAACTCCGGCTTCTACTACACCGCCAAGCCCCTCGCAGAGGAGGTCGAGGTCGAGGGGGACCACGAGTACTGGCACCGTGGCTGGGAGCACACCATCGGCACCACCGCTGAGTCCGACACCCTCGTCCACTTCGACCCGGACGTCCGGGAGACCTGGAACGGGATCTGGCTGTCGGAGGACGGCGCGTGGCAGATGTTCTACCGGGGGCTGTTCAACGTCAACCGCCTGTGGATTGCGCCGGCGGACGGCTCCGGAGAGAAGGTCGCGATGACCGACCACATGGACTTTGAGTACGACGTCGACGTGGTCGGAGACACGGTGTTCATCAAGACCGACTGGGATGCACCCAACTACCGGGTGATGGTCGTTGATGCCGCCGCGCCCCAGCAGGAAAACTGGACGGAGTTCATCCCCGAGTCCGCCGACAAGCTCTCCAGCATCGCCGCCATCGACGGCCACCTCTACGCCACCTACCAGCACAACGCGGCCACCGAGATCGTGGTCTACACCCTCGATGGCGAGAAGAAGCAGAGCGTAGAGCTGCCCACCGTCGGCAGCGCGCGGGTCTGGGGCTACAACAGCAAGCCTGGCGTCTGGGTCAGCTTCTCTTCGTTTGCCCACCCCTCCACCGTCTATACCTACGACGTCGACGCCAACGCCCTGACCCTCTACAAGGAGTCCCCCATCGACATCGACGCCTCCAGCATCGGCGTCGAGCAGGTCTGGTACGACTCAAAGGACGGGACGAAGGTCAGCATGTTCGTCATCCGCGACGTGCGCTCAGAGGGCCCGATTCCGTTCCTGCTGACCGGCTACGGCGGCTTCAACATCTCCATGACCCCCCGCTTCTCCACCCGCACCGCGGTCTGGCTGGAGGCCGGCGGCGGCATCGCGATCCCCAACCTTCGCGGCGGCGGGGAGTACGGTCGGGAGTGGCACGAGGGCGGAATGCGGGATCAGAAGCAGAACGTGTTCGACGACTTCATCGCGGCCGGGGAGTGGCTGGAGAGCAGCGGCAACACCACCCGCGATCAGCTCGCCATCTCCGGCGGCAGCAACGGCGGCCTGCTGGTCTCTGCGGCGGTCACCCAGCGCCCGGAGCTGTTCGAGGCGGTGCTCTGCGCGGTCCCGCTGACCGACATGGTCCGGTTCCACAAGTTCGGCCTCGCCAACATCTGGACCGAGGAGTACGGCAGCGCCGATGATCCGGAGATGTTCCCGCACATCCTCGCCTACTCGCCGGTCCACAACGTCGAGCAGGGCACCGACTACCCGGCGATCCTGGTGACCGGAAGCGAGAACGATGCCCGCACCGCGCCGGTCCATGCGCGCAAGTTCATGGCGGCCGTTCACTGGGCAGACACCGACCACGGCACCGAGGAGCCCATCCTCCTGCACATCCAGTCCGACTCCGGTCACGGCGGCGCGGTCACCATCGACCAGTCCGCCGATCAGTACGCACGGCACTACAGCTTCCTGATGGAGCAGATCGGCATGGGCGCTCCAGCCTCGGAGTAGCCGGAAGCTGCGATACCTGTCGGCGTCTCCGGACTCCGGCGGCGTGCTGAGGCGCTGTTCGGGCTGGGCGATGCGACCGAGATGGCGTACCTCCTGGTGCGCTGGCCGGCCGGTGGGGTCTCAGCGTGCACCGAGATCCCGGTCAGCCAGGTCGTCACGAGCTCCGAGTCGTGAGCCGGCGGGGGTGTCCGGACCTGGAAGACGGTGGAGCCCCTGACCTCGACGCATCGGTCGCTGCTGCCCCGACCATCCCTCAGGGGACTGGGATCCAGACGCCAGGAGCTACCCGTGTCGGTGAGTCGGATACACTCCGGGTAATGAAAGCCTCTCTGTCTGACACCATCAAGCACTTCGACGCGCTGGCCCCAGAGCGCATGAACTTCACCGACGATCTGAAGGGTCAGTGGGATCGGGACATGCACCAGGAGGTGCTCAACTTCTCCGAGCTGGATGAGAACAGTGTCTTGCTGGAGCTGGGCTGCGGCACCGGGCGGTTCTCTCACATGCTCGCGCCGCACATCAAGCACGCGATCGCCATCGACTGCGCACCCAACATGCTGCGAATGGCCCGAGAGCGCACCCCGCCGTCGACGCGGGTGGAGTGGGTCGCGGGCGATCTGCGCGACCTGCCGAAGACCGATGGGGTCAACACGGTCGTGATGTGCAACACCGTGCGCTACCTCGATCCCGAGGAGCGGGACGTCCTGTTTCAGGAGCTTCACCGTCGGCTGCCGATCGGCGGGCTGCTGATCATCGGCGGGCTGCTGTGGAGCATGCCGCCGGACATCATCGAGGGCGTCGATGGCTGGCTCGATGCCGAGCGGGCGCACGTCATCCGGGTCGGCGAGCTGGATCGACAGCTCAAGGCGGTCGGCTTTGACACCTTCGCCAAGCGCATGCATCCGGCCATTGGCGTGATCCGGGCGGCGAAGATTCCGCAGCTTCAGCGTCGGCGGTGATCGGTGGTATGATCCGCTGATACGAGACTGAATATGCGTCGAATCCTTGCTGTCGCGGCCCTGCTGCTGATCCTGGTGGTGCTCTGGTGGCGCTGGCCGGCGTCCATTCCAGCGGAGTTTGAGCCCCTGATGGCGGACCTGCGGGAGCAGGAGCACCTGGAGATCGTGGTCGGCTGGCCGGACCCCCAGCTGCCGACAGACCGGGAGGTCGTCCTCACTCTCCGCGCGGACCGCACTGCCAGCGCCGAGACCGACGGCGCGGTCCTGCGATACGACGGCGCGGTGACGCTGGAGGTCGACGGCTTCTCGGTGCCCCTGCCCGACCTCACGCCTCGTGCGGAGGCGCTGCTGGAGGAGCTTCACGGCGGGCTCTCTCGCTCCACCTGGCGGGCCATCACGCCGCCCTCCTTCGGCCTCATCCGGCCGGCTCCTGATGCCGCCTGGGCCAGCATCTCCCTTCCGTTTGACTGGGCGGATGGGGTCGAGGTGCTGCTGGCGGTGGATCGCACTGACGGGCGGCTCCGGTACCTCATGCTCTCCGGCCACCGCGCCCCGTTCACGGTCTCCACCCGGCCCATTCGGGGTGGACTTCGAACCATCACGCTCGCTGACGCGCCCTTTGTGCGCCTCCCGGTGCGCAGCATCTCCAGGAGCCCGGTCCATGCCTCTCTCTGACGACCTCGCCCAGATGGTGGGGCTCCAGCAGAGCCTCGACCGCATCCCCCAGGCCCTCCGGGGCGCTGCGCGCAGCTGCCGTGCACCGGTCGTCGGGGCCTACCACATCACCTGCTCCGATGAGTCCGAGCAGGAGTGTGCTGCGGTGTTTGATCGGGAGCTGGTCCGCCCGCTGCTGCCAGAGCTGAAGTACTGGCGGCAGTCGGCGTTCCGGACCGCCAACCTCGGCGCCCGCTATGAGACCGGGGCCCTCGCCATCGCGGAGGAGCACTACGCCACGCCGGAGTCTGCCCGCGATCACAAGCTGCTGGTGGTCAAGCTCAACAGCCACGTCTCGCTGGTCCATGCTGAGGACGGCGTCCACTATGGCCGCATGACCCGCTATGACCGGGAGTGCGTCTACTGTGGGGCGCTGACTGCGCTGCTGTCGGGCAGCGATGCCGGCTTTGCCCGAGCGCTCCGGCACACCATCGGTGACGTCCGGCTCGATGTGCTCCGGGCCGCCGATCCAGACACCCGGGCGCTCTCGGTGGCGATCGTCAACACCCGGCTTCAGGGAGAGCGGGTGCTGGCGGCGATCCGGGCGCACACCCCGCACACACCGACCCGCTACCTCATCGCCGCTGCGGTCACCCTCAATCAACAGGGCCGCGACGATGCAGAGCTTCCGGTTGCCTTCTGGTCCGTGGAGCTCGACGGAACGATCCGCCACGCCGGCCTCTCTGCGGACCCGGCCCGCCACCGATTCGGTGCGGACCGAGCTGGCGGTCTCATTGTCACGGAGTCTTGATGCCTGTCGTCCTCTTCTTCCTGGTTGGCTGCAGCGGCGGTGATGAGCCTGACCCGCTTGCCCCGTCTCCTGACACCGCTCCGCCCGACACCGCCTCGCCCGACACCAGTCCGCCCGGCGACTCCGGCGAGCCTGTGGACTCCGGCGAGCCTGGCGACACCGGCGACACTGGCGAGGAGGTCGAGTCGGAGCCCCTGGAGGTGGCCCACTTCTCCGAGATTGGTCAGGAGATCATCGGCGCGCTGGACTACTTCGGCGGTGCCTTTCAGTCGACCTGGGGCTACGGCAGCGACGCCACCTTCTCGACGGGCTGGCTGCTCCAGACCCCGGCGGATCACTGGGGAGCATCGGGCACGGAGATCGAGGCAGAGCTGACCTGCACCGACTCCGACTGCGACCCAGACTTTCAGCTCCGGTACTGCACTGAGGATGCCGACTGCATCGACGGCGGGCGCTGCCAGGAGGTGCTCGCCACGGTCACTGTTCCCGGCGAGCAGCCAGCGATGATGTGCGTGGGACACGCTGACTTTCTGTATGACGAGATGTACCTCGCGCTGACCGAGGCGGAGTCGTTTGCCGATGTCTCCAGCCTCTCCGAGCCCGACGGGCGCTTCCTCGCGGCCTTCCGGAATGCCGTCAGCTACCTCGACGCTGCGGGATCTGAGGCTCGGATTCGGGTGCTGTTCGGTCACATCCCGGGCCTTCCCCTGGACACCGACACGGTCCTCAGCCGGCTCACCCGTGACATCGCCAGCGACGCTGGGCTGACGGTCCACGTCGGGGCCTACCGCATCGGCTACACCTCCTGGAATCACTCCAAGATCGTCGCCGCCGATGGGCGGGTGCTCCTCCAGGGCGGGCACAACCTCTGGACGGTGGACTACCTCAATGCTGCGCCGGTTCACGACCTCTCGATGCGCCTCGACGGCTCCGCAGCCCTGGATGCCCACCGCTTCCTCGACCGACTCTGGGAGTACACCTGCGACGACGTGTGGCTCTCTGGGCTCACGGAGCGCTCGGTCTACCCCTCCAGCGTCGATGACTGTCCGACCCCCTACGCCGCCAGCTACCCGCCGCAGCTCACCGACGACGGGGTGCGCACCATCTCCGCAGGTCGGCTCGGAGACATCGGCGAGAATGCTGCGGATGAGGCCATCCTGGCCGCGATCGGCTCGGCGAAGTCATCGGTGAAGCTCTCCCTCCAGGACATCGGGCCCATCCGGGTTGCTGGAGACGTCTCGCTGAGCGACTGGCCCGAGGATGTGATGCGTGAGCTGGCGTATGTGATGTCCAACGACGTCGACGTCTTCATGGTCCTCTCCACCCCGTCCTCGACCCCCGGCGGCGGCTCCAACAGCTACGGAAACGGCTGGACCGCGACGGAGGTCGTGCAGCAGCTGGAGTGGTGGCTGGAGCAGAATCCCTGGATCCTCCCGGAGGGCGAGACGGCCTACGACCTGCTCTGCGAGCACTTCCACGTCGCCCCCCTGCGCTACTTCGCCGACGAGGCTGCGTGGCCGTCGGGAGCGGGCATCGGAAACCACTCCAAGTTCTTCATCGTCGATGACGGCCTGTTCTATGTCGGCTCGCAGAACCTCTACATCGCCAACCTCGCGGAATTTGGCCTGTTTGTCGATGACGTGACGATGACAGACGAGGTCCTCGGTGCCTTCTGGAACCCGCTATGGGACGCCTCCAGCGTCGGTGCGGTCTCTGGCTGGCAGGCCGCGTCGTGCACCTTCTGAGGGAGCAGTGATGGCCCGACGACGACCGCCCATTCCCCCACCAATTCGCAGCCACGGCACCTCGCGGCGCACCCTGCTCGGCGGCCTGACCGCGCTGGCCGCCTGCGGTGGTCGCGGCGACAGCGGCGGGTCCGATGACACGGCGGTGCAGGAAGACGACTCCGGCATCGCCGACGACTCCGGCACCATCGACGACACCGCAGACACCGGCGAGCCTGTCGATCCCGGTCCGCCGGAGGTGGTGTTTGACGCGGCAGGCATCAGCGAGGATCCCGGGCTGTTCCCGACGGCCATTCAGGCCGGCGCGATGCGGCAGACCTCAGTGCTTCTGGCGGCCTACGTCGACGACGGGCAGCCGGTGGTCATCCGGGTCTGGCAGCCGGTCAAGGACGACGTCGTGCGCCTGCTGCACGATGCGGTGTACACCCCGAAGGAGGGCTACCTCAAGGTCACCGTGGAGGGGCTGAGTCCGGGGGAGTGGTACACCTGGTGCGTCCTGCGGGCCGACGGCGAAGACTACACCTCGCGGAGCCTGATCGCTCAGTTTCGGACCGCAATTCCCGAGGGCTCCCGCGAGCCGTTGACCGTGGCAATCTCTGCGTGCAATGGCCCCTTTAACGACCCGTGGCCAGCCCTGGAGCGCACCGCAGAGTACGACTACGACCTGTTCATCCACCTCGGCGACATGTCCTACAACGACAGCTGCACCACGCTCGCGGAGTTCCGGGAGCGGTGGCAGTGGTACCTCTCCGGCGATGGCTTTCGGGCGGCGTATGCCCGCGCGGGACTGCTGGCGACCTGGGACGACCACGAGATCACCAACGACTGGTCTGGGACCGATGTCGACAGCGAGGCGCTGGCCAACGGCATGCAGGCGTTCTTCGAGACCCTGGCGGTCGAGCAGGGCAAGGACGGTCAGCTCTGGGGCAGCTTCCGGTGGGGAGACACCGCAGAGTTCTTCGTGCTCGACTGCCGCTCAGAGCGAGACGAGGACGCCGGGACGTACCTCAGCTACGCCCAGATGCAGTGGCTCAAGCAGGGGATCAGCGAGAGCCCGTGCCACTTCAAGGTGATCGTCAACTCCGTGCCGATCACCAACATGCCCTCGGTCTGGGATCTCGCCGCCTCCGACCGCTGGGAGGGCTACCCCAGCCACCGCAACGAGCTGCTCGATCACATCGGCGACAACACCATCGAGAACGTCTGGTTCCTCTCTGGTGACTTCCACGTCTGCTTCACCGCGAAGGTCCAGCCGGATGCCAGCGGGGTGGCTGGCAAGACCTGGGAGATCGCGGTGACCGGCGGCAACTCCAATCCGCTCGGTGAGAGCCTCAACTGGTTCTACGCCGACCAGTTCCCCTACAGCGCCTCTTCGGCCCGGACGGTGCTGCTGACCTTCGACCCCGACGCTGACACCGTCGAGGTGAAGTTCATCGACCCCGACGACGGCAGCCTGGACTACGGCGAGACCCTCAGCCAGTAGGGCTACTCTGCGGTGTAGTCTGCCAGGATGCCCTTCAGCTCGTCGTAGTCGACGCTGAGGTCGTGGACGGAGAGGTTGTAGGCTTCCACCAGCATCCCCTCGGCATCGAGGATGTAGACGTCCCGGTAGGCCACGCCCCAGTCGTCCCACATCCCCACGTCGGTGGTGTCCTGGAGCCAGGGGAGGTCGCGGCCATCGCAGAAGGCCTCGTTGCCGCCCTCGTAGCCGGCCTCGTTGACGCCGATGATCGCGACATCGGGAAGCTCTGCCTGCATCTCGTTGAGGTAGCCAAACTGGCTACTGCAGTAGCTTCACGTCGCGTGGCCGAAGTACCAGGCAGAGACCTGGCCCTGGAAGGTGGAGACGGTGACGTCGGTGTCGAACGTCGCGGAGGAGGCGTTGACGTCGGCGAGGGTGTGGTCGCTTAGAACCTGCCCGATGGTGTCGGGCTGG
>JAQXDW010000117.1 GCA_029251165.1 Myxococcota bacterium
TCCGAGGCTCTTGAGGTTCTGCTCGGTGGTTCGTACTGGCGTTGGCGGCCATCGACCAAGGTCATCCTGGAGGCTCTCGCCAAGCGCTGAGAGCACCCGCCAGTCAGCGCCGGACCGCAGCCAACACCAGATAGTCACCGAGCAGAAGAAGGTTCACAACCGAGTCGGACAGGCTGGACACGAGGGCTGCTGGCCCGTTGTGATGTGCTGGTGGCAGTGTGCTCGGATCAAGTTGTCGGCGGGTAATGGCGCGAATTGTGCAAGGGTTTGGGCAAAATGGACAAAGCTATGCGGAGCGGACCTGAAGCCTGCTCTGGCGTGGTGCCAGCAGGGGGCTGCTCCAGTCCAAGAGAGAACTGTACTTCAGAGCCCTATGGGAGCTGCGTGGCTTCGCCAAGCCCGTGATTGCTTTAGGCCATCGGCGGTTAGCCGCGACAGCCCATCTGCGGCGGTGGCAGGGGAGGGGATCCACCGTCCAGGCCAGCTTAGCTTCGCCAGAGCACCGTCGAGGTCTGCTCGTCGCGAACCATGATGGTGTCGCGCAGCGATGGGCTGGTGAGGTGGTGCGTGTCGCGGCTCGCTCGTTCCGCGCGCGCAGCCGCTTCCTCCAGGGTGTCAAACGTGCCGATGGTGTATTCGGAGTTCTCTCACTCCTCCGGAGGCCCCGACGACACGAAGGTGTCGTCGCCAAAGACGCGGTACCGCATCTGATTATCGTTCAGGTCTGTGCTCATGAGGTTCTCCCGGCGTGGATGGTTCTCTGGATGCTGCTGCTCTTCTCAATGCCGATGCTCACCCTGGATCCAGTCCGGGGTTGCACCAGCCTGGCATGCGTTCTTCTTCCAGCATCGAGGCGCGCCACGCCTCGATACGTGCCGCTGGGGCAACGGCTTGGAAGCGCTCGCGGAATCGATGGAGCTCCTGATCGACCTTCATGAGCGTAAAGCCAAGCATCATCGCTGGCTCCTCGTTCATCGCGATGAGCACTGCGACGAGCTCAGCGTAGGCCTGAATGGCCTCTAGAAGCTCATCTTGGGTGATCGCATCGGGAGACACCAGCCAGCACTCTGAGAGCTGCTGAATGCGGCGAAGCCTGGGGAGGTCACTGGCCTTCGGGATGTGCCCGAAGGCTGCGCGGTGACGCTGGAGCAGCACGACAGGCTGAGGGAGCTCAAGCAAGACGCTGTCGACGCTACAGAGCGGACACATGGCCATGTCTCCATCATCGAGCCACCGAGTGATGTCCTGCGCCTCGAAGGTCCTCATGCAATGGTAGCAGCAGCACATGTGATCTGGCTCGAGGAGGTTCTGTAGCGCTTTCATGCCCCTGTCTCCCTGCGGCAGCGGAGGTCCTCTCCGGAGTCTTCCTCGATGCGAGATGCAAGGGGAATGTCCAAGAGTCGGGCCACGGCATCGACAAACGGGACGACCTTCTTCCGCTCGAGGGTGAACTCATCCTCCCAGTAGATTCCCGCGCTCCACATGCTCGGCTCGTCGCGATTGGGCTGGAAGCGCTCGATCCAGGGGCGGTCGTTCATTGGATCATGAGTGCGCGAAGTGGAGGGGTAGTTGACCACCTTGAAGTGGCACGCCTTGAGTGCCTTCTCCAGCGCGCGGATGTGCTTTAGAAGGGCCTTGTGGGTGTCTTCTTCCTCTGAGAGCGGCATCGAGGTCGATGCGCTGAGAATGGGCTCCTCGCTGGCAGCCGAGTAGGAGCAGTAGAGGCTGAGGTCGACCTCCACATCGGCCACGAACATGGCCGGCCGAGCCCGATCCTTGTTCTTTGCGTAGAACCACTTGAACCGCAGCGTGCTCCACACGTCAACCGCCATTCCTCCGGGTCCCTGGAGGAAGAAGTTTGACTCGATCTGCTCAACGACGATGGCGCCCTCTGGCGTCGTCGTATCGCTGGGTGCCACCTCTACCTCGGTGGTCTGAACGTTCCACCGCGGCGCTCCGACGCGCTTCCGTGTCTTCCAGAACAGCCGCTCGTCTCCGATTCGGTCGATGAGTGCACGCGTGAAGATATCAGCACGCTCAGACAGGACGATTAAATCGTTACTCATTGTTCTTTAGCCTCTGTACGCTGAAGGTCGGCAGATCGGTCCCAGCGATCTACATTACGTTTGTACTAATTGTTGGTATACTTAAGCATGGCGCTGGGCCGGATGCTCAGCGCACCGTCTGGCTCGGGATTGAGTGCCCCTGAGTACCGGGACCAGGCCAACCACGTGCTCACCACTGAGATTGTCGACGCCCTTGACCTACTGGTGATCGCCAACGGCGACGTGCGCAGCGTGGATGACGCCCAAGCGGTGCTGGCCCAGGCCGGGACCGCCGGCTTGATGCTGGGCCGGGGTGCCCTCGCCGACCCCTACCTCTTCGGACGCATTCGCGGCACCGCATCCGCCACGCCCACCAGCACCCAGCGTAAGGCCGAGCTCGCCGCCCTGTGGCAGTACCTCCTCGATGACTACATCGACATTTTGACCGGCGATGTCCAGGTGCTCTCCACGTTCGGCAGTCTCACCCGCCACGTCGATGACCCCGCTCTCAAGCGCTGGCTCAAGGGTCTGAAGAAGGCTCGACGGGTCACCCAGCTGCGGAAGGCCCTCGGCCGCTGAGGCCCGAGCTGGCCGCCCTGAAGACGTTGCCTCTGGGACGCTGCGTTGTCGTCATCGTCGTTGCCGCAGGCTCGCAGCCGGGGAACGGATCGCTGTCACGACGGCGGAGGCGTTGTTGCCGCTGTCTTCCGGTCACCCCTTCAGCTCTGCGTCAGACTTGTGCTCAAAGTCTATCTTGGCTTCACGTCCGAGGTTCTTGCAGCAACGAACGTCGACGAACTCCAACTCTGGGAGGCCCAGGAGGGGCGTCAGGTCATGGACGTG
>JAQXDW010000118.1 GCA_029251165.1 Myxococcota bacterium
GAGGTCGTCCTGCCTGAGGTCGTCCTGTCTGAGACCGCTGAGCCTGAAGTGCTCGCGTCGGATGCACCGGTCGAGGTCGCGGAGCCTGTCGAGGTGGAGTCGGTGATCGAGGTTGTCGCACCGGAGACCGTGGAGCCTGAGGCCGTCGCACCGGAGACCGTGGAGCCTGAAGAGCTCGCGTCGGATGCACCGGTCGGGGTCTTCCTGCCCGAGACCGCTGAGCTCGAGTCGGTCGTCGTAGAGGCTGCCGAGCCCGAGACCGCCGCGCCTGTGGCACCAGAGGTTCTCGGCGTGGAGTCGGTCGAGGTTGTGGAGCCCGAAGCTGTGGAGGTCGAGGCCGTCGAGGCCGTCGAGGCCGTCGAGGCGGTCATCCCGGACGCGTCCGCTGGGATCGCAGAGACGGTCGAAGCGGCTGCACCAGAGGTTCGAGAGGCGGCTACGGTGGAGGATGCTGTAGAGCCGGTCGCGGAGCTCAACACGCCGGAACCTGCTGCCCTCGCGGAGGCTGCACCGGTCGAGGTCGCGGCTGTGGAAGACACGGAGGAGGGGGAGACCGATGCCAGCTCCGAGGCGGTCTCTCCGGGCATCGCCGCGGCCTCCGGGGCATCCCCAGAGGACCCGGATGACCACCACACGAGCCCCAAGACGCGCACGCTCGAGGCCATCGAGGAGGCGCTGAGCATTGAAGTCGAGGAGCCGGCTGCGGAGCCGGTTGCGGAGGTGACAGAGCCAGAGGTCACGCCAGAGTCTGTCGAGGCGGCTGCTGACGATGTGTCGATTGAGGCCATGGAGGTGGCAGAGACTGCGCCTGAGGTGGCAGAGGCTGTGCCTGAGGTGGCAGAGACTGCGCCTGAGATCGGGCCTGTGAAGTCGGTCGAGGCTCTGGCGATCGAGGCTCCGGTGGCTGAGGAGGCAGCAGAGGATGACGTCGACGCCAGCGCTGAGGCGGTCTCTCCGGGCCTCGCAGCGGCCTCGGGCGTACCGGACGACCCCGATGATCCGCGACACTGGATCTCTCTGGCCCGCCGTGCGGAGCCCGAGGCCGATGTGGTCGTGGATGTTCCCAGCGTCGTGTCACCGGTCTACGGCCTCAAGCCTGGTGCGGAAGGAGAGATCGTCCTGCGGCTCCAGGAAGTGCTCGACAAAGCCGGCTACGATCCCGGGCGCATCGACGGCCGCTACGACGACCGGACCGAGACGGCGGTCATTGACTTCCAGATCGACCACGAGCTGGATCCGACCGGTGTTGTCGATGCCGAGACCGACACAGCGCTCGTTCCTGGTGGACTCATCACCCTGGTTTCTGGGATCGAGGAGGACGAGGAAGAGGAGGAAGGCCTGGTCGTTGCCACTGAAGAGCACGCCGACGATGACGACGAGGGTGGTGTCCGCCGCCGCAACACCGGCGACCTCCTGGCTTCACTGGGCGTCTCGGAGGAGCGTGCGGATGACTGGCGCATCTTTGACGCCGTGGTTGGTTCGCAGCGCATCGCTGACCTCTCGGCGGAGGCGCTCCAGAGCGTGGGCGCGGCAGCCCTGATCCGCTCGCTGGCGGAGACGGGGGGGACGAGCCGTCGGCTGAAGATCGGTGATGATCTCACCTGGAACCATCGGGCCGATCGCAGCGACGCTCTGGAGGCGTTTGCCCTCAGGCAGTCGAGCGAGGCGGCCATTGATGCCCTCCCGAAGACGAGGTGGCAGACCGGAAGTCCGGCGGAGGATGCTCGGATCTCTGGTGTCGTCATGATGCAGGGAGAGCGGTGGATGGTTGAGCAAGCGGATGCCGGCGCGGAGTGGATGAGAGAGGCGGCCGACAGCACCTACTCCGACGTGGATGATGCGCTCTCCATCCTCGGCAGCGCGACGGGAGGGCTCTGGTAGTGTCGCTGATTCCCAGTGAGATCGACCGCGCGCGCATGGCTGCAGCCATCGGTGACCTGGTGGGACTGCGAGAGGCGCTGTTCACCCTGGTCGTCCTGGAGCCGGTCGCAGTGCTGCTCGCCCAGGTCCGTATCCTCCTCGATCAAGGGCGTGGCACTGAGGCACTGCTGCTGCTGGAGGGCATGCCGACCCTGCCCGAGATGCTGAAGCGAGATGCCCTGATCGCCCGGTGTCAGGCGATGATCACAGTCGAGCGGTCCGAGGAAGCCACAGCGCTCCTCCAGGCTGCCCTCGCGCAGCGCGCCGCAGCAGAGCCGGCCCTGCTGACCACCCTTGCCCGCGGGCTGTTTCGCAGCGGCGAGATCGCGATGGCCGAGACGATCCTGGAGTCGGTGCTGCTGGTGGTCCCGGGGAACTTTGAGGCTTGCTATGGGGCGGGCGTGCTGCGCCTGGCTCAGGGGCGACTGGCCGACGCGATGCCTCACCTCATCGCTGCTCAGCGGATCAACCCCCGTCGTCCCGAGCCCTACCAGGCGATGGCTCGGGCGTGGCGGCTGTCGGGGCAAGCGGAGCATGGCGCAGCGATGATCGAGTCGGTCATGTCTGACAACCCCCTCATCGCCTCACCAGGGCTGGCCCGAGAGCTTATCGAGCTGTACGCAGCGGTCGGCGATGACGATCGCCGGGTGCACTGGCTTCGTCGGCTGGAGGCGAGCGCGCGCCTGGAAGCGGGGCACCGCCTGGAGCTTGCGCGGCACTGGATGGACCTCGGGTTGGTCGGAGAGCTGCGCCGCCTCCTGATCGGACTCCGCGAGCCAGAGCAGGCCGCCCGACACTTGCTGGCGGGCATGATCGCGGAGATGGAGGGGAACGATCGTGAGGCCCTCGGGCATGCGATGGCTGCCGCAGAGGCGGAGCCTGGGCTGTGGCTGGTTCAGGTCCGCCTCGCTCGTGGTCTCCTGCAGCTCGGCGCATCCGCTTCGGTCGTTCGTCCGCACATCAGTGCCGCTGAGGCCGCAGGCGGACAGCACCCTGAGGTCCGCTTGCTGTCCGGGATCTTCGCAGTGATCGAGGGGAGGGGCGCGGACGCGGTGGATGCTCTGGAGGTGCTCTCAAGTCACGGCGGGGTGTGGTGTCGGCTCCGAGAGGAGGCGGAGGGCTGGCTGCTGGAGGTGGGGTGAGCGCGGGCGACGGAAGCAGAGGCGCCGAGCGGGGCACCCGCATCCTGACGGAGGCTGTAGAGGCATGGGCGATGGCTTCGATGTGGTCACCTTGACGTGCTGCGACTCCCCTCACTCTGCGGAGTCGTTGGTCCGATGTCGACAGGCCACCTCTGATAAGCATTTCATGTGTTAATAATGGTGTTTTAATTTTAAATTAATCCATGATGGACAGCGATGGCACCTTGAACAGTGTTCTTTATGTCACAGCTGTGTTGGTCGGAGATGCTGTAATTTAAAGCATTTCATGTGTGATATTTATACTTCAGGTTTATCAAGTTGTCCTGAATCAAGAATATCCGTTGCTTTAGTGCGGTAAGCTCATGAGATGTGACTCCATCGCACTCTTTTGAGGTACGATATGTCATGCAAGATTCAGGCTGCTGGTGTCGCTATCGGCCAGCTTCGATGACGACTGCTGATAGAGTCTGATTGTGAGTGTGCTAAATTGCTGTGATTCTACGATCAAAGCAATTTTCAGAAGATAGCGGCGTGAGCCGGCTTGCCTCTCTCCCCGAGCCCTGCGAGGAGCACTCTCTCGATCCGCTGACCTCATGAGGTCGGGTGTTGCTTCAACAGTATGTTTTTATAAGTCTTTTTAGGCGGAGTTGTCCCGTAAGGCATGGGGCAGTGCCGGTTGCATGACTTTACTGTGGGTGCTTCTGGCGGGCCTCTCGGTCGTGTGTGCACGAACGCACCAGGAGCACCGGCGCCGAGCTCCAGAGGAGAAACACACGACAGCGCAGCCGGATCTCGTGCGCAGCCGGGTCTCGTGGGAAGAAACCTCAGCGTCTCTTCTCTTGTTGGTTGGGAGTAATTAACGATAATCGTCGTTTATTCCTGTGACAGCAGAGCCGCTGTGTCCGAGGCGTGGGAGCATCAGTGTGGGCCGAAGAGGGGTTCTCATCAATAAAGATCTTCATGTTGCAGATAATTGTCCGATAGATCTTCTGACGTTCTGCGGAGCTTGTGTATGTCTCCTAAACCTTCCCATTTACCTGCTTGGACTTCCTCGACTGTTGTCGTCGTTGTCGTCATTGCAGTGATGGTGGCCTCTGTCGGGTTCGGCAGCGTGGTGCCGCTGGTGGCGCTCTCCATTCCTGCCGCGATCGTTGGGTATCGTGCTGGATGGCATGCCGGAGCACCGCTCACTCCGGCAGCAGTGCCGGAAGCCTTCGAGCCGGCTGTCGAGCCGAACACCGTGCCCCAGTCGCTCCCTGAGCCCCCGCCAGATTCGCTCGCTGAAGAGTCTCGCCAGTGGGTCGATGAGGTTGCTGTGCTTGAGCGCATGGGCGGCAGCATCGAGATCTTGATGGAGCTGACCGACTTGTTCGCCAGTGAGAATGTGCGCCGCCTGGCTGCCCTGCGCGCAGCGATCGCTGCAGGGGATGCCCTGCAGACCTCTCGGGAGGCCCACGGAATCAAGAGCGGCCTGACCAATTTCTGTGCGGACGAAGCGGTCGCGCTGGCTTTTCAGATTGAAGCGTCGGCGAAGAAGGGCTCTTTGGACGGACTGGAGACTGCAACAGATGTTCTTGAGGCGGTCCTGAACTCTGTCACTGAGCAGCTCACTATGATGGGGAAAGCAGCATGAAGATCTTGATTGCGGATGATGACGTCGTCTCTGCATTGATGCTTCGGCGAACACTTGAGCGATGGGGCTACACGGTCACCATCGTGCACGATGGAACCCAGGCCCTTGCTGCGCTTCAGCAGCCCGATGCTCCAAAGCTGATGATCCTGGACTGGATGATGCCCGGTCTCGATGGTCCGGAGGTTATTCGGGCGGTCCGAAGTCAGGTGAGCGAGCACTACAACTATGCCATCCTGCTCACCTCCCGAGACCAGCAGGGGGACATCGTCGCCGGGCTGGAGGCAGGGGCCGACGACTATCTCCGTAAGCCGTTTGACAGCGACGAGCTCCGCGCTCGACTCCGCGCCGGTCAGCGGATCTTAGACCTCCAGACGCGCCTGCTCGCGGCGAAGGAAGAGCTCCGCATTCAGGCGACCCAGGATGCCCTCACGAAGCTCGCCAACCGACGCTCGGTGCTGGAGCGACTGGAGAAGGATGCCGAGCAGTGTCGCCGAGGCGGGCGACCGCTCGGGGTGCTGATGTTGGATCTGGACCACTTCAAGTCCATCAACGACACCTACGGTCACAGCGGCGGAGATGAGGTCCTCAGGGTTGCTGCTGAGCGCATCCAGCGCAGCGTCCGCTCCTACGATACCGTCGGCCGGTTCGGCGGAGAGGAGTTTCTTGTCGTGCTGCCGGACACCGATCGCGTCGAGACGATTGTGGTTGCTGAGCGGATTCGCATCGCGCTCGCGTCGCTCCCGATCCTCTTCAACGGCAAGGGCATTGCCCTCAGCTGCAGCATTGGTGCAGCCATTCGTGAGCCCGATGAGGAAATCACCGATGCAGCCCTGATGCACGAGGCCGATATGGCCTTGTATCGATCTAAAAATGGCGGCCGAAATATGGTAACGGGCGCCTGGGATATTTTCGAAGCGGCTTGATCTTCTTCGTCACTTGATCAAGTCTCAGCAGCCAGCAACAAACACTCCTGGTTGCTGTTTTTGACAAGGTCTGTGACATGGAAGCCTCTCAGTTCCTCGACACCCTCACCCAGATCCATGGTGAAGCCCGCTCTCGTGGGGTGTACTTTCGAGACTCTGTTGACACGACGCTGCGCGGGCGTGAGGTCTCCATCGGCGACCAAAAGCTTGTCTCGTTCTCGTCTTGCTCCTACCTCGGCCTTGAGCACCATCCGGCGCTCATTGAGGGGGTCATCGCGGCCACTCGGGCATTCGGCACCCAATTCTCAAGCTCCCGAGGCTACATCTCGGCTCCGCTGTATTCGGAGCTGGAGTCTCTGCTGTCGCAGATGTTTGGTGGACATGCCCTGGTGACCTCCTCTACGACGCTGGGGCACCAGTCGGTTCTCACCGCGCTGCTGACCGAGCGAGACGGCATCGTCATGGACCATCAGGTCCACCACAGCGTGCAGATGGCTGCTCGACTCGCTCAAGCTGGCGGCTCGAAGGTGTCGATTGTGCGGCACAACCAGCTGGAGCGCGCGGCCGATGAGGTGGAGCGCCTGACCCGAACCTGCGACACCGTCTGGTTCGCCTGCGACGGTGTGTTCAGCATGTACGGTGATCTTGCACCGCTCAAGCTGCTGCGGCACCTCCTGAGCATCTCCGACAAGGTCAAGCTCTATGTCGATGATGCCCACGGAATGAGCTGGGCTGGTCGGCACGGAGTCGGGAGCTTTCTGTCGCGGATGCCATTCCACGACCGAATGATCCTGGCGACCTCGCTGAACAAGGCATTCTCGGCAGCCGGCGGGGTGATGGTCTTCCCGGACGCTGCGATGCGGCAGAAGGTGATGGACTGCGGCGGCCCGATGGTGTTCTCTGGTCCGGTTCAGCCGCCGATGCTCGGTGCAGCGGTCGCCAGCGCAAAGCTGCACCTCTCTGATGAGATCTACCCCTACCAGGAGGCTGTCGCGCAGCGCACGCGGTTCGTCAACCGTCGCATGAAGGAGCTGTCTCTGCCCCTGCTGGTCGAGAACGAGGCGCCGATCTTCTTCGTGAGAATGGGCCTGCCTCGGGTGGCGTTTCAGGTCGTTCAGCGGCTGATGGCAGAGGGCTACTTTATCAATGCCTCGGTCTACCCCACTGTGCCGATGAAGCGCGCTGGTGTGCGGTTCGCGATCACCGCAGCACACCGCATGGAGGACATCGACGGCGCGCTGACCGCGATGGCTCGAATCATCCCAGAGGTGCTGGAGGCCGAGGCGATGTCTGCTGGGCTGCTCGATGAGCTCTTCGCCACCGCAGTTCCCGAGGAGGCCCTGTGCTCGGAGCAGTACAGCGGGGTGGCCCTGTCCGACGTCATGTCGATCGACGAGGACGCCGCTCCTGCGCTGGTCACAGGCCTCGATATTGACATCCGCTCACTCACTGTGGAGCGGTATGGCTCGATCGATGAGCTGGACGCCGTGGAGTGGGATCAGCTGCTTGGGGAGGTCGGCTCATGCAGCGCGGAGGCCCAGCGGGTCGCCGAGCGTGCCTTCGCCAAGCAGGATCGTCCGGAGTATTGCTGGGGCTTCCACTATGTCATCGTGCGTGCCGCTGATGGATCGCCGATCGCGGCCACCTTCTTTTCCTCTGCGCTGAGCAAGGATGACATGCTCATGCGCGATGAGGTCAGCCAGGCTGTCGAGGCAAAGCGAGCAGCAGAACCGTACTTCCTTACATCGAAAATTGTCACCATGGGATCTGGTTTTTCCGAGGGCAATCACCTCTACCTCGATCGTGATGGACCTTGGCGTGCGGCGCTGGCACGGCTGCTGGAGGTCGCCAGCGAGATCTATGATCAGGAGGCCGCCAACATGCTCCTGCTGCGGGATCTGCCGGCGGACGACCCGGAGATGGACACCTTCTTGCGGGGGCAGGGGTTCGTAAAGATTCCGATGTTCACCAGCTACACCCTTGATCTTGTCTGGAAGACACAAGAGGAGTATCTCTCCAGGCTCTCTCGGCGAAAGCGTCGACACCTCCGGGAGATCATCGAGCGGTCACAGCACTACTCTGTGAGGGTGTTCAGTCCACAGACGGGCAATCAGCTCGATGCCGCTGGACTCGCCAAGCTCTACCGTCTCTACCGCAACGTTGCTGATCGCAAGCGAAAGCTCAACGTCTTCCCGCTGCCCGCTTCGCTTATGCAGAAGCTTCAGCGTAGCGATGCCTGGGAGCTGGTGGCGGTGTACCTCAGCGAGGAGGGCGGAGGTCCCGGTGAAGAAGCGCCCGTGGCGTTCTACGCAGCGCATCGCTGTGGCGGTCACTATGCCCCGTTCCTCTGCGGGCTGGACTACCGTTTCGTGTTCTCGCACGGCGCCTACCGCGGCATGATGTACGAGATGATCGAGCGTGCCCGTACAAGCGGGTTCACGAAGATCCACATGGGCATGGATGCTGATCAGGAGAAAATGCGCTTTGGCTGCTTGCCTACGGAGAACTGTGTTTACCTCCAGGCACGGGATCACTTCAACGGCGAGCTGCTTCGAGAGGTGGTCGCAGAAGTTGGTCTTGAAAATACGCTACGAAAAGTGGGATAGTGATCCAGCCGGGTGTCAGCTCCGGCATGACGCTCTCTTCATCATAGTGGTCCCGACAACAAGTGTTTTCACCGTAGCGAGAGGCCTTGCGATCATCACAGGATTCCTGTAGTGAAAGAAGTATCCAGCAAAGTCATTGAGATGTACAAAGCGGTGACTGCGACGATGGATCGGCGGCCACTGTTCGAGGGGCTCTCTTTCACTGAAGACGCCTACCCTGATCGCATCAGCTGGGAGGAGTTCTGTCTGCTCTCTCAGCGCTTCGGCGTGTTGATTGGTGGTGAAGAAGCACTGCGTGGCATCGGTCACACCATCATCAAGAGCCCGGTGTTCGCCCGGGAGGGTTCGGTGATGCAGCTGGTCGCGAGTCCGCGTCTGTTGTTCTGGGGCAACATGCGCTGGGGTGGGCCGTCGCTGTTCAGCAACATCACGAACACCTTTGAGGATCTGGGTCATGATCAGGTTCGCCTGACCCTGGAGATTCCCGCTGATATGCCTGACTGCCCGGAGCTGTTCATGCTCAACCTGGGCTTCTTCGAGGCAATGCCTCGAATGCTGGGACTCAGCAAGGCAATGGTGAGGCTTGAGCGATCGGATCATCGGGGCGTCTACACCGTCAACATGCCGCCTTCGCTGACCCTGTGGACACGGATGAAGCAGGCATTTGGTGTGCTCTTTAACGCCCGAATGGTGTTCGAGGAGATGGCCAGCCAGCAGCTGACCCTGAAGAAGCGCTACGAAGAGCTGGAGCGCGCCCACGCCAAGGCGGAGGAAGAGCGACAGTCAGCGGTCACCGCTCGGAACGTCGCGGAGCAAGCCTTGATGGTCAAGAGCGAGTTCCTGGCGACGATGAGCCACGAGATTCGCACGCCGCTCAACGGCGTCATCGGCATGACCGAGGTGCTGATGACCACCAACCTCGACGCCCCCCAGCGGGAGTTCAGCCAGATCATCCGAAGCTCAGGTACGACCTTGCTTGCCTTGGTCAATGACATCCTGGATTTCTCTCGGATCGAGTCCGGTCGGCTGGATTTTGAGGTCATCGACTTCTCCACGGAGACGCTGATGGAGGAGGTCCTCGACATGCTCGCGGAGTCCGCGCAGCGCAAGGGGCTGGAGCTGTGCAGCATTGCCGATCCTGAGGTGCCGATCTGTGTCGGGGGAGATCCCAACAGGATCCGACAGATCCTCACCAACCTCGTCAGCAACGCGATCAAGTTCACCCACACCGGCGAGGTGGTCATCCGCACGATCCTGGATCGTGAGGACGATTCCTACTGCTGGCTCCGCTTTGAGGTCTCGGACACTGGCATCGGTGTGCCGCAGGAGGCTCGCAGTCAGCTGTTTGAGCCATTCACTCAGGCGGACTCCGCGACCACCCGGAAGTTCGGCGGCACCGGTCTTGGGCTCGCGATCTGCAACGGCATCGTCGCCCTTATGGGCGGCACCATGGGGCTGGAGAGCTCTACCGGTGAGGATGAAAAGCCCTCGGGAACCACCTTCTACGTCACCCTCCCGCTCAAGCGCCGCAGCGCAGTCAACATCGCGCAGGGAGCGACGGTGACGCTCGAGCAGCTCCATGTGCTCGTCGTCGATGACAATGCCACCAACCGCTTGATCGTTCAGCAGCACCTTGCTCTGGCTGGGGTCAAGGTTGACAGCGTCAGCAGCGGCTCGGCGGCCCTGGCGTGGCTGGAAGAGGGCCATCGCCCCTCCCTCGTCCTGCTCGACATGCACATGCCGGGAATGGACGGCACGACCACTGCCCGGCGCATCCAGCAGATCCCCCACATGTACGAGGTCCCGCTGGTGATGCTGACCTCGCAGCTCTCCAGAGGCTACGCCGACTCTGCACGCGCGGCCGGCATCGTTCGCTACCTGACCAAGCCGGTGCGCAAGACGGAGCTGCTCCGCTGCATCACCAGCCTTCAGAAGGTCAGCGAGCCGGACAGCCACCGACCGGTGCTGGTTTCTCCGACAGAGCCGGTGTCAGTGCCAGTGTTCATGGAGAACGACGGGATTGTCCTGGTCGCCGAGGACAACACCATCAACCAGCGTGTCATCCAGGTGCTGCTCGGCAACCTCGGGCTGCGGGTCCACATCGTCGAGAATGGCCGCGAGGCCGTCGAGGCGATCCGGGACGGCGCCGAGCACTACCGGATCATCCTGATGGACTGCCACATGCCTGAGATGGACGGCTTCGAGGCCAGCGCAAAGATCCGCGCCATGGGCGAGAAGATCGCCATCATCGCGGTCACTGCGGATGCCATGCCCGGCACTCGCGAGCGATGCTTCGCCTCTGGGATGAACGACTACATCAACAAGCCGCTCCAGATCACAGAGCTGATTGCATTGCTGGAGCGGTGGTCTGACGTCCGCAAGGCTGTCTGAGCCTGAGTTCTCGCGCGACGTTGTTCGCCTGGCCTGGACCTGAGCGCGCTCCGACTGTGCAGGCGTTGTTCATTAAAAACAACGGTCTAACAAGTCTTTAGGCCAAATGATCGCCCCGGCCAGGGTCCGGCCTGCCGCCAGTGGTTTACGTCAGCTCAACCCGGTCAATTCGAATCATCCCCACGCGTCCGTTGAGGTCGCCCGGGCGTCCGTAGCTCCAGGTGGTGCTGGCATCGAGGCCCTCAGCGAAGTCGTAGGAGCACTCGAAGTCGGGATCCGACCGCACCGCGTTGCCCTCGTCGAGGTTCTCCAGGTTGGGGATTCGGAAGGCGAGGCGGCCATCCTTGAGCTTGAAGCAGCTCCCCTTCTGGATGACGCAGGCCCGCCAGGAGCGTTCCTGCCAGCCGAGCTCGATGGGGGATGCACACAGGACGATGCGGGTGCCGACCGGGCCTGCAAACACGATGGAGGAGAAGGCGATCTTGATGTCGCCCTGTCGGCCCGAGGGAAAGATCTGGACGCGGTTTTTTCCACCGGCCAGGCCCGTGTTCTCGTAGACCAACATCTCGCAGCGGGAGTTCTTGTCGATGACCCAGTTCATGGCAACCGGATACCACATTTCTGTGCAGATCGATCCGCTGAACCCGCTGGACTACTATGCCGTGCTCGATGAGCGGACTGCACCGAGCGTGGTGATCTTCACTGGCCCGGCCTGTGGAGCGTGTCGTCGGCTCAAGGCAGTTCTCGCAGAGATGTCGCCGATCCCTGGTGTCGCCGTGTATGAGGTCGGCGCAGAGCGTGCCGGTGGACTGGTCGAAGAGCTGGAGATTTTCCACCTCCCGGCACTGTTTCTCTACCAGGATGGCGATCTTCACGCTGAGATTCACGCGATCCTTCGTCCCGATGCCCTGCGCGCGGCGATTGCGGCTGCCCGTTGCGCGCCGCCAGCGGTAGAGTGGCCTTGATGCTGTCGTCCTCCACCGTTCGTTTTGCTGGTGCCCTGATGCTGTTCCTGCCCGGACTTGTCCTGGCCGGCCCGCTCGTCGAGGGCAGCGCGGTGCGCATTCACTACAGCGACGACGGACGGTGGAACGATCCAGACCCCGGGGTGCAGGCTGGGCTGCAGCTGTACGACACCGCAGCGGGCTGGCTGGACATGACCTGGCCGGGGACGCCCTGGAGCGAGGTGCTGCTCGGCTACGCCAGGGACGGCGAGACGATCACCCTGATCGGCGGGGAGGACTGGGTGGTGGAGGGCGTCTCAGATGGGTCCACCAAGTCCCGGCTCGTCATCACCCACCGGTTCACCACCGACAACCTCCAGCTCGACCGAACGGAGTCCTGGGATCACGACGCGCAGGCCATTCAGAGCGAGTGGACCCTCACCAACACCGGCACGCTCGACCTCACCAACCTGCGCCTGACCCACAGCATCGACGCGGACCCAGATGCCGACGCCCTGGCCAATCCCCAGCCGCTCACCTACAACGACACCCTCGATCTCGACGGCGATGGTGTGGTCGACTGGGTGCAGAGCGAGGGGGTGGTCACGGGAGTAACGGTGGGGTTTGGGCTGTGTGATATCGATGCTCAGGTGCTCGGCCACTACGGCAGCAACGTCTTCTCTGACGATCCGGACCTGCTGCTGGAGGATGCCGAGGGGGCGCTCCAGGACTACACGATGAACGTCCGGCACACCGTCGGCACCGTGAAGGCGGGCGCATCGGTCCGCTTCAGCCTGCTCACCGTCCTGGGCAGCACCGCAGCGGAGGCCCAGGCGGGATACATCGCGGCCCTGGAAGGGGCCTGTGAGATCGCGAACGATGACCTGGACGATGATGGGTTCGATGCGGTGAGTGCGGGCGGCTTTGACTGTGATGACACCGACGCGAGCATCCATCCAGGTGCGGTGGAGGTCTGGTACGACGGCACCGACCAGGACTGCGATGGAAACGACGATGATGCCGACGAGGACGGTGTTGCAGGTCCTGAGGAGGACTGTGATGACGGGGATGCGTCGGTCTATCCCGGCGCGGTGGAGGTCTGGTACGACGACGTGGACGCGGACTGTGCCGGGGATGATGACCGGGATGCCGACGGAGACGGGCATGCCCACGAAGACTATGGCGGCGCGGACTGCCATGACTTCAGCGCGGCGGTCTATCCCGGCGCGTCGGAGGTCTGGTACGACGGCGTGGACTCAGACTGCAGCGACAGCAGCGACTACGACGCCGACGGCGACGGGCATGATGCGGCCCGCTATGGCGGCGATGACTGCTACGACGACGATCCTACGCGGTGGGCGTGTCCGGAAGCGGACAGCAAGACCTGCGGGAGTGTGGGGAGCAGCGGTGGCTTGCTCCTGGCGCTCCTGGCCTTGGGCGGACGGCGTCGAAGAGGCCTGTGCGGCTCGTCTTAGAAGTACGCCTTTAGCTGGACGTAGGCGCTGGCTGGGTAGAAGCCGAACTCGCTGTTGAGGCCCATGGCTTCGTTGAGCTCGTCTCCCTCCAGGAAGGCGCCAGTCTTCGGATCCAGCAGATCCTCCAGGGCGCCCTCGTCTGGGCGCGCGCCCAGGCCAGCAAAGCCCCCCACCGCCAGCAGCACCTCGTCGCTGACGCTGACGCTGACGCCTGGGGCGACCAGCGCGCTGGGCTCTGTGACATTGGCGATCACCGAGAGGCTGCCCTGGATCAGCGGCGTGAGCTCTTGGCCGAGAGTGAGGGCCGCGTAGGTTCGCCCAGCCAGCCACAGCTCTCCGCGGGTGTAGCGCTCTCCAGAGAGCTGGGTGAGGTAGTCCGTGGGCTCGGTCACGCCGAGGGTCTGGTGGTAGACCTCGCCGCTCAGGGTCATGCCCCCTCGGGGCATCCACAGCGCCCCGGCGACCGCCCGCAGAAACGGCTCCTCGTCGTCGTCGGCGGGCAGCGTATAGGTCACGTCGCCGTGCAGTCCCACTGGCCCGGCGTAGCTGGCGACGGTCAGCCCCAGCACCTCGTCTCCTCTGATCTCACCCAGCAGCAGGCCCACATCGTTGCGCCAGAAGGTGTGCTGGGCGTAGAGGGCATAGGCCATTCCCTCCACTGCCCAGTCCTCAGCATCGGCGAGCGGATCGGGGTGAACGTAGGCGGTGACGGCGCTGATCTGGGTGGACATGCCGAAGAACAGGTCTGCGGCCACCGCGTCGACGCCCGGCTTGTACTCCTGATCGACCGTGGTGGGGAAGAAGGGGCTGATCAGGTCCATCGGCGTGAACGCCAGTCCGTTGCCCAGCGAGATGGGCTGGCGGCCGACGCTCAGGGTGAGGGGGCCGACGTCGGTGCTGAGGGCCAGCCGGTCGGTGCGGCCTTGCAGCACCATGGCATCTGCGCTGGCGGCCGCTCCGTCTTCGGGTGACCAGGCCTGCCAGGTCAGATCGACCAGCTGTGGAGCGGTCAGCCCCACCCCAGTCTGGGTGGTGGAGAGGGCGGCGGCGGGGGTCAGCGCGGTGAGGGCATGGTGGGCGAGCAGTCGGACGCCGCCGGCCTCGACCTTTAGCTTCAGGCGGCCGTCCAGGATGCCCTGGGCGGTGGGGTCTTCGGGAAAGAGACCCAGGGCGGTGTACAGCTCGTTTTCGTAGGGCAGGGTGGCGACGAAGAACGACTTGACGTCGCCGTTGACGGTCACCTTCAGCGGCGCGCTCTCCGCAGCCCAGGCAGACGGTCCGGCGGCCCCGGCGGCGACCGCCAGCAGCAGGTTCACTTGCGCTGATCCTCGACGATCTCGCCATCGACGAGGTGGATCACCCGCCGAGCGGCCTCCATGACCTTGGGATCGTGGGTGGCAAAGACGAAGGTCACGCCCAGGTCTTCGTTGAGGCGCTTCATGGTCTCGAGCAGCGCATCGCTGGTCTTGGAGTCGAGGTTGGCGGTCGGCTCATCGGCGAGCACCAGGGCCGGATCGGCAGCGATGGCACGGGCCACCGCGACCCGCTGCTGCTGGCCGCCGCTCAGCTCGTTGGGTCGGCGGTCCTCCATGCCCTTGAGCCCGACGGCTTCGAGGGTCTCCATGGCCCGCTGGCGACGCGCTGCGGCGTCCTTGCCCTGGAGCTGGAGGACGAACTCGGCGTTCTCTGCGGCGGTCAGGACGGGGATCAGGTTGTAGGCCTGGAAGATGAACCCCAGCCGATCGCGGCGCATGTCGCTGCGCTCGGTGCGGCTCATCTGGGCAAGGTCCTTGCCTTCCACCAGCACCGCGCCCCCAGTGGGCTCATCGAGCCCTCCGATGAGGTTGAGCAGGGTGCTCTTTCCCGAGCCTGAAGGGCCCATCAGAGCCGTGAATTCTCCTGGCTCAATCTGAAGATCGACGCCTCGAAGTGCGCGGACGGTGTGGGTACCCTGCTGGTAGTTTCGGGTCAGGCCCTTCACGCTGACGATGGCCATGTTCTCTCCTCAAGAAGCAGTTGCCCAGCCGGTGGGGCTTAGAGATGTTGAATTGCCTGGATGGGACGCATGCGGGTGACGCGCCAGGCCGGCCAGGCTGAGGCCAGGACCGTCATGACGATGGCGCTGACGGCATAGGCCGCCATCCGCGTCGGGGCGTACTTGGCGATCAGGAGGGTGTCCATGGCCACCCCCGCGGTCTCGATGGTCTCGCCATAGGCGGCGCTGAAGTCCAGCCCGGTGGTCGCCAGCGGGTAGGTAAAGGCCGCGCCGAGGAGGGTGCCGAGGATCGCCGCAGCGGCTCCCAGCAGGACACCCTCGGTGAGCACCAGCATCGCCAGTCGCCCTGGGCGCATGCCCACCGCCAGCATCACCCCGAACTCGCGCACCCGCTCCAGCACGCTCATCAGCATGGTGTTGACCACGCCGAGCACGACGATGAAGCCGATGACGAAGAAGAAGGAGTCGTTGGTCTGGGTGTCGGCCTGGATGAAGCTGCGCAGATCGGGGACGGCCTCCTTCCACGACAGCGCCGCAGCGCCGCCGAGCGCCATGGCCTCAGCCTTGGCAAAGGCCGCGGCGGTCTGGGTGTCGTCGCCATAGACCACGGCGATCTGATGCGCAGGATCGGTGCCGCGAAGCAGCGGCTGCGCACCCTCGACGGTGGTGATGCCGGTGAAGTTGTCGAGGGTGGCCACGCCGCTGTGGTAGATGCCCCGCACCCGGAACAGCTGGCTGACCGACTCGCTGGGATCGTCGGGAGCGGGAGCCATGACCACCACCCGCCCCTTGAGGCCCACGCCCAGGCGCTTGGCCAGGGTGTCGCCGATGAGGATCCCCTTGCTGTCGCCAGGCTCCAGCCACGTGCCCTCGACCATCTTCTCGTCGGTGCGGCTCAGCTGGCTCTCGATCTCCGGGTCAATCCCGAGGATGCCGCTGGGGATGGTGTTGGTCGGTGAGGTGAGCAGGCCGCCAGCGAAGATGCGTCGGGCGATCAGCGCCTCGGGGTTGTCGGCTTTCAGTGCCCCGGCCAGCGCCTGTGAGCCCTCGACCACCTGCTCGACCTCGCGCTCGTCTTGCCACAGGGGGTGCTGGAGCACCACGTGACCGGCGGTGCCGCGGATGCCGGAGTCCAGCAGCTTGGTGTAGTTGCCGAAGTTTAAGTTGTAGGCGGTCTGGACCAGAGACAGTCCCATCGCGATGCCCAGCACCGTGATGGTGGTCCGGCGCTTGTTCCGCAGCAGGTTTCGGGCGGCCATCGAGAGCAGAGAAAACATCAGTCCGCCTTCATCGCTTGGACAGGGTTGAGCCGGGAGGCTCGCCAGGCCGGCCACAGGGAGGCCAGCACGGTGACGCTCATCATGCTGGCCAGCACCATCACCACCTGATCGGGGTGGAAGATTCCCTTGATGCGCTCGGGAAAGACCACCCCGTTGAGGTCCAGATCGCCGTAGCCGAGGTTGATGCCGCTGGTGCACATCAGGTAGTCCAGCCCGCCGCCCAGCAGGCCACCGATGACCGCGCCGATGACCGCCAGCAGCAGGCTCTCGGTGATGATCAGCTGCACCAGCTTTCCGGGGCGGGTGCCCAGGGCCATCATCACGCCCAGCTCTCGGGTGCGCTCGAAGACGCTCATCAGCATGGTGTTGAGCACCCCAAAGCCGGCGAGGAAGAAGATGACACCGAGCATGACCATGCTCTGGGCCTCGCCGCTCTTGAGCATCTCAGCCATCTGCGGCTGAGCCTGCTGCCAGGAGCGCACCAGGCGATCACCACCAGCGACCGCGGTGACCTGCTCTTGCAGGACCGTCACGCCGTCCTTGCCGCCGCTGGCCAGCAGCACCACCTCGTGGACCTGATCCTCGATGTAGAGCAGCTCCTGGAGGTCTGCCAGGCTCATCCACGCGCCCTGCTTGTCGCGCATCTTGTTGCCGCTGCGCATGGTGCCGATGACCTCGTAGGCCCCCGCTCCGATGGAGCCGTCGGCGGCCTGGGTCATGATCACGACCTCGTCGCCCAGCGCGGCGCCCAGCTCCTTGGCCATCCCGTGACCCAGGAGGATCTGGCCGGGCGCGCTCAGCCATCCACCCTGATCGAGCATGTTCTCGGTGGGCGAGACCGCGATCTCACGGACCGGATCGACACCGATCAGCTGCGCACCCACGCTCTTGTCTTCGGTGCCCAGCAGGCCGGCTCCGTAGGCCCGCCAGGTGACGGCAGCAGACTCGGAGAGCGCCTCCAGCTCCACCAGCATCGACTCGGCGCCCTGGAGGGTGTCGAACATCGAGAGGGTCTGTGGATAATCCGGGTGCTCGACGCGCACGTGGCCGGTCTGCTGGGTGATCGCCACGTCGAACATGGTCGAGAACATGCCCTCCATCATCGCCATCATGGGCATGCACATCGCAGCCCCCAGGCTCATGGCGGCGACCGTGATCATGCTGCGGCGGGTGTGGCGCCAGATGTTGCGCCAGGCAAGGGCAATCAAGGCTACTCCTTCAGCGCCTGGAGGGTGAAGATGCGGTCGTCGATCTCGACCTCAAAGTCGGCCTCCACCGTGGTGATGCGGGTGAATTCTTCCGGCTTGTCGGCCGGGATCAGGGTCATGGTTGCCGGGACCATCCGCCCGTCGAAGTCGCGCACATCGCTGAACGCCATCGTTCGGGCCAGGGTGCCGTCCTCGTCGTAGTAGGCCACCTCGACGGGGATCTTGTCGGCGCGGACCTTGACCACCACCTTGCCCCAGACCACCGGGGCATCCGGCTTGGCGGTGCAGACGATGGTGTAGACGCCGTCCACCAGGCCCTCGTTGACGTAGGTGAATTCATCGGCCAGTCGGTTGGACTTGACCAGATCGTCGTTGCTGAAGTGGCTGCCCATCCACGAGCCCGACATCATCCCCTGGGGGATCTTCATCGTGCGGTCGACCTTGGGCAGGTAGTTCCACATGTCCTCGCCGACCTTGAGGGTGGTCGTGCCGGCGTCCTTGGCGGGCGAGAGGATGCGGATCAGCGAGTTCTCCTCGCCGCGCGACCACGCCTGCATGCTCATCGTCCGCTCGTATCGGGCGGTCTTGACCTGCATCTCGATGGTGGTGATGCTGCTCTCGCCCCGGTTGATGTCGTCGGTGGCATCCAGCAGCTCCTCGATCGAGGGCTCCGCAGCCAGCGCGGGAGCTGAGGCGGTGAGGAGCAGCGCAATGAGCAGTCGTCGCATGGGGTTCTCTCTCCCTGAGGGTGTTGTTTTACCGCGTTCTGAATGTTTAGTCCGAAGTGAACACTAATCGGAGCGCTGACGTGCTCTCCAGTGCCTAAGGATCAGCGGAAATTCCTGCTCATAGAACGCATAGAAGTCACGCGTCTCTTCCAGGCGGCGCCGCTGCTGCGGTGAGGCCGCGCTCATCATCTCCAGGCCATCATCCAGCAGGGAGCGGAAGTTGCTTAAGAGACTCATCTGCTCCTCCATGAGCATCTCCCAGGCGCCTGAGCGGACCCGGAAGTGTGTGCTCCGCGAGCCCGGAACCGCGACCTTCTCGACCAGCGATATGCGAATCAGCAGGCGGGTGTTGGTGGAGATCGAGCCCTTGCTGGCACCGAGCTGAGCGCTCAGCTGGCCCGAGGACTGCTCGGCTGGATTGCAGATCAAGAGCAACCCGAGCAGGCGTCCAGCCATTAGAGGAAGGCCAGACCTTTCCAATTGAAGTGCCACTTGTTCGATAAATTGGCGCTCTCTCTGATTCCGATCCACATTCCATCCTTGCATTGGTAGGGAGTCTACATGCAGACGGTTGCCGCTGGCCTGACCGAGCTGACCGATGATGAGCTCAAGAAGCTGCTCCGCCACATCTATCGCGAGGAGCTGCCCTGCCCCGTCACTGCGGACACCCTGGCCTGTGTGGGCTTTCAGAGCCGCCACGAGTGGATCTCTGCGGCGCTGCGTGGACTGGATGCTGCTGGTGTGAAGGCCGTGCTGGTCGCGGTGATTGCGGAGCGCCGCAAAGCAGCTGAGGATGCCGGTCCGGTGCTTCCTGACCGGCGGCGTGATCCGGCGGTGGTCAACGTCGAGGAGGTTGAGTGGACGCCGGTCATTGAGGGGCTGAAGACGAAGGCGCTCTCCCAGGCGACGGGAGGGCGGGGGCTGTCCGCAGTGCTGTACTGGCTGGAGGCGGGCAAGCGCACCGGTCCGATGACGCCCAGCGGAGAGTCCGCCTTGACGGTGCTGGAGGGCAACCCGATCCTGAGCATGGCCGGGCAGTACCACACCCTCCACCCCGGCGACTACGTCGCCATCGTCTCCGACGGTGACATCGAGCTGATCAGTCCGGGAGAGGCGGAGTCGCGGTTTATGATCACCGAGATCGATCCCTCCGGAGGCCCCTGAGCGGGGGGAGAACATTTGCATGCCTGACGTCATCACTGCCGGCGGCATCAGGCCTCTCACCCGGGCTGCTCTCTCGGAATCCTTCGGCGGAGCCATCCTCGAAGCCCGCACTGAGCACAGCAGTCCGCACCGTGCCGGCGGGGCAGGGCGTTGGGATGAATGCCCCCATCAAGGCTGTGCTGCTGTGGGAGCCGACACCCCTGCTGGAGCGGGCATACCGCCACAGCGGGTAGTGTTCGCCGCCCGGGCCCGAGAGCCGCTGGAGCCTTCCCCTCCCAGTCCTGGTCGCTGGGGTGGACGCTGCGTTGGTTTCTGATGGCCTGTGGGGTTCTGCACCAGGCAGGACCCACGCGACCGCACCACGGCGTGAGCCCTCGCCGAGAGCGCCTACCGGCAGGTGAGGACGGGCCACCCTGCCGGACGGGAATCACCAGATGTCGCGCTACTTCTTTCGGGTGAAGTTGAAGAAGTCCGCCAGGGCCTTGATCCGGTTGCCCTCGTCTTCACCGACAAGCTGCTCGAGCTCGCCGGGGTCGAGCAGTACAGCGCCGCAGTTGCTACAAGCCTCGATCTCGATGCCCTTGAAGATCTGGGTGCTCATGTCGTGGCCGCACTTGCCGCACTTGAAGTGGTGGAGCTTGCGCAGCTCCGCCTCGGCCTCGTCGGCCTTCTTGCGCGCGGCTTCCTCTCGCATCGCGCGGAGTTTCTCCTGATCCTGCTTGCGGAAGTAATCTTCCTCTTGCTGGTTCTTGTCGCTGGACATTGCCGCCTCCTTTCTAAGTCGGTGCCCTGAGTATCAAGGAAACGGACTTTCGGGGAGGGGGCAAACCCGATACCGGTCTGTCTACGGCCCGGTCGGACTTCAGCGGGTGTGGAGTGGTGTATGGATGCGCTGGTGACTTCAGGACTCACGCGCCGCTTCGGACAGCGGACTGCGGTGGGCGATCTGAGCCTCTCTGTGAAGGAGGGCGATGTCTATGGCTTCCTCGGCCCCAACGGCGCCGGAAAGACCACTGCGATCCGGTGCATTCTCGGTCTCATCCGACCCTCCAGCGGCGAGGTCACCGTCTTCGGGGAGCGGGATCCGATCCGCCAGCGTGCCTTTGTCGGTGCGATGGTGGAGACGCCAGCATTTCACCGCTGGATGACCGCTGAGGACAACCTCGCCCGCGCCGCGGCGTTCTCTGGGATCGAGAAGTCTCGAATTGCTCCGGCCTTGGAGCGGGTCGGGCTGACCGGTCGCGGGCGGGACCGGGTGGGCAGCTACTCGCTGGGCATGCGTCAGCGACTCGGCATCGCCCGCGCGCTGCTGTCGAAGCCGAAGCTGCTCATCCTCGACGAGCCGACCAACGGACTCGACCCCCGCGGGATGAAAGAGGTCCGCGATCTCCTCGCCACCCTCGCCCGAGACGAAGGCATCACCATCTTCATCAGCTCCCATCTCCTCGCGGAGGTCGAGCAGCTGTGCACTCGGGTCGGCATCCTGGAGCATGGCCGTCTCATCGCCGAGGGCACCCCAGCAGCCCTCGCTGGGCGCCAGCAGGTCGCGGAGATCGGCGCGACCGATCGCGAGGCGCTCCAGGCGGCGCTGGAGAAGATGTCGATCCCGGTGCTGTCTGATGGCGAGCAGGGGCGGCTCCGGATCTCCCTCGCGAGCCTGTCCGCCGCTGACCTCAACCGACACCTCCTCGATGCCGGGGTTCAGGTCAACGCCCTCATCCCTGGCGGACGGTCCCTCGAGGACCTCTTCCTCTCCCTGACCAGCGAGGAGCTGTCCTGATGCCCGCTCACTTCTTTGCGATGGTGGTCGCTGAGCTTCGCACCGTGTTTGCGCGGGGCTCGGGCCTTGGAGCGGTCATCGTGAGCCTGTTCATCGGGGTGCTGACCACCGCGGTGATGTTCTGGGTCTACAGCAACGCCGGGGATGCCCAGATCAACGGCGGCTCGATCGACGGCTTCGTTCAGTTCTCTGGCCCCCACTGTGCTGGCTGGGCGCTGACCGCCCGCAACTTCCTGATTCTGCCGCTGCTGCTGCTCCTGGCGACCGGCGGCACCCTGGCGGGTGAGCTGAGCGACAGCACCCTGCGCGAGGTCCTGGTCCGACCCGTCTCTCGCTGGAGCGTCCTGCTCGCCAAGCTCGTCGCCCTGATGACCCTCTCGGCGGTCTGCCTCCTGGCAACCCTGACGCCCTCTCTGGTTGGCGGCGCGGCGCTGTTCGGCATGGAGGGGCCGACGGTTGACCTCCTGCTGGGCTACACCGCGACCCTCGGCACCGACCTGGGCATCATCTCGTTTGGCCTGCTCGCCAGCACCGTTGTCCGCAGCGTAGGCGGCGTGGTGGTCTCGGTCATCCTGCTGCTCATCTTTGACGGCGGCGCTCGGCTCCTGCTGTGGGGTCGCGAGAAGCTGCTCGACATGATGCGGGCCACCCAGGGGGATTACACCGAGGCGGCGGTCCACTACTCTCAGCTTCTGCCGGGGGCAGCCCTGGACTGCTGGAAGGGCTGGACGGATGGCTGGGCCTGGGAGCCGTTTGTCGGGCTCTCTGCGCTGGTCACCATCTGCCTTACCGTCACCGTGATCCGCTTCTCCAGGATGGACATTGACTGAGCGGCCTCTGGTGAGGTTACGAGACCACCTCCGAGCAGCGCTGATTTCCCTCCACATCGTCGCGGTTGTCCTGGTCGCGCTGCCGAACCCGTCGGGCTTCATGAAGCGCTCGATGTGGTCGCTGCCGATGGTCCAGGATGAGCTGGAGGCGTGGGCGGAGCGGGCGACGTCGCTTGGGATTTCGCACACTGCGGCCACCCTGGAGGACGCGACCTGGCGGAGGTTTCAGCAGGTCGTCTCGATCCGCAAGACCGTCCTCCGTCCGCTCCGTCCATACTACAAGCACTGCGGGACCAACCAGTCCTGGGCGCTGTTTGGCATCCCGCAGCGCTATCCCTCCTGGCTCCACATCGACCTGAAGCATCCCAGCGAAGGCTGGGTGCCGATCTACATCTCTCGGGACGCCACGCGGGACTGGCGGCGGGACATGCTCGACACCGAGCGGTACCGATCGTTCCTCGTCTACGCTGCCCGAGAGAGTCACCACCGTCGGTTCGTGCGGCTGGGGACGTGGCTGGCGGGCATGGCTGCTGCAGACTTTCCAGAGGCGGAGTCGGTTCGGCTTCAGTGGCGTGATCAGCGGACCCTCACTCCGGCGGAGATCCAGCGCGGACGCTCCGCAGCGCCATCCTTTCGCTCTGAGATCACCGTCGACCTGGCGGCGCTGCGATGACGCTGTGGAGGCGCTGGGCTGGCTTCTGGGCACGAGAGGAGCCTGCCGAGAGCGTGGCGCTGTTCCGCATCCTGCTGGGGCTGTGCATTCTGTCGATGCTGGCGGTGGACATTCCGATCCGGGACTTCATCTGGGTGGATCGGGACCATGGCGGCTTCCGGGCGATCTCGCAGGCGCGGGGGCTCATGGCCCTCCTCGGCGGGCACACCCCGGCAGCCGTCGGCGGCTTGTTGGTCGGCGCCCTGCTCTCCGCGACCACCTTGACCCTCGGTGTTCTCCCCCGACTCTCGGCGCTCATCTGCCTCCAGATTGTTCTGGCGCTGCACTCCAGTGGCTCTCCTGGGGGCAGCCAGGACACCCTGGTCACCAACAGCCTCTGGCTGCTCGTCTTCGCCCGCTCTGACGCCACCCTCTCGCTGACGGCCCGGTGGCGCTCGGGTCGCTGGCGCCCACGGGTCCTGATTCCAGCCTGGCCGCGCTACCTGGGCATCCTCCAGCTCATGCTGGTCTACCAGATGGCCGGACTCTACAAGCTCAGCGCCTACTGGCACCCCGGCGGCGACCTCAGCGCGCTGTACACCATCCTCAGCAATCCTGCCTGGCACCGCTGGAACCTGGGCAGCCTGTGGGTGACCCTCTACCCGCTCACCCAGCTCGCCACGCTCGGAACCTGGCTGTTTGAGACTGTGGGTCCGACGACCCTGGTGGCTGCGCTGTACTGTCGACACACCCGGAGCCGCCCAGGCCGGCTGCGCGCGCTGCTCAATCGCTGGCGGGCTCGGGATCTCTTCGTGGTCTCTGGCGTGGGCATGCACCTTGGGATCATGCTGCTGATGGCGGTGGGGGCGTTCAGCGCGCTGAGCCTGTCGCTCTACCCCTGCTTCTTTCACCCCGACGAGATCCGTGGCTGGCTGGATCGGCTCACAGCTGGGCAAGCAGGAGAACGATCCACATCAGCGTGAGTCCAGCGATGACCGGCACGGTCAGACGGGCGATCTGGCCTGCAGCGACCGGTCGGTCCTCGCGCATGCCGTACCACAGCGCCCCGCCGATCAGCGGGGTGAGTATCAGGTTTCCCACCGACAGCCCGAGGAGCTGCCACGTGCTCAGGGGCTTGAGCTGGGCACTGGACAGCGGGAGCGCACCCATCTCCTCTCGGGCCAGCTCTCGCAGCGCGCTGCTGGGATCTGGACCCTCTCCACCACGAATGCGCTCGCCGGCTTGCAGCATCTCTTCTTCGGTGAGGTAGTCCAGGCCAAACAGCCACGCGATCGGGCGCTCCTCACCGAGGGGAACGAACGAGCAGGTCTTGCACGGCACGAACGGTCCCTGCTTGGGACCACCGCAGCGGTGGCAGACGGCTCGGACCGGTCGCTGCGGAGAGGCGGTCATGTCTTCTTCCGGGAAAACGAGGCGGCGCGGCGGACCGTCCGGGGGATCGGAGAGACGACGGCGCCGTCTGCTGCACCGACCCACCACACCTGCTCCAAGGCACCGCCAGCGACGCTCTGCTCCAGGAGGGGATCAGCAGTCTCGGCCCACAGGATGTCGGCGCTGGTGAGGTGGATGGCTGCCGCCAGCTCTGCAGTGTGGAGACCAGCCTCACCGTGACGCCACAGCGGGCGCTCGTCGATGAGGACCTGCGCCAGTCCGCCGGGGCCTCGGGCCACCCGTGCAGCGCCGAGCCGGGACATGGCTGCTTGCCAGGCGAGGTAGCGGCTGTGGTGCTCTCGAGAGGTCGCTGCGGCGAGCACAGTCTCGGCGAGATCACCGCCGGGGACGTGGCGGTGGAAGCGCGCGCCGAGCTGCTGCAGCAGCCGGGTGAGCCAGTCTGGTCGCTCTCGGGGCAGGGTGGGAAAAGACTCGGTGCCGATGTAGACAGACTGCAGCGACAGCGCCAGGGCATCGAAGCTGGTGGCGAACAGCGCGCCGACGGTGATCCGCAGGGTCAGCCCGCCCGACAGCGCAGTGATCAGCCGAGGGTGGCGGACTGACTGCGCACGAAGCGCTCGGAACAGCAGCGGATCGAGCTCTATGGAGAGGGTCGCGGTGATGCTTCGCCGGTCGAGGTCATCGACCAGGGCGCGCGCAGCGACGGTGTCTGACCAGCTCGCCTGTGCGGGAAACGGCTCGGAGAGGACCTCCCCAGACTCACCGGGGCCCAGGAGCCTCCAGTGGTGCAGCAGCGCCAGGCAGTGCGGCTCGGAGAGGGCCGCAAAGACCAGCGCGATGCCATCGCCTAGCGCTGTGGAGGCGGGATCGGGACCGGCGACCCGGACGACCCGCTCCTGCTCGGTGAGGGTGAGGGTAGGGCAGTCGGCGAGGCCCTCGATCTGTACGCCAGAGATGAACATGGGATGAATGTATCGCTGTGCTAAGAAGTGCGGGTGCTGCTCGTCTTCCTTCCCATCGCACACGCCGAGGGCTTCCTCGGCGTAGACTACGTCCCCGCTGGCCGTGCGGATCTGATCGCCGTTGAGGACGGGCAGACCTCTGGCACCGGAGCCGGGGAGTTCGACGGCATCCTCAGTCCACCGCTGACAGCGTGGGCAGGCACCATCAATGACCGCCGCGCCTGGCTGGGCGGTGTATCCGTGGCGTGGCGCTCGACGAGCACCTGGTCGGGCAGCCAGCGGACCACCAGTCGCCGTGGCGGAGTGCGTCTGGCGCTCGACCACCGCTCATATCTGGTTTCTCCCGATCCGGACACCATCGCGCCCTGGCTTCAGGCGGGGGTGTACGGAATCATACCGTTTGCGGCTGAATATTCTGATTTATGGACACCGGAAGAGGCCCTGGCAATGGATGCGGTGGCCGCAGAGTCTCGCAGCAGCATCGGCGGGGTTGGCCTCCGGGTCGGTGGCGGGGTGGCCTATGAGACCGACAGCGGACTCTCTCTTGGAGCCCGCGCACTCGTGGTCATCCATCAGGGCTTTCAGTACGATGATAGCGGACAGAGCGCCTCTACTGCGGTTCGCATGGAGCCCGCGATCTCTGTGGGCTGGAGGCTGTAGACCTCAGCCTGATGCCACGTGGGTCTTGCTTTCTCTTGAACGCTGCGATATTCGCGCGTTCCTTCTGAGGTCCCTGCGCCTCTGCCATCCCAGCTTACAGGGCACGGCATGAATATCGTCCCAATCCCATTGGTGGTCCTGCTTCAGGCCATTCCCTTTCTCCTGACGGTCGTCGCGCTCTACGCGATCATCCTCAAGCCGATGCTGGCGTACCTCGACTCCCGCAGTCAGGCGACAGAGGGTGCGCGCAAGGAAGCTGAGGGGCTCCAGGCTCAGGCCGAGGCGCAGACCAACGAGTACGAGAAGCGCCTCAGTGCGGCTCGTGCCGAGGTCGTTGCGCTGCGTGCTGAGCACCGTAAGTCCGCGATGAAGTCCTACAACGACACCATGGACACCGCCCGAAAGGATGTCCAGGGTCAGATCAGCGAGGCCCTGTCTCAGCTGGACTCAGACCGCAGCACTGCCCGCGCGGAGCTGCGCACCACTGCCTCTACCCTGGCCAACCAGATCACCGGTCGCATTCTCGACGGTGTCGCCTGAGCGTGCTCGCTCAGTCGGCAGCCGCGTGTGTCCCGAACGTCTCCTGAGGTCTCCTGAAATGAACCGCTGGATCACCCAGTCCCTTCCCATCCTCGCGCTGCTTGCGCTGTCCACTGGTGCAATGGCTGCCGGCGGAGAGGCCCACCACGCGACCTTCGCTGAGGTTGGGTCGAAGATCGGCTTCCATGCCTTCAACCTTCTCATCCTCATTGCCCTCATCGTCTGGCTTGCCGGCGGTAAGATCAAGGATGCCCTCGCGAGCCGCTCGACCGGCATCCGGGTCGAGCTTGAGAGCGCCGCCAAGGCCAAGGCCGATGCAAAGGAGCGCTTTGATGCCCTCCAGGCACGCCTGGACAGCCTCGACGCTCAGATCACGGGCATGCGGGCAGAGGCAGAGGCCGCGGCTGAGCTGGAGCGTGCCGCCATCGAGGCCCGCGCCGAGCGCGACGCCGCCATGCTGCGAGAGAACGCCCAGCGCTCCATTCGCGATGAGGCCACCCGCGCACGCGCAGAGCTTCGCCGCGAGGCCGTCGGGCTCGCCATCGAGCTTGCCGGGCAGCAGCTCCGCAGTCAGATCACCACTGAGCGCCAGGCCGGACTGACCAACCAGTTCCTCGCCAGCGTCGACAACAGCAACGGAGCCAACAATGGCTGATGGCTCGCTCGCCCGCCGCTACGCACGGGCTCTCCTGTCCCTCGGAGTCGACCAGGGCTGCATCGACCAGCTCGGTGCCGACCTCGACACCTTCGCTGGCGTCCTCGATCAGGACGACGGGCAGCTCCGTGGCATCCTGAACAACCCTGGCCTGACCACCACGGAGCGCAAGAACGTGGTGGTTGCAGTGCTGAAGCTCCTGTCGCTTCATCAGCTGAGCCAGAACTTCATCAACCTGCTGGTGGACAAGAGCCGCCTGGGTGTCTTTGACGGCATCCGGCGCGCCTACACCGACATGGCTGATGAGCTTGCAGGTCGGGTTCGTGCGACGGTCACCACCGCTGCTCCCGCCGGCCTCACCACCGCCGACCAGATCCGCAAGGTCCTGGAGAGCAGCACCGGGAAGACTGTCCTCATCGACTTCCTGGTGGACCCTGACCTCATCGGCGGCATCGTCGCTCAGGTCGGAGACACTGTCTACGACGCTAGCATTCGCGCCCGGCTCCAGAATCTCCGCGAGAACCTCTCGCGCTAGCCGGCGCTCTCTAAGAACTCCCCATAAAACACTTCGATTGCAGGAGCTCCGATGAAGATCCGAGCAGAAGAGATCAGCCAGATCCTCAAGCAGCAGATCGAGAATTATGAGTCCCGTGTCCAGGTCTCCGAGACCGGCACCATTCTCTCTGTTGGTGATGGAATTGCCCGTATTTATGGTCTGAAGAACGCCCTTGCCGGTGAGCTTCTCGACTTCCCCGGCGGCCTGAAGGGCATGGTCCTCAACCTCGAGGAGGACAACGTCGGTGCCGCACTGTTCGGCGACGACCGCAACCTCAAGGAAGGCGACACCGTCAGCCGCTCCGGCGAGATTGTCTCCGTTCCCGTCGGCCCTGCGCTGCTGGGTCGCGTCGTCGACGCACTGGGCAACCCCATCGACGGCAAGGGTCCGCTGCGCAACCCCGACGGCTCCGAGCCCCGCCGCATGCCTGTCGAGATCAAGGCACCTGGCATCGTCAAGCGCAAGAGCGTTCACGAGCCGATGCAGACTGGCATCAAGGCGATCGACGCCATGATCCCCGTCGGTCGTGGGCAGCGCGAGCTGGTCATCGGTGACCGTCAGACTGGCAAGACCGCCATCTGCATCGACACCATCATCAACCAGCGCGTCTTCAAGGATGATCCCAAGCGTCGCCTCCACTGCATCTACGTCGCCATCGGCCAGAAGCAGTCGACCGTCGCTCAGGTTGTCAAGAAGCTCGAAGAAGCCGGCGCGATGGAGTACACCACCGTCGTCTCTGCGACCGCTTCTCAGCCGGCACCGCTGCAGTTCATCTCTCCGTACACCGGTGTCACCATCGGCGAGTACTTCCGAGACAACGGCATCAACGGCGAGCCCGCCAGCATCGACAACCCGGGCCAGCACGCCCTGTGCATCTACGATGACCTCACCAAGCAGGCGAGCGCCTACCGTCAGCTCTCGCTGCTGCTCCGCCGCCCGCCGGGTCGCGAGGCCTACCCCGGTGATGTCTTCTACGTCCACAGCCGGCTGCTTGAGCGCGCTGCGAAGATGTCTGATCGTGACGGCGGCGGCTCCCTGACCGCGCTTCCGATCATCGAGACCCAGGCTGGAGACGTCTCCGCCTACATTCCCACCAACGTCATCTCGATCACCGACGGTCAGATCTTCCTGGAGAGCGACCTGTTCTTCCAGGGTGTCCGTCCGGCGGTCAACGTCGGTGTGTCGGTCTCTCGCGTCGGTGGCTCTGCACAGATCAAGGCCATGAAGGAAGAGGCGGGTCCGCTTCGTCTACAGCTTGCGCAGTACCGTGAGCTTCAGGCGTTCGCCCAGTTCGGCTCTGACCTTGACCCCTCCACCCAGCAGGCCCTCACTCGTGGTGCCCGCCTGGTCGAGATCCTCAAGCAGGGTCAGTTCAGCCCGGTCACCGTGCAGATGCAGATCGTCCACCTCATCGCTGGAAACAGCGGTGCCTGTGATGAGCTTCCAGCGGTCAAGGTTGTGTCGTTCATCGCGGATCTGAACACGCACTTCGAGAGCAACCACGCCGATCTTCTCGCAGAGATCATCGAGCGCGGAACCCTCAAGAAGAGCGACCTCCGGGACCGAATCACCTCTGCGATCAAGTCCTTCCGCGCATCCTGGCAGTAAGGGTCGCGCCCTCCGTCCCCCATCCCTGACTCCGCTGGATCCTCCAGCGGAGCACTCAAGAGCCTCTCGGGAATAGCTAAATGCCATCGCTCAGCGATATCCGACGCCGGATCACCTCAGTCAAGAACACCCGGAAGATCACCCGGGCGATGAAGCTGGTGTCCAGCGCCAAGCTCAAGAAGGCCAAGGATGCCGCCACTGCTGCCCAGCCCTACCAGCAGACCCTTCAGCGGGTCCTGGAGCGGGTCGTGGCGTCTGTTGCGGACATCGAGCATCCCCTGCTGACCGTCCCGGACAACGAGAACGATGTCCTGGTGGTCTACATTGGCTCTGATCGTGGACTCTGTGGTGGCTTCAACAGCCAGCTGCTCAAGGCCACGACCATTCAGATCAAGCGCCTCCAGTCTGAGGGCAAGACGGTCCGCATGATTGTCTATGGCCGAAAGGGACTGGCGTACTTCAGCAACATGGATGTCGAGCTGATCGACACCCACACCAACAACGTGCCGGCGATGTTCGAGGGGCTCACTGCTGAGCTTGCTCAAGAACTCGTCGCGCGGCTGAACAAGAACGAATTTGGTACGGCGTACCTCGCCTACAACCGCTTCGTCTCCACCATGACGCAGGATCCGGTCCTCGACCAGCTCCTGCCGATGAGCGTGGAGATGGGTGATGAGGCCAGCGCTGGTGACTACCTCTATGAGCCCAGCGGCCAGGAGATCCTCGACGATCTCCTGCCCATGGCAATGCGAACCCGGGTGTTCCAGGCGTTCCTGGACACCGAGGCCGGAGAGCAGGCCAGCCGGATGACCGCCATGGACAATGCCACGCGCAACGCTGGCGAGATGATTGACAAGCTCACCCTTCAGTACAACCGGGCACGCCAGGCTGCGATCACCACGGAGCTGATCGAGATCATCTCCGGTGCAGAAGCCCTGTAAGTACGCCCTGAATCCAACTTAATCAACCAACTATAATACCCGAGGAGCCATCATGGAAGCCAGCACCGGACGCGTCATCCAGGTGATGGGACCCGTCGTTGACGTAGAGTTCCCCCCCGGCCAGCTCCCCAACATCTACAGCGCCCTCAAGCTGTCGAACCCGTTCATCAGCACTGAGGCGGACAACCTCACCCTCGAGGTTGCTCAGCACCTCGGGGAGAACACGGTCCGCGCCATCTCCATGGACACCACCGACGGCCTCCGTCGTGGCCAGGATGTCCGGGACACCGGCGCTCCGATCTCCGTGCCCGTCGGCCGCAAGGTCCTCGGCCGCATCCTCAACGTCATCGGTGAGCCGGTGGATGATCTCGGGCCGGTCGGCAACGAAGCATCCATGCCGATTCACCGCGACCCGCCGAAGTTCACCGAGCAGTCCACCGAGGTGGAGATGTTCGAGACCGGCATCAAGGTCATCGATCTCCTCGCCCCTTACTCCCGTGGTGGAAAGATCGGCCTGTTCGGCGGCGCGGGTGTCGGCAAGACCGTCCTTATCCAGGAGCTGATCAACAACGTCGGTATCGAGCACGGTGGTTTCTCCGTGTTCGCTGGCGTCGGCGAGCGCACCCGCGAGGGCAACGACCTCTGGTTCGAGATGATGGAGTCCAACGTCATCTCCGCCAAGAAGGATGAGAACGATCACCTGATCATGGGCTCGAACAACCTCCCCATCGTCGACACCACCAAGTCGAAGGTTGCGCTCATCTTCGGTCAGATGAACGAGCCCCCCGGAGCACGTGCTCGGGTCGCGCTCTCCGCGTTGACCGTCGCCGAGCAGTTCCGCGATGAGGAGGGACAGGACGTCCTCCTGTTCGTCGACAACATCTTCCGGTTCACCCAGGCTGGCTCCGAGGTGTCTGCACTCCTCGGTCGTATCCCCTCTGCGGTCGGCTACCAGCCCACCCTCGGTACCGAGATGGGCACGCTCCAGGAGCGGATCACGACGACCAAGAAGGGCTCGATCACCTCGGTTCAGGCTGTCTACGTTCCCGCAGATGACCTCACCGACCCGGCCCCGGCGACCACCTTTGCTCACCTCGATGCGACCACGGTTCTCAACCGTGCCATCTCCGCGAAGGGCATCTACCCTGCGGTCGATCCGCTGGACTCCACCAGCCGGATCCTGGAGCCCCTCGTCGTCGGTGATGAGCACTACGCCGTCGCCCGTGAGGTCCAGCAGGTCCTCCAGCGCTACAAGGACCTTCAGGACATCATCGCCATCCTCGGTATGGATGAGCTGTCCGAGGAAGACAAGAAGGCGGTCTCCCGCGCACGTCGCATGGAGAAGTTCCTCTCCCAGCCCTTCCACGTCGCTGAGCAGTTCACCGGCCAGAAGGGGCTGTACGTCAAGAAGGACGACACCGTTCGCTCCTTCCGCGAGATCCTCGACGGCAAGCACGACGACCTCCCCGAGAACGCCTTCTACATGGTCGGCTCCATCGATGAGGCGGTCGCCAAGGCCAAGAAGATGGCTGAGGAGGTCTGATGCCTGTCGCCCTGAAGATCGTCACCCCGGCCGCCATCGCCCTCGAAAGCGAGGCCAATGAGGTCCAGATCCCGGGCTTCTATGGTGAGTACGGTGTGCTTCCCGATCACGCTCAGATGCTGACCCTCACCAAGCCTGGTGTCGTCACCATCCACGGCGGTGATCATGCTGGGAAGCTGCTGGTGGGCAAGGGGCTGGCTGAGGTCGGCCCCCAGACCATCACGCTGCTCGTCGACCTCTGCGAGGAGGTCTCCGAGATCGACAAGGCCGCTGCCAAGCGGGAGCTGGAGCGCGCACAGGCAGACCTCAAGTCTGTCTCTGCAAACGGCCCCGAGGCCGCAGCCATTGCCGACCGCATCACGCTGGCTCAGGCTCGCATCAACGCCTGACCGAGACCATCGGTGAGACGCACAGAGGCCCGGAGACGGGCCTCTTTTTTTGTGGGGCCTTACTCGTCGTCGCTGACGGCGCTGTCCCAGCAGGACAGGTCATCGTCTGCGCGAACCACGCGGCGGCTGGCGAGCGTGATGGCCTCGGGATCGAGGGAGACAGTGACAGACCCCGATCGCGGGGTGACCTCGAACCGACCGGTCCCGTCGATGACCTGAACCATTGCCTCGACGATGCCGCTGTCGTCTTCGATCCACAGCTGCGTGTCGAGGGTGCCCAGCGCGACCGAGCTGTCGATGCAGCCACGGATCGCGCCAGAGTCCTCGACTCGGTACGTCAGCGCCAGAGATGGAATCGCGCCGCTGTGGATCCAGGTCTCAAAGAAGGCGGAGAGGTCTCGGCCAGCGGTCAGCTCGAAGGCTGTCTGGAGGTCCTCGGTTGTCACGGCTTGGCCGGCACTGGTGGCAGCGAAGTGGTCGAGGGCGGCGAAGAAGACATCGTCTCCCAGTCGCGGACGCAGCATCGCTGCGAGCACATAGGTCCCATAGTCTGCGCGGATACCGGCGGGAATGTCTGTGTGATCGGGTGCTGCGGTGGGAGAGAGCAGCCGGGAGGCATCAGTGCGCTTCCAGACCGCCGGAGCGCCGATGGCCGCAGAGTACTCTCGGGGAGACTCCAGACGGCCACGGATGGCCTCCATGTGCTCCTGGTAGGCCTCGACCCCGGTGGAGGAGCGAAGGTAGAAGGCAGCATAGGAGCCCGCGAGGGCATCGATGAGCCACTGGTCTCGGCTGGAGGCTGCGACGACCTGCTGGCCCCAGTACTGGGCGGCGACTTGCCGAGCGACCTGGATGCGTGCTTCGTGGGGTCGGAGAGCGCGGACCATGCCGCCGGAGGTCACCGTTGGGCTGGAGACGGTTCGCAGACCGATGAGCCCATCATGGGCGGGCAGGTAGTCTTGCTGGAGCGCGACGAGCGGCGGGACCTCCAGGTCCTGGTAGACCTCCAGCTCTTCACGGGGGAAGTCCGGCAGGCGACCCTCCAGGTAGGTCACGATCCGGCGGACCTCTGGGGAGACGGTCGGCAGCGCCCTGTTCTGCTTGGGAGCCAGGGCCACCCCGACTGCGGGCATGCCCTCAGCAGCGGGATCCTGTTGCTGGATCCAGCGCCCCAGCGCGAACGCCGGCCCCGCAGAAGACTCGCCCTGCGTGGTGATCGTGAGCGCGCCGGTGTTGGGGTCGGTGGTTCGAGCGGTGGTCTGCCCAGACAGGACAGCCGTGCGGCTGGCCAGCAAGGGCTGCGGGGTGGTCAGGGCGGCAGTGAAGTCCCAGGTTCCCGCACCAGCAGCAGGCATGAGGTCCGGCAGCAAGGGCTGCGCGGAGGTGGTCGCGCCGAGGGGGCGGTAGAGGGAGCGGGGCACGGAGTCCTGCTCGGGGTCTGTGGCGTAGAAGCGCTCGCTGACCGCGAAGTTGGCGAACTTCCAGCGTGCGCTCCAGGTGAGGTTCAGCGTGAGGGCTTCGCCGGCTGGCACTGGCTTGGGCAGCAGCACCATGATCTGGTAGCGGTAGGGCGTGGTGTTGAACGCGATGTTCTCAGAGAACGCCGTGCTCTCGCCGTTGGTGGACAGCGCGAGCGCGCTGGAATTGGTTGCTGGGGTGGTTGCGCCGCCGCTGCCCTGGGCTCCGGCGATGTTGATCCCGCCGCTGCTGAGGGTGCCGGTTGTGCCGGCCGCGATGGTTGCCTCGTTGGCAGCCTGCTGTACGTCGCTGCTCAGGGTCTCCCCGGTGATGCTGGCCACGCCGGCGGACAGTCCGACCCACGGCACCGCCTGTCCGTCGGGTGTGGTCAGAGAGTCAAGCGACCAGCTGCCGAGCATCGCGGTGCCGACGGGCATGTCGAGCGCGGCATATTGAATCGGTCCGCCCGTGGCGCGCAGGGTCAGCTGGGTGGTGACCACGCCCTCCTGCTCCAGGCCACGGAGGCGAGGGGTGATGTCGACGGAGATGTCTGCGCTCACCGGGGAGAACGCCGGACGCTCTGGAGTGCCGGCGGGTGAGATGCGCTCGCCGGAGATTCGCATGAAGTGGCGGCGCTGGTCGAGGTCGGTGCCGTGTGCGAACGCCATCGCGCGGTAGCCGGTGTTGCCGGTGTCCATGCCGTCGCGGCTGCAGGTCAGCCAGCGGTCGTAGCGGTCTGAGGAGAGGGTATCTTCGAGCCCGGCGACCCGGAAGTTTCGATCGGTTCGGAAGTCCGCCAGGACCCGCAGCACTGCACCGTCATGCCCAAGCTCCTCGCCCAGCAGGCGATCCTGGCGCAGCATCACCCGTGGATCCATTCCCGACCGCTTCAGCTCGTTGAGCCGGTTGACCAGGAGGTTGGTTGCTTGACGCCTCAGCCTTCCCTCGCCGTCGGACTCGGTGACGATGTAGGTCTCATCGGCGCCTCCCTCCCCGTCAGAGATCATCGCGCCGCCGCCGATGGGCTCGAGCCCCTCGAACAAAGCCAGCAGCGCTGGATCCGCCGACAGCACCAGGCCACGATCGACCGATGAGGTGAGGGGATCGCCGTCGAGGAGACCGCGGAAGTCTTCGGGTGCGGCACCGGCGTTGAGGACCATGTGGTTGGCGAATGCCAGGACGTCGCCGCGATCGTTGAACGAGACCTCCGAGGCGCCCTCGCCCAGCCAGACCAGCCCGACCATGCGCTCGGAGACCGGCGCAACACCGGAGTACACCGGGATCATCGCGCCCGCAGAGAGGGTGAATGCGCAGACACTGTCGGCGAGGACGACGGGCTCGTCTCCGACTCGGTAGACCGTGTCGCCGAGGGTGAGCTGGCCGGCAGCCAGCCACCAGGACTCCAGGTCATCCTGGGTGGTCGGCGGAGCGGCCAGAGTCAGAGAGAGCAGCGCGAGGGAAAACATCGGGGATACTCCTGGCTCTGACCTAGGAGTATCCGAAGATCCGGTCGGTGTTAATTTTTGGGACTCTGGAGCGCGTCTGGCGTGAGCA
>JAQXDW010000119.1 GCA_029251165.1 Myxococcota bacterium
GACGTGTCCTGGGATGATGAGCCGCGTGGCGGTTCTGGAGGCCCTTGCAGGCCGCCGGGGCCGCGCATGCGGCCGTCATCTGGTCCAACCCCGGCTTAGCCGTGGTTATGACGGCCGCATGCGCGGCCCCGGCGGCCTGCAAGGGCCTCCAGAACCGCCACGCGGCTCATCATCCCAGGACACGTCGGAAACGCAAGATGCCCTCCCCAACCGGAGGGCATCACCTTCTTCTGGTGATCGTGATCCGGCGGCTGCGAGACGCATGAGCAGGCCGCAGTGCTGCCGTCGTCATGAAGCCTTTCCCCTCCGAGAGTCTGGTATCTTCCGCGAGCATGCCCACCCGCCGTGCCCAGATTCTCGCCGTGCTGATCCTCGCCCACCTCGCGCAGATCACCATCTCGTCGGTGCCGCTTCCCAAGAAGGCGATCACGGACCTCAAGCCGCGGCACCGCCAGGCCATCGTCTCCTGGGGCACACCGCTGCTGGCGCTGGGGCTGGCGCGCAGTGAAGACGACCTCGTCGCCGATGCCGTCCGCCTGAACAACGCCATCGTCTCCACACGATCCGAGGCCCTCAGTCCCCTCTTCCGCTGGCAGAAGCGCACCGGCACCCAGCAGAGCTGGCGAATGTTCGGCGACGTGCCCGCCTATGGTGGGCGGCTCCAGCTCCATGCCCGCACCGGGGACGGACCATGGCTCCCCCTCTTTGAGGATCACAGCGACGCCGACTGGATGGCCGACCTGCTGACCCAGGGGCGTCTCCGGGGGGTTCGCTCCGCCTACTCCACGAAGGTCCGAAAGCGACGGCAACAGTACCGTCGCCTGGTGACCTGGCTGGCCCGGCATGCCGCCACAGACTTTCCTCAGGCCACCGAATTCCGAGCGCGGTACCAGAAGGTCGCCATCGGCAAGCCCTCGGCAGTCCGGGCTCAGGGCGGCCTGAAGCTCGGCGGCCACTACTGGGAAGCGGTCGTCGACCTGGAGACCCTGCGATGATTGCCCGCTGGCATGCCCTCGTCACGTGGCTGCTCGCTGAGGAGCGCGGCACCTCGCTGGCGCTGTTTCGCATCGCGCTCGGCCTGATCGTGCTGGCTGATCTCGGAGACATGCACCACAGCGGAGCCATGACGCTGCTGTGGATGCCGATGGAGAGCGGCGGGCTGCGCGATCCGGAGGGCTCTGGACTGCTGGCGATGCTCATCGCGCCCACCGCCGCGAACATCTGGGCGGTCTACGGTGCGGCAATGATCGCCGCGACAGGCCTGACCCTCGGCGTGCTCTCCCGGCTCTGCTCGGCGGTCGTGCTGCTGTCGTTCCTCTGGCTGGTGAGCCTGTTTCCCTCTGCAACCGGCGGACATGACCGGCTGATCAGCAACGCCCTGTTCATCTTCGCCTTCGCCCGCTCCGACGTCACCCTCTCGCTGCGGTGCTGGCTGGCGGACCGACGCTGGAGGAGCGCGACCTGCATCTCCGGCTGGCCCCGGCGGGTGCTGGTGTTCCAGCTGGTGCTGATGTACGTCACCACCGGGATCAACAAGCTCGGGGTCGTGTGGTGGCCGATGGGCGACTTCCTGGCGATTCACTACGCGCTGCTGCTGCCGCACTGGGCGCGGGCGGACTGGTGGTGGATCGCCTGGCTCAGCCCGCTGACAAAGCTGGCCACGCTCACCACGCTGATCTGGGAGGCGACCTGGTGGATGGTGCCGCTGTGGCTTTGGCTGCGCCGGACAGAAGCACGCGGCGGCCGGCTGCGTCGGTGGGCATCGGTGCTCAACGTCCGACGCCTCTATGTCGTCGTCGGCCTGCTGATGCACACCTCGCTGTGGCTCATGATGTCGCTCGGCCCCTTCTCCGCGATCACCCTGGCCTACTATTTTCTGCTGTACGCACCCGACGAGCAGCCCGGTGGACTCGGACATCCCGGCGAAGAGAGCACGCCGCTCGACCGCCGCGTCGGCGCGATGCTCCAGCGTCCGTGAGCAGACTCCAGCGGCACTGAAACCGCAACGACACACAGCACCCGTCAGGCCGTGGTTAGACTGGTCGAAATGGGGGGAAGCTCATGTCGATACGCTTCATCGTGATGATCGCTGCGCTCGCTGTGGCCGGCTGCACGGACAAAGAGACCACAATCACCGACGGCGATCTCGACGGGGAGACCACCCCCGCTGCGCAGGACTGGAGCCTCACAGTCTCCGGCCCTGACGCGGCCACCGCCGGAGAGGCCGCGACCTGGGAGGCCGCTGCGGCCACAGACGACGGCGCCCCAGTCGATGCCGCGATCACCCTGCGCATCACCAGCGCCGAGGGCGACGTCGCCGCAGACGGCACCGGACTGACCGCCACCCTCACCGCGCAGGGCGACTACGACGTCACCATCACCGCCGAGTGGGACGGCGAGACCCGCACGGAGGCGCTCGACCTCACCGTCTCTCCGGGAGCGCTGGCCTCCCTGGCGCTGAGCATGAGCGGCCTGTCTGCTGAGATCGGCGACACCCTCACCGCCGCCGTGGTCGGTGCCGATGCCTGGGGCAACCCCCTCGATGTGGATCCCACGCTGTCCGCTGAGCCGGCGGACGGTGCGGGCCTGACCGGCCTCTCCGTCACCTTCTCCGCAGACGGAGCCTACACCTTCACCGCCGAAGCCGACGGAATCGCTGCCACCGCAGGACCGGTCATTGTCGACGGCGCAGGCCCGCTGGTCGCGCTGAGCAGCCCGCTGCGGGGGGAGTGGATCCAGGGCGACTCGGTCCTCGTCGTGGGCACCGTCACCGATGCTGTGAGCGCCATCGCCGGGCTCACCCTCAACGAGCAGGCCGTCAGCGTCAGCACCGACGGCTCCTTCTCGCATTCCCTCGACCTCGACGCCGGTCCCAACCGGCTCACCTTTGCCGCCACCGACACCGACGGCAATGCCGCAGATGCCGTGCTCGGGGTCATCGCCGGAGCCTTCTCCGCCGACGATCTGATCGGTGCCATCGAGGCACACCTCGGCCAGGGCAGCCTGGACACCATCGCGGAGGTCCTGGTGGATGAGCTGGACATCGACGCCCTCGAGTCCGACCTCATCGCCACCAATCCCGTCGCCACCGACAGCCTCGGCTGCGTGGACGTCGAGGTCAGCGTCGACGCCCTCGACCTCGACACCCCGGTCGCAGCAGTCGCCTCCTCCGCAGACGGCCTCACCCTCACCCTCACCGCCGCAGATCTCGACATCGACCTCGACATCGACGTCGACCTCTGCGGCTGGAGCGCCACCTCCACGGACGGGGCGCTGACCGCCGATGAGGTCGAGATCATCGTCGAGGTCGATCTCCGCGTCGACGGGCCGGGAGACGTCACGGTCGCCGTCGACAGCACCACCGTCACCTTCACCGACTTCGACGAGGACTTCGGCACCCTCTCCTCGATCCTCTCCACCTTCGGCTACTCCCTCTCCAGCCTCGGAATCGACACCGAGGGCATCGTCGAGGATGCCCTGATCGGTGCCGTAGAGGATGCCGTCCCGAGCGCCCTGGAGGATGCCCTGGAGGGCGTCAGCATCGACACCACCCTCGATCTCCTCTCCGCAGAGGCAGCCCTCACCGCAGACATCGGCGACATCGAGACCAGCACCAGCGGGCTCACCCTCCTCCTCGATGCGGACGTCTTCTCCGGCGGCACCCACGCCGACATCCCCCCTCACCCCGGAAGCCTCGTCCTCAGCGGCCCGGCTCCGGACTACGACAGCGAGCCCGGCCTGTTCCTCGGCCTCTCCCTCGACGCACTCAACCGCATCCTGGAGCAGCTGTGGAGCGCTGGCGGGGTCAACAACACCATCACCAGCGACGAGCTCGGTCTGGAGGCTGCGATCATCGCGCTGGTCTTCCCCGGCAACACCGAGCTGACCCTGAAGCTGTTCCCGCAGCTTCCGCCGGTGCTCATTCCATCGTCGGGCAAGACACCGCTGACCCTGGACATCACCGAGCTTCAGGTCGAGATCTGGGGAGACGCCGACCCCAGCGCCCCCCTGACGACCGCCGCCATCCACCTCAGCGCCGACACCACACCGGCGCTGAGCACAGGCCTCAACAGCACCGAGATCGCGCTGGAGATCGGCACGGCGGCGCTTGTCCTGGACGTCATCACAGAAGACGCCGCAGCGGTCGGAGCGGATGAGTCGCTGGAGGGACTGCTGGCCCTGGCGACGGGCGGGCTGGCGGACAGCCTGCTGCCAGAGATCAGCTTCGAGCTGCCGGAGATGGGCGGCTTCTCCATGGAAGCGGAGGGAATCTCGGCCGGTGGCGATGATGGAGACTGGATCGTGGTCGCCGCAGAGCTGGAGGAGTCCAGCAGGCGGTAAGCAACGTCAAAAGCACCACCTATCGCGCCAGAGTAGGAACATCGCCCCCTGCAATTGCGCGGTTTTTGCGCACCCCTCGCACCAGGCTTGCAGCCGGGATCCAGCACCGTCGGTTAATCGTCAGCCACTATGGCTACGAACACCCCCTCCCTCGCAGAGACCATCAAGTCCGGTGTCCAGACCGGGCTCGGCTTCGGGCTCTCCATCGCACTGGTCCACCTCGCCGCAGGCATCGGCCTCCTGGTCGCCCTCGGGCAGCCGCCGCTGACCGGCATGGCGATCCAGTCGTTCTTCATGGAGCTCGTCCTCGTCCTGCCATTCGCCGTGCTCCTCGCCCCACTCCGCCGGCTCCCCCGCGGAGAGTGGCTGATGCCGCTGGCCCTGGTGGTCTGCTGGATCGGCCTGGAGCGATGGGTCGCAGTGGATCCCAGCAAGCTGCAGATGTGGATCGGCCCGACCCTCGGCTCCCTCGCAGTGTTCGCCATCGGTCGGCAGCTCTGGAAGCGCGGCGCGGGCCTGGCGCTGGGCGTCGCTGGTGGGCTGTTCGTTGTCCTCCTGCTGGTCCCGATCATCCGCTACAGCCTCGCCGTCGACGAGGGCGCGCCGGTCACCCAGGGCGAGGCAAAGGAGGGCGCACCGGATGTGCTGTTCATCGTCATGGACACCGTTCGTTCGATGTCGACCTCGGCCTACGGCTACGAGCGCCCGACCACCCCCAACCTCGATCAGCTGGTCGCAGAGGGCGTGATCTTCGAGGACGCCTACGCCCCCGCGACCTGGTCGCTGCCGGCGCACGCCGCGCTGTTCACCGGGACCTTCCCCTCCCGCAACAACGCCCACGCCGAGACCCGGTTCCTCTCTGAGGGCGGCGGCACCCTGCCGACCCTCGCCGAGCACCTCGCGCTGTCCGGCTACGAGACCTACGCCTTCTCCGCCAACCCCCACATCTCCGACGCCTTCGGGCTCACCCGCGGCTTCATGCACAACGACAAGGCGTGGCAGTCCGGCACCTCCGCTCGGGGCTTCAGCTTCATCTACCGCATCATCGATGCCATCGGGCTCAGCCAGGTCCAGGACAAGGGCGGCGCGCAGGTCGTCGACAACATCGACAACTGGATGAAGCGCCGCGATGATGACCGCCCGGCGTTTGTCTTCGTCAACTTCCTCGAGGCCCACTTCCCCTTCCACCAGATGCCCGACGAGTTCCTCTACGCCTACCAGCAGCGGGACATCAGCGAGCTTCGCGAGATCGGTCAGGTCAGCTTCGGCGTGCAGTTTGGCCGCCAGCTGACCGACGAAGAGCTCTCAGACATCCGCCAGCCCATCGTCGACATGTACGACGGCGGCGTGCTCTACACCGACTACCTCGTCGGTCAGGTCGTCGACCTGTGGCGCGAGAAGGGCCTGCTGGACAACACCATCGTCGTCGTCCTCGGTGACCACGGCGAGGTCGTCGGCGAGCACGGCGCGTTTGGACACGTCACTCCGATGGTCGAGGAGGACCTCAGGGTTCCCCTCGTCATGCGCTACCCCGCCAAGATCCCCGCCGGATCCCGCGTCAGCCAGGGCGTCTCCACCGTCGGCACCTTCTCCAGCATCACCGACATGCTCGGCATCGCCGACTCCCCGATCACCCAGGTCAAGTCCCTGATTCCGGGCATCAACAAGGTCGAGGTCGGCAAGCCCCTGCTCGCTGAGCGGTTCGAGGAAGAGCTGATGGCCGCCCGGTTCGCCCCCGGCACCGCCAACGGCACCGGCCCACTGGTCAACCCCCGTGGCCGCTACCGGGCCTTCCGCGACGGCGACTACAAGCTCATCCAGCACTCCACCGACGGCACCTTCCTCTACAACCTCGCCACCGATCCCGGAGAGCTCGACGACATCGCGCCCACCCAGCCCGACAAGGTCGCCGACATGACCCGACGCCTGGAGCGCGAGCTGAACCGCCTGGAGCTGCCGGCCCTGAATGCCGAGGTCTCCATGGACCCGGCCGCCGGCATGGACAAGGAGACCTGCGAGAGCCTCCTCGCGCTGGGCTACGTCGAGAGCTGCGACGAGTACGAGTAGGGGCACCCGCTGGGGCTGCACACGACGCGGGCTCGGCCGCTCAGCCGAGTCCCGGGACCGTCGTCATGCTCCGATCGGTCGGCGGTCCGCTCAGGCCATCGCAGAGACCACAAACAGCCCCACCACACAGGCCATCCCGCCCGCCCATATCAGGCTGCGCAGCCTGTCCCGGTTGACGATGTAGAAGAGCCCATACAGCAGGCGGCACAGGATGAAGACTCGGGCCAGCATGTCGACGCTGCCCTGCTCCGCGCCGGTGTAGTGCGCGACGAGGACCGCAGCCGCGAACGGCGGGAGGGCCTCCAGGGTGTTGAGGTGTGCCCAATAAGCCCGCTGCCGAAACCCCGTCAGGCCAGCCTCATAGACGCGGGGGTCCTTGTTTCGGTTTCCCTTAACAAAGCTTGGATCAGCCTTGGCAATGACGACAAAGAGGTAGGGCAGCGCGCTCGCGATAAGCACACACCACAGCGCAACAGTCACTCCGCCCTCCAGCGTTCGCAGTCCAGCAGACCGGACTCATACCCACCCGCCGAAGAGACCGCGATGACTCCATCGCCGAAGGCAGCCATCACCGCACCCTTCAGTCACAGGCCTGCCACAGCCCGATCTCCGCATCGTCCGCCCAGCGCGCATCGTCGGAGAAGGTGTCGGCGAAGGTGCTGGTCTCGGCGAACGTCATCGTCTCCGCGAGTCCACCCCGGAGCAGCAGGCGCTCGAAGAAGCAGGCCGAGTCGTCCGAAAGGTGGACATAGGCCAGCGTTCGCCCGAAGTCGTCCTCGCAGTCGTGATCGAAGGTCAGCCAGAGCAGGCGCAGGTCAAGCACCTGCTCGGCAAAGTCCGCGGCCTCGGGCCCCCAGCACTGCGGGGCTCCGTAGGTCTCTGGGGTGTTGACGCCGATGATCCGTACAGACTCCGCTCCGCCCAGGCCCGACATCGGCCAGGCATCGAAGGTGTCTCCGTCGATCACCCGGGTCACCCGAACCAGCTCCGGTGCCCGGCAGGGCGCTGGTCCAGCCGGGAGGAGTGCTCCGTCGATGGCCCGAACGTCCGCCTCCCCGGGCAGCATGCACACCAGATCACCGCTGAGCACCCGGACATCGCTGACGACCACCGCCGGCCCGGTGTCCGCGTCGAGCGAGCCAGAGGTCTGCGGCAGGAGGCAGGCAACCTGCGACATCATCGGTATGAGCGCCAGCGACAGCATCGCGCCTCCAGTCCAACCGTACCGCGTCAGGACCAGAGCAGCGAGGCGTCGCAGCGGGTAGGCTCCCCCGCAGGCCAGCGCCCATGGAGAGGAAGAGAGACCATGAAGACCTTGTTTGAGGACACGACAGCGCTGCCGTTCTGCCTCCAGGACATCTCAGCGGCCCTCTCCGACATCGGCCGGTACTTTGTGGAGACAACCCGAAACATGCCGGACATGACCAGCGTCGTGCTGGTCGAGCAGGGGGCGAGCTTCGTGACGTTCAAGACGAACCAGGGCCTCGTGAAGCGAACGAACATCGCCATCGAGCACACAGCGGAGCGCATCCGGGTGGAGTACGCAGAGGAGTACTGGGCGGGCAAGCTGATCGCTGGCATCTCGCATGTGATGGACGACTTCATGCCCTGCCCGGCCGGGATCGCGCACTGCACCACCATCAGCGGGGTGGAGGCCCCAGGCTTCCGAGGGTTCTTCACCCGAAACCTCGATGTCTCCGGCCTCGGAAAGGCGCTCCAGGTCGCCCAGCGCCGTCACATCGAGGCCCGCACCCGCTGACTGCAGCGGGCGAAGCGATGCTCAGCGGGCGGAGAGGTGCCAGCGAAGGAAGTGGGCCCACTTCAGCGGACTCTGCCCCACGGGGACCAGCTCCAGCAGCACATCTCCCCGGCGGAAGGTCAGGCGGTTCTGAAGCTCCACGCTCACCGCCCGCAGCTCAGACAGCGGCAGGGTGAGCCCGTCGACCGTGAGGCCCTCGGTGCTCAGGCTGGCGGTGCCGTGCGCGAGGCGCTCCTGCTGCTTGCCCTTGATTCGATAGAGGGTGGCCGCGCCGCTGAGGTCCGCCCCCTCAAAGTGCGCAGCGATCCGATCGAAGGCTTCATGAACCCACATCGCCTGATCGCCGTTCATGCGGTTGCGGGTGTCCAGGGTCCACCGCACGGTGCAGGACTGGCAGGTCACGTGGTTGCCGTGTGCCTTCAGCCCGTTCAGCGCAAAGCAGCTCGGGCAGGCCCACAGGTAGTCCGGCAGCCCCTCCGCCATGCGGAACCCGATGGAGAACAGCCCCTCAGGCGGCTCCTCGGGGTTGATCCGAATGGCTGCGGAGATGTCATCGTTGATCTGCTCAGGGGTGGCGGCGTCTTCCCAGGTGCGCACAGCGGCGTACTTCACCCGGACCGGCACCCAGCGGGGATACCGCGCCCAGCGGGGATGGAAGAGGTGGCCGTTGAGGACGCGCGCGGTGACCACCCGGGCGTTGATGCGCTTCACCAGCCGCCCGATTCCCGGCAGCACCTCTCCAGTACGTCCATCAAAGGTTCGCTTTCCCTCGGGAAACAGAACGATGACGTCTCCGGCTTCGTAGCGCTCTGCCAGGGTCCGCATGGAGTCTCGGTCTTTGACGAACTTCGTCTTCGGGAAGCAGCCACACAGCGGAAGCAGCTGGGCAAGCACCGGCACCCGAAACAGGCCGCTGCTCGCCATAAATGAGCTCCGCCGAAACAACCAGAAGGCGATCCAGACCGGATCGAAGGCGGAGGAGTGGTTGGCAAGCAGCAGGAGCGGACCGTCGCGGGGAACGCTCCGGGCGTTGCCGGGAACCCAGCGGAAGGCCAGAGTCCAGGGAAGCGCCATGACGCTCCAGGCAAACCACCAGAACGCGATCTGTCGACGGGAGCCGAGGGGGGCAAAAGACATCGACGGGCCTTCTATCGCGTGAGAGGCATGGGAGCGGCCTTTTCAACAAGTCGACACACTGACCATGAGCAGGAAGCCACCGTCTCTCCGAGAAAGGATACACGAATTGACCACTTGAATTGATAATTCTCAAAGGGAAGACCTCACCGGCTCCGCCGCCGGTCTGCGAAACTTCAGCGACATCATCAGACCGGATGTTTGTCGCCTTCCACCCCGACACGTTCTTCAGTGACGTCAAGCCAGACAGACCACGAGATAGAGCCGTCCCATGTTTCCGAACCCGCCCGATCGCACCCAGCGCAAGACCATGCGCCTGCTCGCTGAGGCCATCGATCTGCACGACGACAGCATCGCCGCGCTGGAGCAAGCCATCCAGCACATGCACAGCATCGATCTCTCTCAGACCAGCCTCACCGACCTCTCGGTTCTCTCCAAGCTGGACTGGCTGACTGCGCTGAGCCTGGAGAAGACCCGGGTGCGCGACCTCTCCCCGCTCAGTCAGCTCTCTCACCTCACCGAGCTGCGGCTCAGCGAGATCCCGGCGATCGACTTCGCCCCGATCAGCACGCTCACCGCGCTGGAGTGTCTGTTCCTCACCGCCACCCGCTTCGCTGATGCCAGCCTCCTCGCGACCATGGAGCGGCTGACCTTCCTGGACCTCGGGCGCACCCGGGTCGTCGATCTCTCCCCGCTCAGCCAGCTCCACCGCCTCAGCCATCTCTCCCTCGCCGCGACCGCAGTCTGTGATCTCTCTCCGATCGGCCAGCTCCCCGAGCTGGAGCGGCTGTTCTTGATGGGCTGTCGTCAGCTGCACGACCTCTCCCCGCTCGCCCGCCTCACCGGGCTGAAGGAGCTGGCCCTGTCTGTCGCCCCGTCGGTGCGGCTGGCTCCGCTGGCTGGGCTGAAGGGCCTGACCACCCTGTACTTCACCGACTCCAACCTCCCCGACATCACCCCGCTCGCCGGACTCACCGCGCTCACCACCCTCTCGATGGCCGGCTGCCTGGTCCGAGATGTCTCGGCGCTCTCCGGGCTCACCGGGCTGCTTCGGCTGGACCTCGGGCGCTGTCCGGTGGCCGACTACACCCCGCTTGCTGACCTCACCGGGCTGCGCGTCCTGCGGGTCGGCAGCGAAGCGGTCCCCGGTGCCGATGCCCTCCGCACCATGCCGGAGACCCGGGTGTTCTTCTCGGGGTGAGACGACGCGCAACACACCAGTCAGTATGGCCGTTCAGCGCGACATCATCGACATCTGGGAAGAGGTCTGCGCGCTCTACAGCGCTCCCCGAGCGGACGCCAGCGGGCGTGGAGAAGATGGCCGAAGAGATGACGGCGTACTCCTCAGCCCACGCGTCGAATCGGCCCTTTGCGCTACCCGATGACCATGCGCGCTGGCGGCCTCTCCAGGGCTGCCCCACCAGCCAAGGTGGCACCGACGGCTTCCGCGGGCACACCCCGAGCACCGTGGTCGCGAACACCACCTACGGCTGCGGCATCTTCAACGACCTCCCCGTGGCACGCCGCCGGCTCTGGCTGGAAGATCGCCCGCTGAAGCGACCGGGACGACCTCTTCCTGTGCTGTGACCGAGGCGATTCCCGCTTCGGCGCGCTCTACGACAGCAACAACCACTGCTGGCTCTCTCCAGACGGCCTCGACCGCGAAGCCGCCTCGCTGACCCGCGACCTCCGGAAGCCGTACTGGCCGATGCGGCGTGAGCGCCGGGAACCTCGAAAGCGACTGATCCGCGCATGGTGCGACACCCTCCCGACAGAGGAGACGCAGGCCTGAGGTGAGGAAGGCTTTCGCGTCTCGCTGTCGCTGGCAGAGCGGAGGGAGCGATGGAATGGAGACCTCAGCCCATGCCGTCCCACACTTGAAGGGGCGGTCGTCGAAGAAGCCGGTATAAGTACCCTCATGACGATGCTCTCTCTGCCTGCCCTGCTCATGCTGCCCGCCTGCGGCGGCAAAGACCCTGACGCTGGCACCACCAGCGAAGACACCGCTGAAGCCACGACGCCGGATCTGCCCGACTACAGTCAGCCCGGCCCCTACGCACCGGGCACGCTGAGCGCCGAGATCACCGGCTCGACCGGGGTCTCGCTGACCGTTCAGATCTGGTTCCCCGCTGACGCACCGGGCAGCGAGACGGTCACCTACGACGGCCTCTACGGCGGCAACGCCACCACAGACGTCACCCCGAGCTGCGAGACCTCTCGGCCAGTGATGCTGTTCTCTCACGGCTACGGGGGGGTCCGCTGGCAGTCTGGCTTCCTCGTGGAGCACCTCGCAAGCCACGGCTACATCGTCGTCGCGCCGGACCACACCTACAACACGGTGTTCGACGACGACGACGCGAAGTTCGAGGAGGTGGTCGTCCGACGCCCGCAGGACATCGCCGACAGCTTCAACTGGGCCGCCGACCAGAGCGCAGATGGGGGCCTCATCGCCGGCTGCATCAACGAGTCCGATGGCTACGCGGTCTCCGGGCACAGCTTCGGCGGCTACACGGCCTATGCCACCGGCGGAGCCACCCTCAACCTCACCGGCAGCAGCGACCTGAGCGACGATCGGGTCTGGGCGGTCATCCCGATGGCGCCCTGGGACGTCGGCGGGACGATCACCGACGGCACTGCGGACATCACCGTTCCGCTGATGTCCCTGTCCGGCACCCGAGACGACACGACCACCTGGGACTCCGTCAGCAGCATGTACGCCGCAGCCACGGTCACCCCCCGCTACAGCGGCGAATTCCCTGATGCGGGCCACTACAGCTTCTCTCCCATCGCCTGCGACTTTGGAAACGTCGGCGACGGCTGCGGAGACGACTTCATCGCCCTCAATGACTTCACCGCCCTGGTCAACACCGCAGTCACTGCATTCCTCGAAGAGGCCCGTGGGGTCACCGGCGCCATCACACAGCTTCCAGAAAGCGACGATGTTATCTGGGAGATGACGGAGTAGCACCACAGGCAAGCAGAAGGAGTAGGGTAACGCCATGCTCTTCATCCTCCTGGCCTGCACTGACGCAGTCCCCGTCGACACCGCCCTCTCCACCCCGGGCGACTCCAGCGCGGTGTCAGACTCTGGTGGGGAGACCACACCGGACGACTCCGGACCCGACACCACCGGAGCGATCACCGACATCACCGTGAGCCTCTCTCCAGAGATCGCCTCGGTGTTCACCGTGACCTGGAAGAGCGACCTCACCGACGGTGTGGTCCACTTCGGGGTCGGAGAGCAGACGATCGGCACCGCGACCGGACGGCTGGACGACGGGACGTGGAGCGCAGTGGTGGTCGGCATCCCTGCAGAAACGACCGGCTGGTATGCCGTCGCGCACGGCGAGGCGTCGTCAGAGGGCTTCCCGATCACCACCGGTGGCCTTGCTGGCTTCCCCGCCCCCGTCGAAGTCAGCGGAGATCTGGAGGGCTACACCCTCACCACATTCCTCGCCCGGGGAGAGGCCAAGATGCAGCCCGTCGTCTTCAACGGACAGGGCGAGCTGGTCTGGTGGCACACCTACAACGAAGACCGAGAGTGGTTCTCCTCGCGTGTGCGACTGTCGGCAGACAAGCAGAGCATCTACTACAACACCTACCACATCACCCTCAGCGAGCCGCTGAGCTTCGCCGGCATCATCAAGGTCAGCCTGGATGGCACCGCCGTCGAGACCATCCCGCTGCCCGAGAACCACCACGACTTCCTGCTCCACGAAGACGAGACCATCGCCTACATCAAGTTTGATCGCCGCGAAGTCGACGGCACACTCGTGGCTGGGGATGCCATCGTCGAGCGCGCTCCCGATGGCACAGAGACCACGATCTGGTCGACCTGGGATGACCTCATCTGGGACGGCAAGGGCGTGGAGCGGAAGGAAGGGATCTTCTGGACCATGGCGAACAACCTGGAGTACAACGCCGACCAGGACGCCTACATCCTCGGATCTCGGGATCGAAACGCGATCCTCCACATTGATCGGAGCACTGGAGCGACCAACTGGATCCTCGGCAGCACCACGGCGACCCTGACCCAGACCGACATCTTCATCGGCCAGCACGGCTTCCACCTCGACGGAGACGACCTGCTGGTGTTCGACAATCTTGGAGTGCCTGGGAGGTCTCGGGTCATCCGCTACACCATCGAATCCGAGACGGCGACGACCACGTGGATCCACGAGAACATGCCGGTCATGCTCACCGAATACTTCGGTGACGTGCTGCCGCTGTCTGGAGATCGCATGCTCGTCGCATGGGGACAGGGCGGACGGCTGAGCGTGCTGGACAGCACGCACAGCACCAGCAGCGAGCGAGCCTGGAAGATAGGAACAGAGCTCGGCTTCGTCACTCAGGAGCCCACGCTGATGCCGTGAGCGCAGCTACTCCACGCGCTCGAAGGCCCCTGTCCCCGCATTGCTCTCGCCTGTGGGGGTGGTGTTGCTCCAGCGGTACTGCAGGACACTGTCGTCGATGTCGGTGAGCCGAAGGGTGACGAGGTACTGCGTCGAGGGCACCTCGTAGTGTATCGAGAACCCCTGCTCCTCCCATCCCGAGCGGATCACGACGAACACCTCGTTGTCATGGTCCACCAGAGACGTCACCTCGGCGTTCTCGATGGTGGCGAGCATGCCGCCGTCGTCCCTCCAGGTTCCCTCCAGCGCCGGAGCGACCGCCTCGATGGACGTGGCGTTGTCCGGTGGTGCCTTCTTGCAGGCAGTCAAGGCGAACATGAGCGGGAGGAGCTGAACCATGGTGAGAGCATAGCGGTTTTGCCCGCCTCGGCAGCGCTGCTCAGTGAGCGCCCGCCCGCGACCGCTGCGGAGACTGCGGTCTCCCCGACCTCAGCCGGCAGCCCGCAGCCTCACAGCAGCGACAGCGCCGCGAGCCACTCGGTGTGCAGCGGGGAGCGCTCCTGCTCGATCAGCCAGCCATTGCGCCAGGGCCACTCCTTGACCGCACCACGGTAGTCCGCAATGGAGGAAGAGTAGTCACAGAGGCGCTGGACAAGCGGCGCGATGGAGAGGGGAACCCCACCCAGCGCCCGATCACAGACCCCAAGCAGCTCCGCAGTGAGGGCCGTGACCTCGTCGTGGTGCGCTGAGACGACCGCGCCCACTGCGGCGTCATGACGCTGGCAGAGCAGCCCGAAGACACAGTTCCAGAGAAACTTCTCGACCATCTCCCCCCGAAACGCGCTCCGGGAGACCGCCCGACACGCGAGCCCGCCAGCGGCGAGGAGCTCGCACAAGACGGCGGCATGGGGGCCCGTGACCACGCTTCGACCGCCATCGACCGGCTGCGCGCCGACGGAGGAGACCGCGAAGTACAGCAGCGCCTGGGTGCTCTCTGAGAGCCCACGGGATGCCAGCCAGGTGCTCAGCATCCCGTTCTGCACAAAGACGAGATCGCCGCGACGGTGGCCTGGGGTGGCCTGCACGACCCCGGCGAGGTCGTTGTTGCGGGTGCAGACGATGATCGGTCCAGCCCCATCGGGGATCCGCTCGCCGCGACGGACCAGCGCAGCGCCGTTGATTGCCGACAGCGCGGTGCCGATTCGTCCCGCTCCGATGATCACCATGTCAATCCTCACTGTGGCGAGCAGTCTGCCATGTTCCGGCACCGCTCATCCACGAGGAGAGCAGGCCCCGCGCAGACGGGATGCCCTGGAGCCGCCGCCGTCTGCTCCTCACAGCGGGGGCGCGGTGCTGGGATCGTTGTGTGCTTCGCGCCCGGCCAGGGAGATCGAGACGGTGAGCATCGCGCGGGTCTCGTCTTGCTCCAGCCAGCCTGTGGCCCCCAGCCAGAGCCCCTCGCGGGCCTGAGCAGCAAGCCGCAGGCTGACCGGAATCTCCCCGCTCTCCGTCGCCCACACGCCCGCCGAGGCCGACAGCCGCGTGCTGTGGTGCCCCAGTCCAGCACCAGACAGCGCCGCGCCGACTTCTCCGCTTTCCTCCACCGGCCAGGTGTCGATCCAGGCATGGCAGACCGGCAGCCCACCCCAGGCATTGACGCTGGCCCGAGAGTCGATGACCGCCTCGAAGAAGCCCCCCGCCCCCAGCTCCACCCCGCCGTAGCCACCGTGGAGGCCCAGACGGATCGCAGCAGAGCCTGAAGAGGGCGCACCGATCACCGATGAGGCTGCGGCGTGCAGGGTGAAGCCGCGTGCGTCCTGCTGGCTGGCTGAGATCACGACCACACCGCGTCCAGCGCGGGTTCCCCCAGCAGCCAGGGTGGTCCAGTCATCGGAGTCAACCGGACCGGCAGCGATCAGGCCGATGGACAGCAGGGACAGCAGCAGGCGTTCGCGAGACATGGCGGCATCCTATCGCGCGACCAGGGCACGACGCTGGCGGTGATGTCCGCAGAGGCGGTGAACCAGGAGGCCGCGTCGAGGTGGAGAGACTCGGCGGCAGGAGTCGCGGTGAAGGCAGCGAGAATGACCGGCGTGTCGAGGGCTGATGCATGCTGCACGCCTGAAATTTGCTCCCTGGGGCTGACGGATCTCTGCCCTGGACCGATCGCGCTCTGCTCATCAGAGCAGGTGATGCTGTCGGCGCCTGCGGCGGCGGGCGGGCGGGAGGTGGATCGTGTCGTAGTGCCCAACGAGGCTGCTCGGTGTCACCGCATCACCACAAAACGGGCAGAGGTGACGCGCCTCAGGGACCACACCAGACCGCCACTGCTGAGCGGTGGCCTTGATGTCCTCCCGCTCCCGTCGGCTACCGATCACCGGGGCGAGATCGGGCATGTGCGCGACGCGCGGATGCTGAAGCTGCTGACGCTGCTGACGCTGGGGGGCAGCACGGACCGCCCGACGACGCTGTGCCTGCGCCCGGATCGCCGCTGCCATCGCACCAGACAGCGCGATGAGATGAAAGAGGCCGAGGAAGACCGGCAGCGGACCGGCGACCGCTCCGGGATCCAGCACGCCGAGCGCGATGACGAGGGCGCCGAGCGCGCTGATCAGCGCGGCAGAGAGGGCGGCGAGCGTCCCGAGGAGCTGCCGACGCTGGACCGCGAGGAACGCGACGATCAGCCCGAGGATGGTGCCGAGGACTCCGGTGACCGCGATCGACTCGATCGTCACCAGCGCCGCGAGCGGGATGCTCACCGCGAGGGTGCCGAGGATCGGGTAGAGGGCCAGCAGCGGCACCATCGACCGACTCGGACGTGCGGTCTTCGCGGCAGCAACCTGCGAGGGCTGCGTCTCCGCTGGGGGGGCCTCCGGGAGCGGAGGCGGGGCATCCGAGACCTCGGCGCACTGCCGGGCGAGGCGGCAGACCTCCGCAGCGCTCTGAGGCCGCTTCGTCGGATCGGGCTGAAGCAGCGCATCGACCAGGGCACCGATCTCCGACGAGAGCCCCTCCGGCTTCTGCCAGCGGATCGGATCGGCGGGGTCGTGGGTGAGGCTGGGCGGCTGCCGGGTCAGGAGGTGGACCGCCAGGGCCCCCAGCGCGTAGAGGTCGCTGGCCGGCAGCACCTCTCCAGTGATCTGCTCCGGGGCCATGTAGCCGACCGTCCCGACACTCATCGTGCCGCCCAGGGTGCCGACCAGGGTGTCTCGGACGCTGCCAAAGTCGATGAGCACCAGCGCACCGTCGCTGGAGCGGCGGATGAGGTTCTGCGGCTTGATGTCCCGATGAATGATCGGCGGGGAGAGCCCGTGGAGGTAGGTGAGGATCTCCGCGATCTCCGCAATCATCGCCATGACCTGCCCGGGGGTGTGGCGGCGGTCGGCCAGCGCGTCGAGGAGCGGATCGCCGTCGATGAGCTCCTGAACAATGCAGCGGTAGCGGGTCATGCCGGAGCGGGTGGAGAAGTCATCGATGAGGTCGGGAATGCGCGGGTGGCTCAGCTGCCGCAGCACCGCCACCTCCCGATCCAGCGTGCGCCTCGCGTCTGCCTTCAGGCCGTGCCCGAGGTTGATGACCTTGACCGCGACGACCGCGCCGTCTGCTGCTTCCGCCCGCCAGGTCATGCCGTGGCTGCCCTGGCCGAGCAGCGCGCGGAGGACATAGCGACCATCCAGACGGGGATCCGATCCGCACTCAGTGCAGGGCTGCTCGGCAGTCTGTTCACCGCAAGAGGCGCAGAATTGCATGGCCTCGGCCTATCCCAGCCCTGCGTCCTCACCCACCGGCCCTGGAGAGCGCCGCTTCTGAACGGTGCAGGTCGGCAGGGCGCGCCCGCTTGTGATCGGCAGCCGGCAGCAGGAGGAGCCGGGCGGTGATCTGGAGGGCGTCTCGGGACGAGAGCGTGTGGGACAAAGGAGAGAGACGGTAGGCGAGGCGCTACCGACGCAGGAAGGCGGCGGAGTGCTTCAGGTCAAAGCGATCCGCCACAGAAGCCGGCGCGGGCCGTGGGCCCAGGATGAGCTTGAGCGAAGGATGATCGGCCAGCTTGCGGATGTCGATGTGGCTGGCGACCTCGACCCGCTCCAGGGCTGGCAGCGCCATCACCACCTCGACCAGGTGTGCCTCGTCCTTGACCCCTTGCAGGCTCGCGCAGCGCAGCATCGGCAGCCCTCGCAGCGCAGAGATCTCCGTGATCGTGCGGCCGGCGAGGTTGATCTGGCGCAGCGCTGTGAGCGATGAGATGGCGTCTGGTACCCGCCTGAGGGCCTCCTGCTGCGAGAGGTCGAGGTACTGGAGACTGGAGAGCCCCGCCAGCGCGCTGAAGTCGGTGTCGTCGTGCAGGGTCCGGGCAAAGCTGAGGTCGAGCGCCTCAAGAGCGGCGAGATCTCCGAGGTGATCCGGGAGAGCGTCGGCGCTGTAGAACTGAAGCGACAGCGCCTTGAGGCGGGTCGCGCGGGAGAACATGCCCGGAGCGAGCCCATCGAGGCTGTAGAGGTCGAGCTGCTCGATGTGATCCAGCGGCGGCAGCGCGCCGAAGCTCAGGTCAGCGCTGGCGAGCCCCAGGGCGCTCAGGTTCGGAAGCGACTCGATGAGCGTGACCACCGCTGGAACGGTCCACGAACGGATGCTGCTCTTGAGGTCGAGCGTCGTGAGGTTCGTCAGGGTGGCAGCAACCGGAGCCGCATCGTCCAGATCGAGGGACGCCAGCGTGAGGTGTCGGAGACTCGCGAGCTGCTGGAGGGGAGTGTAGTCCTTCAGCTTGATGGTGTTGCTGAACACAATGTGCGACAGCTTCGACAGGCGCGTGAGGATGCTGATGTCGGTCAGGTTGTGGAGGTTGATCAGCAGCAGCGCCTCCAGCTCCGTCGCCAGCCCCAGGTTCTTGTGCAGCCTCTTGAACTTGCGGGTCAGGCTCAGCTCCAGGACCCGCAGGCGCTCCAGGGCAACGATCTCCTTGGGCAGCACCGTGGTCTTCTCATCGGTGAAGCTGATGCGCTGGAGGCTGGGCAGGCCCTCCAGCCGATCGAGCGTCGTCCGAGTGATGCGGTCGAGGGTGACGACGCCAGCGCGGCTCTCCTCAGAGATCGCCTCGAGGTCGGCCCCGATGCTCTCCGCGAGAAGATCGTCGACAGAGCAGTCGTCGGCATCCGCCAGGACTCCGCTGGGAAGGCTCGGGCTCGCCTGCAGCTGTGCGAAGGTCTCGGGGTAGTCGTGAAACAGGTCTTGTCGAAGAACACTTGAAAAGCGCATAAAAGCTCCTGCTTGGGCCGCGTCTGCTGCAGTCGACGCCTCGCTCACTGCAAGAACAGCAGCTTCAGCTCGGCGATGTTGACATCATTCGAGGGCTCACCTCCCCCTCCTCGACCGCCGACGTAGGCCGTGTAGTGGGCGAAGTAGCTCATGTTGATGCCGTCTCGGATGGTGACCGTGGCGGACTGACCGGCGGTCAGGGAGACTGGCAGGAAGCTGCTGTCGGCCCAGAGCGCCCAGTCTCCCAGGTGCGGCATCGTGATCGGCCCTTCCGCCACCACCGCGCCGTCGACCACAACCTCCACCCACTTCACCGCTGCGGTGATCCCGGTGTCGGTGCCGCCGGCGCCGTTGCCGTAGACGAGCTGAACCAGGTGCTCGCCGGTATGGAGCGGGGTGAGGGTGGCGGTCAGGGTGTGCTCTGGCGCGCCCCAATTGCCGTAGTGATCGCGACCGTGATCGGTGGAGTAGGCTCCGCCGCTGGCGGTGAAGTCCGGCGCGTATGCTGACTGGATGCGCACGGAGTCATCCCCCCACCAGCACTGCGGTGAGGAAGGCTGGCCGGGGTGAATCAGACGAGCGACCACGGTGTAGCAGGCGGTGGTCGCGGTCGTGTCGGTCCAGGGAGAGGTCGCGGAGGCGGCGGCCAGCACACCGTCGCGGTAGACGTCGAAGGTTGCGCCATGCTCTCCGGCGAAGGTGAGGATCACGGTGTCGCCAGAGCCGGCCAGCGACACCTCAGGGATGGCCGCGCCGTAGAGGTCCTGCCAGTCATCGACCGGCATCGCGGCGACGGCACCAGCGGAGAGGGTCTCGGTGCCGATCTCGGCGGTGAAGTCTCCGATCTGGAGGGTCGCGCCCGGCTCCAGCCAGCCTCCGGGCCGGATCGGATCCGCACGCAGCACGCCGTCCTCGCCGGTCACCCCGAACACCCCATGGGCGATGGCGCCGAGGAAGCCGGCTACGCTCCACAGCTGCCGCCGGGAATTGACCACCGGGCCGGAGAACTCGCCGTCGTCACGCCAGTTGGCGCCGGTCTCGAGCTCGAAGTTCTCCATGTGTGACAGGTTCAGCGCAGCCCCCCGCACCAGGGCATCGAGCCCAGCATCGAGCACCGCGCCGTTGTCTGCTTTGCGGGCTGCGATGACCGCATAGGCAGTAACAAAAGGCCACACCGACCGGTTGTGGTAGATCGGCGTGCGCTGCTGCTGGGGCCAGATGACCGGCGGCCCTGCGGGGCCGTGGGGATAGGCGGCGAGGGCCTCAGGATGAGTGTTGAGGTCGAGGACGGCCAGGGCCGTGGCGAGGAGATCCTGCTGGGCGGGGGCGGGGTCCAGCTCAGTGGTCAGATAGGAGCGATAGGCCGAGCCGCTCCAGAACGCCGCATCGATGGCGGCAGCGAGATCGTCTGCGCCGTGTGCCTCACCCGTGAGCGTCTCTAAAGCGCGCAGCAGGAAGAGGTGATCGAGGTTGGTGGAGAGCGACTTGCTCATCGCAATGTGAACGACATCGCCGGCCATCCACTGCGGGTAGGTCTGCTCGCGCCAGTCCAGGAAGCTCGTCTCGCCGCGGTACAGGCCATCGCGGGCGTCGAAGGCATAGAGGCGATCGAGCGCGGCGGTGTTGACCATCGCCTCGATGGCAGCCGCGCGCAGCTCTGGGTGGTCGACGTAGCGCAGCACCGCCATCGCGCCGCGCGCCCAGGCAACCCGGTCGGTAGAGACCGGCCAGCTCCCGCCGGTTCCGGTGTCCTGGATGATCTGGAGATCGCCGCCGGACTTCCGCTCCGAGAGCTTGAACAGCAGCGAATTCGCCGCCCGCTCCGGGTCCAGCCAGCCCAGAGACAGCTCTGTGGCGTAGGCGATGTCCCGAGTCCAGACCCAATTCCACAGCGCACCAGTCTGGTAGCACTCGCAGTCGACCGCGCCCTCGAAGGCACCGTCGCTGATCTGAGAGACGGCGTTGAGGCGAGCTTCCTCGACGGCGAGGGCGAAGAGAGCGTCGGTGAGGAGGTTGCCAGAGCGGAGGAGGGGATCGCCGGGCTGCTCGGTGAAGGCGCGCTCAGTGGGCCCGTGGTCGCGCTGGGGGTGGGTGGTGGTGAGGGTGTAGGTGCGGTGCGCGGCAGCGGTCGCGATGACGGTGACGGTGTCGGTGTCGAAGGTCCAGGAGCCGTTGAGGTCCGCTGAGGGGGCGGTGTCCGAAGGCGGCGCGGTATCGGCGGGAGCAGCGGAGTCCTGGAGAGAGGTGCCGCTGGACGGCGCAGAGTCGGCAGGGAGGGCAGCGCAGGCGAGGAGAGAGAGCAGCACGTGAGACTCCGTGACTCCAGTATGAGTGACGAGAATAACATGACCACGGCGGCTCCCGATTCACTCCCGACGGCATGACCTGGGCGCAGCACCGGCATCCGACAGCGGTGAAGGAGATGGTGCGCTCCGAGTCACTCAACACGCTGCTGAGAGGGTCCTCAGGCAGATCCCGACTCAAGCCAAACAACGCATGTGGGAACAATAATATGGTTCAGTCTTCGCTGTCATCGAGTGACGAAGGAGAGAGCATAAGAGGCAACAACGACCCAGGCGGACGAGGTCTCGATAAGACCGGCAAAGATCATGAATCCATCACCATCGACATCATGCCTGCTCATGTAATGCCCTGATCGACTCAGATCGGATTAGAGGCCGTCATGGCTCTAGCACACCTCAGCCGGGTTCCATCCTTCGCACAGCGCATCGCCGCAGAGCGCATTGATCTCTCCCGCCATCCCATCGACACCCTCCAGGTCAACATCGGTCGGCGCTGCAACCAGGCCTGCCGGCACTGCCACGTCGAGGCATCTCCGCTGCGCATGGAGAACATGGACTTTCGGACCATCGACCGACTGCTGACCCTGCTGTCAGATGCGCCAGCCATTCACACCGTCGACATTACCGGCGGGGCGCCAGAGCTAAACCCCAACTTTCGACGCTTTGTAAGCTCAATTCGAAGCATGGGTAAGACGGTGATCGACCGCTGTAATCTCACGGTGCTGTTCGAGCGCGGCCAGCAGGACACCGCTGCATTCCTCGCCCACAACCAGGTCCAGATCATCGCCTCCCTGCCCTGCTACACCAGCGGCAATGTCGACAAGCAGCGCGGAGGCGGGGTGTTCGATGCCAGCGTAAAGGCGCTGAAGGCGCTCAACGCCCTGGGCTATGGGATGCCGGACACTGGCCTGTCCCTCAACCTCGTCTACAACCCAGTCGGCCCCTCGCTGCCTCCTGCTCAGGCGGCATTAGAGGCAGACTATCGCCGTGAGCTTCGAGAGAAGCTGGGCATCGAATTCTCCGCGCTGTTCACCATCACCAACATGCCGATCAAGCGCTTCCTCGATGACCTCAACCGTCAGGGCCGACTCGATGAGTACATGGCGCTGCTGGTCTCGAAGTTCAACCCTGCTGCGGCCGCCGGGGTGATGTGCCGCAGCCTGGTGTCCATCGGCTGGGACGGAACAATCTACGACTGCGACTTCAACCAGATGTTGGAGATCCCAGCTGGCGGCTCCTCACGAAACATCTGGGACATCAAGGCACTGACAGACCTGCAAGAAACGTCGATAGCACTGGACAACCACTGCTATGGCTGCACTGCAGGGGCGGGAAGCTCATGCGGAGGGGCTCTTGCGGGCTGATCTGAGTTTGATCCAAATACGTAAAAAAGCCAACGGATTTTTACACTCCGTTGTCAATATCTGGTGTATTCTGTTAAGGAGTAGAACTTGCCATCCGCAAAGTCTAGCTAAGCCCGCGACCCATGGAGAAGTCATGATCGCCCTCGCCCAGTCTGTCACTGACTGGGGCGGCGTAGGTACTGCCTCAGTTACCTTGGCGCCGCCAATACAGGAGCCGCAGACCGCGGGTCCGAAAATCTCGGTGTCAGAGACCTCAACGTCAGAGACCGCAGTGTCTCCCGTTCGTCAGGTATCTGATGCTGTCAGCTTCACCCAACAAGCTCGAGTCCTGATGAAAGGGACTTCCTCGGAAGACGGCACCAGCGGTGTAGAAGAAGAGGAAGAGAACAGCTTCTTGCTCGCAGAGGCCGAGTCCTCAGCGGAGGAAGAAATTGACTTCGAGCCCTCAATCTCCACCCCGGGCCGGGCCGTCGAGTCCATGGTGGTCTCCCGGCTTCGGGAGCAGGACAGCATGGTCCGAGAGGGAGGACAGGTTCCTGCGGGTGCCTGGCTGCAGCTTGGCCCCGACGATCGCTGGTACGCCGTCGGAGGGCTCGTCCGAGAGAGCCGGACCGATCTCGGTCCGTCTGCACACGAGCTGTCCGACAACTTCTCAGTCCGCGCTCGCTTCGCAGCGAAGTTCGAGGACGTCGGCCAGCTTGAGTAGCTGCCGCGCTGAGTAGCTGCCGCGTCGAGGCCCCCTGGGGACCTCCGCAAAGCCGAGCCACCGGACCTGGTAAGAGGTCGATGGCATCATCTCAGCGCGCTGAGGCTATCACCCGGCGCATCAACTCCCCGTGAACATGAACGGGTAGGAGACGACGACGATGCCGTTTCCCTTGGGCTCGGGGAACTGCAGCTTCATGAACCGCCCGGTCAGGCAGCCCTCGACCGCGCTGCTGTCCATGCTTGACCGCTTGATGATCGCCCGGCTGACCGATCCGTCTCCGGCGATGACAAACTTCACCGTGATCTTCCCAGAGAGGGAGGAATCCTTGTTCAGCTCGCGCTGGTAGCAGTAGCGGAACTGGTTCATGTGCCGCTTGATGACGCCGTCGATGAGCGCGCTGTCCAGAGCACCGATGATGATCGGCTCGCCGCCGATGCCGACAATGTCTCCCTCAGGGCGCGGACCAGCGGAGGGCCCCTGGCCGTAGTCGGCGTCACCGCCGCCCCGACCGCGCGTGCCGAGGCCGCCGAGAGAGTCTGTCGTCCCGCCGCCACCGAAGCTGCTGCCGCGAGAGCCGAGTCCGTGGGTGCCGCGCTGATCACCCGCCGCGCCGATCAGCGCGCCGATGCCGCCGATGAGGTCCGAGTTGAGCGCAGTGGTTCCGAACACACCAGCCATGGCGTTGTCGTCAGCCATCACACCAAGCACGCCAGCGTTCTCAGCAATCTCACGGTTGGCCGTCTGCTTCTGCATCTCGGACTTGCTGCCCTTGGCGACCTCCATCTTGGAGTCCCGCTTGCCGATCTTGCCCTCAGCACCCTTCGCCGCCGCACCCTCGTCGAGAGGATCGGGCTCGTCCTGGGCGTGGGCCGTCGGCGGGAGCTCGGGCTCGGGCTCGGGTGCTGTGAGGATGACGGAGGCAAACCGATCGGGGATCGCGATGATGTCTGCATCAGAAGGAACCGGAGCGCTGTAGACGAGGGTAGAGACCGTGGCAAACAAGAAGCCCATGAACGCCATGACGCCGAGGAACGGGTAGTCCACACTGTCGCTCCGGCGGGCGACGACGCGTCGTCCCGGCCAGGTGAGCTGGCTGAAGAAGATGACATCGCCAGTGTCCATCAAGATCTGGGCATCCTCGGGGACCGGAATGCGGTAGATCTCGCCGCCGATGGCGGTCGCCTTCCCCGAGGCGATGAGCTCGGTCAGGGTCCAGCGCTTCTCCCCGACATCCACAAAGCCCTGCCACTTTGACGAGAACCGGCAGACCCACTCATCCCCTTCCCAGACGAACAGCGCAAAGTTGTCGTGGGGCAGGCCCTCCGGGGGCGCGTAGAAGTCGCTGCGACACTCCTCAGCGGCCTCAGAGAGCGTCGGAGCCAGGGCCCAGGCAAGCTTCGCAAAGTGCGGAGGCACCCAGGCAACCGGACGACCGAGGATGCGCCAGCGGTGGCCGACAGCGGCTCCAGTGGTCACCGGACAGGCACCGGCAGGGTAGTGCTTGATGTCCACGATGGTGTCTCCCCAGACCTCCGCGACCTCCAGGACCTTGCCGCGGCTGCGATCGATCCCGGCATCCCCACGAGCGGATCCCCAGCGCATCAGCATCGCCAGCGCGTCATCGCCCTCAGTGTCAGAGACCGCCTCAATGGGCTGCCTGGGCGCGACGCTGCGTGGCTCGGTGCGCACATCATCGAGGGTCGATGAGAACGCCAGCGCGATGCCACCCAGCGTGAGCACATCGCCGCTCCGCAGGACTGCAGAGCGAACGGGAGCGCCGTTGACCTGACAGCTCGAACCGAGCGCAATGAGCCGGGCGGTGCGATCCGCTCCGATGGTGATGACCGCATGCATGTCAGACATGCCGCTGCCGACCACCCGCATCATCGCGTCGGGGCCGCTGCCGATGCTGATGCTCTCGGCGTCAAAGCTGCGCGAGAACAGACGCTCGTTAACGTTGAATACATCCAGACGCACTACGCCCCTCATAGCCTTACCCATGATCGCTCCTTGACGTAACGATACGCCTCTGTACCTGGTCGTCGAGAGGGTGAACTGCCCCCGCTCAGGTATTACAGACTATGACTTGAGTGCGTGGTTCCAGCGGTGAATGCGTCTTTACAAATACCAGACAGGCGCACCCTCAGCCGCCAGATGTGCGCAGGACGACGACGTTGCTGCCCATCACCAAGAGGTCACCGAGGCGTGCCGGGAGGGGCTCGGTGAGCTTATGGAAGTGCTCAGCGTCTCGGTAGAGGTAGGTCGCGAGTCGTTGGTGCAAGGCGGTGGCAGTCATCTGGCCGTTGCGGTCCACCCCAATGGCAGCCTGACGACGGCCGACAAGGGCACGGTCCAGGGTGAAGCCAGCGGCCCGGGTGCGCTCTGCGCGAGAGCCCGAGCACCACCTCAGGTTGGACTGCCCGCCGCGATCGGGCAGGGCGATGCCGGGATGGTTGGGGTTGCGGCCCAGCTCAGCGACCTCGCCGTAGCCCACCGCCAGCCGAACGGAGGAGTCCCCCTCCAAGAGACCGAGGTACGGGCCAGAGCGGGGTACCCGGAACCGGGTCTCTCCGGCAGGGGTGATGATGACGTCTTCGGGGTGAAGCTTCTGGCGGCTGCCCGGCGGCAGGGTCCGCCCGGCGATGGAGATACCCTGGGCAAGAACGTCCGCGTAGACACCCTCATTGGAGACATCGACCCGCAGCAGCGCCCGAGGAGAGGCGTTGACCCAGCGGCCATCGGAGAGGAGATCGTAGCTGTAGCCAGCGACCACACCACCCAGTGGCACGCTGGGGAGGCCGACCCCTGCGAGAACCAACTCCACAGCAGTCTCAGAGCCACCGTCGAGGAAGACCGTGGCCTTGCCAGGATCGTCAGGCCAGGCGGTGCGCTCAGCGGTCAGCGCAGACTCAAGGGCAGCGGGGGTGCCGATGACCAATCCGCGTCCAGACTCTGCCCACCTCCGACGCTCGACGGGGGGAATGGTGTAGGCACTCATCCACAGCTGAGCGGGATCGAGAACCGGGAGGGCAGCGAGGGCCGCCTCCAGGTCGCGTTCGCCAGGGGTAAACCCCTCAAACAGAATCATCGCAGAGGGCGAGAATCGAGGGATGGCGTTGCCCGGCTGGAGACGAACCAGGGAGCCACTTCGAACGGCGAGCGCGATGGGCTCGGGCAGCACGCAGCGGACCGGAGTGGGTGCCCGAAAGCAAGGAGTGGGCTCTGGGATTCCCTTGAAGGAGTACACCCCCACCGGCTCCCAAGGGATCTCAGCGAGGTTGGCGCAGCGCCGGGTGGACTCAGTGAACCAGACCTCACCGCCAGGGGTCATCGAAGAGAGCCGGGCAGCGAGGTTCGCGGCCTCTCCGAAAGCATCCCCATCGATCTCCTCGACATCGCCAGTCGCGACGCTGGCGCGGAGCTGAAATCCGGTACCAGGCAGCCCCATCTCCGCCAGCTTCAGCGAAGCACGCAGGGCGTCGGTCGCGGAGCCGAACAGGGTCATGAACGCATCACCCAGGCTCTTGACCAGCCGTCCACCGAGGGGCTCGCAGACCTCACGGGTCCATTCTTCATGCTGGGCGATCAGCCTGCGGAGAGACTCCCGATCGGAACGCGCGGTCTTCTCGGTGTAATTCACGAGATCGGTAAACACGACAGATCGAGTGTGGGTAGGCATCGTGAGTGAGAATATCAGCCGAGATCGTGATCCGGTCAGAGCACTGCGTCGGCTGTCGACTCGACCGGTTCAACCTGTCGGCCTCAGCCCCCCTTCATGCGCCTCAGCAGCACGTCACGCCGCCCGATTCACAGCGTCCTTCAGCACCACACCCCAGAGGTTGTCGCCCAGAGTCACGCGCTTCTGGTCTCCATGTCACATGCCACCACGCACAGCGTGGCGGCAACCTCAGCGGTGCTCACCTCAGCCAAGCCGTGCTCCCAGGCCCGGGCCACCGTGACATCAACCTCACGTCCGCCCGATGGCGGCGCGGAGGCCTGTGCGGGGCAGACCTGCTCGGAGCACCTCAACGCCAGTGGTCGAGTCGGCGCAGTCTCCTGGCCTCAGCGCGGCCAGCATCCTCTCCCTGGCTTCAGCAGGCCAGAGGGCTCCAGCGACCGCAGCACCAGAGCAGCCCGAGCGATAAGAAGGGGGCATGAACGACACGATCTGCCTCGTCACCGGCGCGAACTCTGGCATCGGGCTGGAGACCGCACGCAGCCTTGCACAGCAGGGGGCCACGGTGATCATGACCGCCCGCAGCATCGAGCGGGGTGAGGCCGCCCTCGCCGAGGTGCGCCAGAGCACCGGCAGCAGCCAGGTCAGCCTGCTCCACCTTGACCTCGCCGATCTCGCCTCCATCCGAGCCGCCGCCGAGGCCTTCTCCACGGAGCACGACCGCCTGGACGTCCTGGTCAACAACGCCGGCCTGATGCTCGGCGACCGACGCGAGACCGCCGACGGCTTCGAGATGACGTTCGGGGTGAACCACCTCGGTCACTTTGCCTTCACCCTGCTGCTGCTGCCACGCATCGAGGCCGCCGCGCCGTCCCGGATCGTCAACGTCTCCAGCGCGGCCCACAAGGCCGCCCGGAGTGGACTGGACCTCGACGACCTGATGTTCACCCGACGCAGCTACAGCCCGATGGCGGCCTACTCCGCCAGCAAGCTCGCCAACATCCACTTCACCCGCGAGCTGGCCCGGCGGCTGGAGGGACGAGGCGTCAGCGTCAACGCGCTCCATCCTGGCGTGGTCGGCTCCCGGTTTGCCTCCGACGGTGACTTCAAGGGACTGTTCTCGAACCTGTATGGGTTCGCCCGGCCGTTCATGCTCACCCCGGCGAAGGGCGCGCGGACCTCCCTGCACGTCGCCACCTCCGAGGAAGGAGGTCAGGTCTCCGGGGCTTACTTCGCCAGGAAGCGACAGGCTCGTGTCAGCAGAGCGGCGCAAGATGACGACTCCGCCCGGGCGCTCTGGACGCTCAGTGAGGCGCTGACAGGGGTGTCGATTTAGCCCGTAGCCTCAACAAAACGCCGCATCAGGCCCGCGATGAGCGGAGCAGAGTCCACCGCACGCGACACCACCTCTTCTGGTGACGGTGCCTGGCATTGGACCACCGCCGACGCCTCTTCCAGCGCCATCTCCGCATGAAACTGCACCCCCCACGCCCGACAACCTGAAACCTGATAGCCTTGGACAGAGCATCGCTCTGACGATGCGAACACCGTTAGCATTTCGGCGTGAGATGGATCGACCTCGTCGTGGTGAGAGAGAAATGTGGTGAAGGTCCTGGGGAAGTCCCTCAGCAGCGGAGCGGTGCCGCGATGGGTGATCGGAAACCACCCCACCTCCGGACGCCGCGCGGTGCGAACGGCCCCAGGCCCGAGGACCGCCTGAGCGAGCACCTGGTGGCCGAAGCAGACCCCGAGCACCGGCACCCGATCGGTCACCGCCCTGCGCACAAAGTCCACCAGTCCGTCCACCCAGTCAAGACCATCGTTGACCCCCGCCGCTGAGCCGGTGATGACCACCCCTCCAAACCGTCCAGGATCATCCAGGGGCAGGGCTCGTACCGCTTGAGCCACGACGACCTCTCGGTCGGTGAGGTGCGGCAAGAAGTTGTCCGCTCCGCTACCCGGCTCCTCGACATAGCAGTCCACCACAAGCCATGGTCGCCTCATCTCGCCTCCCTCCCCTCCGCTGCAAAGTTGACATATCAGCGGTCAGGAGCGGCTGCTCGCAGCCCCACAGCATGCCCACGGTGTTGCCGTGAGCGGACTGCGGAGGGGCCATCACCACGCCATGGCTGGTCTGGGACTGCGCGTCACCCAGGAAGCCGCTTGCACCAGCGCTGCCAGCGGGGCTCCCGCACCCGATCCATTGCGTTAATCCTCCTCGATGTCCTACCGCCTCTACCACGAACTCGCTCCTTACTGGCCACAGCTCTCCCCGCCTGAGCTCCATGCAGCGGCCGCCGGGATGTACCTGGAGCTGCTGTCGATGGCTTCAGATGCTCCGATCCAGAGCCTCCTGGAGCTTGGCTGCGGCTCCGGTCACCTCGCCAGCCACCTCCCCGCAGAGCTGGACATCGCGCTGCTGGATCTCTCCGAGGAGATGCTGGCGCTGAGCCGAGCGGTCAACCCCGACCGCCCCCACCACCGTGCAGACATGCGCACCGCTCGGCTGGGGCGGACATTTGACGCTGTTCTTCTCCACGATGCGGTGATGTACATGTCCACCCCCGCAGATCTCCGCGCAGCACTGACCACTGCCGCCGTCCACTGCCGACCGGGCGGCGCGGTGCTGGTCGTACCCGACGTGGTCGCCGAGACCTTCGCAGAGGGAGCGATCTCCGGCGGCGGAGACGCCGCACAGCTCCTGGAGTGGCACCACTCCGCCGGTCCGCACAGCTACCGGGTTGACTTCGCCCTGATGCTTCGAGACGGTGTCTCGGTCCGCTGCATACACGAGCAGCACGAGCTGGGGCTGTTCTCCCGAGGGTTGTTCTGGGAGGCCCTCACAGGAGCCGGCATGATCCCCGTGGCCGCAGAGCTGCCCCTCGATGAGGTCGGCGAGGTCTTTCTCTCTCAGCGGTCACCGGACTCACTCGCCCCCTGACTTGCCGCCCTTGCCGCCCTTGCCGCCCTTGCCGCTCTTGCCAGAAGACGCCGCTCCCGTTGTCGCACCGAGCAGCTCGGCCTGGACGGTGCTGGTGATCGGCTCGATTCGCCACGCGCTGGCAGACTGACCCTTCAGATCGGCCTCACCCCACATCTCCTTGAACAGCCTCGCCTGTGCTGCGGCCTGCTTGCTCCCCTTCTCTGGGGGCAGGGTGGTGGTGTCGATCACCGCCCAGACAAAGCCATCGGCAATGAGCGTGTCGACATCCTCAGGACTCACCTCACCGCTACCGCCAGTCGCCAGGATGTTGAGCAGGCTGTTCTCCTTGATGTAGGTCACCTGTGCTGCGGACCGGTTGGCCGGGATGTAGGCATCCGGTCCATAGAGGATCGGCTGACCATGGGTCATCTGGTGCCACAGGGCAGTCTGACTGGAAGACGAGACACCGAGCACTGGAGTGGTCAGGATGGGACCATCAATCTTTGCATAGATGCCATCGGTGGCTGGAGTGCGGCCGGTGCTCAGCGGGAGATGCGTGGCACGCCAGGGCATGTCAATGCAGATCAACATGAGTCCAGTGACCACCAGCATCCGGCGGCTCAGCTTCATCCGACGTCCGAGATCATCCAGCCCCAGCGCCGCGAGCACTGCGACTGCTGCGACGGTGATGAGTGCCGCCCGACTCGGCCACCACATCCAGGAGAAGCCCGGCAGGTAGTCATGCAGCAGCCGATAGGGCAGCGCCCAGGGAAGCGGTGCACCCTCTGCGGACTTCAGGTACGGCCCCAGTGCCAGGATGTAGCCCGCCGCTGCGACCGCCAGCCAGCGAAGCCGCCCGACATGCTTCCAGAACAGGGCGAGTCCAGCCATGACCAGCAGCCCGAGCCCGATGCGTCGATCTGGAGCGCTGATCTCCTCGGAGGCCACCGGCCACTGCCAGTGCAGCCCGTTGTTGATGGCGCTCGACAGGGATCGCTCTCCCCTGTGGAACCGCTCCAGGCCATCGCTGACCGTCTGAGCCGGCCCCTGAAGCTCACCGGCACCCATGACCAGCATCACCACGAGCGGCACCGAGAACAGCAGCGCGATCCCAGATGCGACCCCGAGCTGGATCAGCCGCTCCCGCCCAAGGCTCCGAAGCTGTGCAGCCCACACCACACCAGCCGCGATCGCCAGGAAGACGGCGCGGTGCCAGTCGACGGCAGCGGCAGCCACGCACGCTGCACCAGTGGCCACCGCAAGCTGGAGGCTCCCCTCTCCGCGGGCCAGCCGGACCATCCCCGCCAGCGCCAGCAGCCAGAACACCACCAGCGCCTGCGCAAGCCGGCCCTCCTGAAGCTCGACCGTCACCACTGGTGACAGCTGCAGACCAACCCCAGCGATGACTGCTGCCTGAGGTGAGGCACCGGCAGCGCGTGCCAGCATCCAGGCCCCCATTCCGGCGCTCCATACACACAGCAGGGCCGCAATGCTGAAGCCTGTGGTCGCTCCAAAGAGCCCAAAGAGCGGTGCAAACAGGATGCCGTCCAGCACGCTGTCTGTGATCGGGCTGTGACCAAGTGGGAAGAAGCTGTGGCTGCCGCTGAGCGGACTGCTGAGCGACATCAGTGACTGACCGGACCACCAGTAGCTCCAGATCGTCGTGATGGTGTCGGGGTTGTGGTCTCCGCCGAGGAGCTGTCCGGTCAACAACATTGGCCACAGCAGCACCAGCGCCACCGCCCCGGTGAGCACGACGGCAAGCGCCGCAGAGTGTCGGGAAAACCATTGTGTCAGGTTGGAGGTCAGAGGCATGACCACAGTGTATCGTCTCTCCATGTCAGCCCTCTCCCTGAAGCCACTCCTCAAGCTCCTCAGCGGCCTCACGGTCGCCGCGCTGATGCTCGCGGGGACGGAGCTGATGCTGCGGGGCGTGCTCGGCCCTCCGCCACCACCGGTCGCGGTCTACTCAGGCCTCCAGCCCCACGAGCACTACTTTTCCGTCGACGACGGCATGGTCACTGCTGACTACCAGAGCCGGGATCCGCTCCCGGCCTGGCCGGCACAAGTGGACCATCCGAGGGCCGCGGTCATCGGCGGCAGCAGCGTGCACGAGCGCAGCGCGGGGATTCTTGCAGCCGGACAGTTCCCAGCCCTCCTCGAGGCGCGAACCGGCATCGACACCCTCAACCTCGGCAGTCCGGCGCTGGACTCCCACGACCTCGTGCGGCTCGTAGCAGAGCTGCTGGCGTTCCCTCCAGACGTCCTGATCGTCTATACCGGGCACAACGACTTCGGGAACACTTACTTCAACCAGCGCTACGGCAACCTGGCCTCAGGACTCTCCGCTCGGACTCAGGCCGGCATGGAGCAGCTCCAGCTGTTCTGCCAGCTCCGCCGCCTCGTCACTCCGACTCTCCAGGCGGCCTCCGCTGGGCTCGGCACCAACATCCCGGGCGAGCCGATCAGCCAGACGCAGCGGTGGGCTGCGCTGCGCTACCTGGAGGCCAACCTCCGCCGCATCATCTGGATGAGCCGCAAGGCTGACGTACCGGTCATCCTGGTCACCCCGGTCTCCGCCCTCAACCGCCCTCCGGCGGCACTGCGGTGCATGGGATCGGGCCCCTGCGCGATGACGCTGTGGCGCGCGGCCCGAGAAGAAGTGGATCCGGTCCAGGCAGAGGCGCTGATGCGGCGAGCACGAGACCACGACGGCATCCCGATGCGAGCCCCTGCCGTGGCTGTTGAGGCCATCCGACGCGTGGCCTCAGAGGAGGGAGCCAGCCTGATCGATGCGGAGCAGCTCCTTCCGCGACACCAGGGGCTCAATATTCCCGCAGACGAATTGTTTCACGATCACGTTCACTTCAGCGCAGCAGGACATGCAGCAATGGCTGACCTCATTGCGCCGGCGATGCAAGTTCTCTCTGAGTAGCCCATAGTGTGCAGATGTATTTGCCACTCTGGTTTCTCTCTGGCTGCGCCTCAATAAGCTGGTGCGAACGCTTCAACCTCACCTGCGAGGAAGGTGTCCTCCGAGAAGAAGCGATTGATCAAGACGAGGACGTGTGGACGGCGAGTGATGACTGCGACGACAACGACCCCTACACCTACCCCTATGCTCCCGAGCTGTGCGACGACATCGACAACAACTGCGACGGACTCGGCGACATCGAAGAAGGCCTCGCGGTGCTGATGTACTTTGACAGCGACGGGGACGGCTACGGAGACTCAGACAACGAGTACTTCCACTGCTACGGCGACGAGCTGCCCAGCGGCTGGGTAGAGAACAGCGAGGACTGCGACGACAACCGCCCCTGGTCCTACCCAGAGGCCCCCGAGCTGTGCGACAGCGAGGACAACGACTGCGATGGCGACGTCGATGAGGATGCCCTGCTCACCTTCTACATCGACAGCGACGGAGATGGCTCCGGCTCTGCCGAGAAGACCATCGAGGCCTGCCTGCCGCCCGATGGCTACACCATCTACGATGGGGACTGCGACGACGACGACAGCGACCGCTTTCCAGCCGCCGACGAGCAGTGTGACAACATCGACAACAACTGCAACGAAGAGATCGACGAGGAGCAGTGCGTCTCGTCCCTGAGCAGCAGCGGGATCTTGCTGTCCGGAGAGGATGTCGGGGATCGGACGGGCAATGCACTCTCCGGCGCGGGAGACCTCAACGCCGATGGCTACGACGACATCCTGATCGGTGCGCACGGTGTCGGAGAGGATGCCGGGGCGGTCTACGTGGTGTATGGCCCGGTCACCGCAAACCTCTCCCTCGATGCGGCCACAGCCCGCCTGCTCGGAGCAGAAGCGGATCAGCTCGGCCGGTCCGTGGCGGACGTCGGAGACGTGGACGGCGACGGCTACGACGATGTGCTCTTCGGTGCCAGCTCTGCAGAGAGCGGTCGGGGAACGGTCTACCTGATGCACGGTCCCATCTCTGCCGGCGCCACCCTCTCAGAGGCGGCCGCACAGATCACCGGTGCTGATGAGCAGGACTACCATGGCCGCAGCGTGGCCGGTCTGGGAGATGTCACCGGAGACGGACTCCCTGACCTCGGCGTCGGAGCCTGGGGCAGCGATGCCGGAGAGACGGATGCTGGTGCGGTGCTCATCTACACCGGCCAGCGCTCCGGCACCCTGACCGCAGACGACGCCGACGGAGCGCTGCTGGGCACCGTAGAGGGCAGCTTCGCTGGCTGGTCAATGGATGGTGCCGGGGACACAAACGGCGACGGCTACAACGACGTGCTCATCGGTGCCTATGCCGACGCCGTCCAGGGACAGATCTCGCTGGTGCTGGGACCGATCAGCGGCACCACCAGCCTCTCCGATGCCCACGCCATCCTCTTCAACGCATCATCAGCCTCCAACACCGGCTGGTCCGTGAGCGGACCGGGAGACACCGACGGTGACGGACTCGCCGACATCCTCATCGGCGCTCCGCTCGACAGCAAGGAGCCCGGCCTCACCGAGAGCGGCCTGGCGTGGCTGCGGCATGGACCGCTTACCGGTACGCAGTCCATGTTCAGCGAAGGCTATGGGCTCAAGGGAGTCGACAGCGGTCACCGGGCGGGCTTCTCCGTCAGCGGCATCGACGACCGAGACGGCGACGGGCTCCCTGAGCTCTTCATCGGCGCATACGGTGCCGACTCAGCCTACCTGCTGCGCTCCGACGGCGTACTCCCGCTGCCGAACACCGACCTCTTGTCCGTCTCAGACTGGCTCTTGATCAGCGATGCCCTCAATTCAGAGGCAGGGGTCGCCGTCGGCAGTGCCGGAGACGTCAACGGCGACGGGCGCGGCGACATGCTGGTCGGCGGGCCCGAGCTGGACGGCATCGGCGGGGCCTGGCTCATCTACTGAGCGCCCGACCCGTCGCTGATTCCGGCTCCAGCCAACCCGACTCGCGGTCCGACCCTACTCGCTGTCCGACACTGGAATGAGGACGTTGACGGTGTGGGTATCGAGCAGCCACTGGCTGTCGTCGATGCGGGCGTACAGCTCCAGGATCACCGGGTAGGTGTCCTCGGACTCCACTGCAACCAGCGCACTGTTGACGGTCACGGAGAAGTCGACCTGGGTACCAGAGGGCACATCGGACCACTGGTTGGGGTCAACAGAGTCGACCATGTTGTACTGATCGGAGGCAACGTCCAGCCAGACTTCGTCGAAGGTGACATCGCCGATCAGCTCCAGGACCGCATCGACGACGGTGTCCTGGAAGGACTGGCTACCCGAGGACCACTGAACGACCGAGTCGGCAATACCCGCAGTCTGGAAGTACGCGGTCGCGCCGCCAACCCCGACGCCGATGAGGCTCGCGTTGAGGTCGGAGAGACCGGTACTGGCGAGGTCCTTTCCGGCATCCTGGCTGCAGCCTTGAGGGCCGGGGTAGCCGTTGTCCGGGTCGCGAAGCGGAGCGTCGGTTCCGAGGATGATGACCGGGAGGACGTCCTCGCGGAAGCCCATACCGCCGAGCTCACCGGTGCCCTCTACGCCAGAGCTGTAGGAGCCGGACTCGTTGCCTCCAAAGGCATCACCAGAGGAGCGCTCGAACGGAGGGACGTCGGTGTTGGGGTCGTAGTAGCCGTCGCACTCCTGGTCGTATCCGTTTCCGGTGGTGGCCTGATAGATTGCCTCCATCGCGGACTCTTCACCATCACCGCCACCAGAGGCGGTGATGCCGTTGAGCGCAGACTGGACCCGGGTGAGGCTGGAGGTCTGCTGGGTCTCCAGCTGGAAGGGGAGGTCACCCTGGCCACCGAACGAGCTGAAGTTGTAGTCCCGGTAGGTCGCCACGCCGAAGGTGATGTCCTCGATCTCGTTGTTCAGCTCCTTGGCGATGCCGGAGAAGTCGGCCGCCATCGCACTCGCCAGCGAGCCCATGGAGCCGGTGGTGTCGAGGATGAAGGAGATGTCGGCGATCTCGTACTCGACGAGGAAGCTGAGGTCGAGGTTGGCGCACATGCCAAGCTCCTCGCCTATGCCGACCACCTCAGCGGCCTGCTCGCCGTCGGGGTCGTTGCTGTCAACCCGGAAGGAGGAGGTGAACCCACCGTCGCTCATCGGGATGAACGAGACCTCAACCTCTGTGGAGCGCATGGGCTCCAGCTCCCAATTCTCCGGCGGCTCAGTGATCTCGAAGTAGCCGCTCTCATCATCCATCACGACATCGTTGATGTTGAGGACCGCGCTGCCGATGTTGGTGAGGGTGAAGCGCTCGGAGCTGAGGCACTCCAGCATCTGCTCGTCGAAGCTGAGCGCCGAGGGCTCGATGAGCAGCTTCGGCCCAACATAGCCGCCATACAGCGGGACCTTGATCTCAGTGGAGTCCGGATCGTTGGAGACGATCGTCGCGGTGCCGATGTCGGAGGTCGTGGTCGCCGTGTAGCTGATGTAGACCTCTGCGGAGGTCAGCGGCGGCAGCTGCATCGGGAAGGTGTTGAACGAGGTGAAGCCCTCTCCCTCGATGAGCATCATCGCCACATCAAGGTTTGCATCCCCCTGATTCTCGATGGTGAGGATCTGCGTGACGCTCTCGTCGTTCTCCAGGATGCCGAAGAACAGCTCACCAGGAGTCACAAGGATGTCCGGCTCGGCGAAGTTGTTTGGAACATCTTCGACAAATTGGTAGTCACTACAGCCAATGAGCAAGACAGACAGCAAGGCGTTTCGCATGATGACCCTCGGGGATTCTTGCAAATATACCGCCAAAACATTTAATATGTGACACCAAACCTTCGACGAATTTGCTTTCAGAAACAGCACCAGACCCGATGTCCGTCATCAGCGCGGAGGCTTTCTCTCCAGAGAGCACACTCATATCGAAGGATAGAAAAGGTTATTCCTTGGTCAAATGGTCTCCTGCTCTCCGATCTCCGAGCGAGAGAAGGGGACGGACTTCCCACATGCTCCCAGCACGATCGCAGCGGCCTGAGATGGGCTGGCCCCATCAGAGCACACGCGCATCCAGCTGGCGTTGCGGTAAGGAAGGGAGCTCACCGGAGGGAGCCACCTCCCCGTAGATACCGATGAACCTGCTGATGGGGATCTTGACTTCCATGACCGCTGCAGCAGTCAGCCCATCGATGGACGAGGATGGCCGCGCAGCCCGCCCCGTCCTCAACATCAGACACGATCCCTCGAAAAGCCACCGAACCATCCCGCTGTGAGGCTGCGCTTCGGCAGGGTCAGGATCTCATCGCAGCGGCTGTCCAGATGATATGGGCCGAGCCCACGCGAGTGCTCGACAGCTGCTCTTCCTCAGCCTGAGAGTGCGGGGCCTCCACGTGCTCTAAAAAGCCTGAAGAGCACGCCAGGATGAGCGGTATTGGATGCGACTGGCGTGAGATAAACGTATCTGCATCCGCGATGAGCCCCTCCATTAGCAAGACACTGCCCGAGAACACAGCAGCGGTCCGCTGACGTTCCATAGAGTGTAGGCCACACGCCACAGGGTGTAGGCCACACGCATACACACTTCAGAGAAGAGTACGATCTGCTCGCGTCTCTGCATCCGCAGAAGTCACTGACGCTTGCTGATGCTCTACCCGCTCGACCTCATCGTCAACAGCCCCCTAAGCACAGCCGTCCGGACGGCCGCTGGTGACATCCCCACTCCGGCGCTCTGCGGACTGCTGAGAGACCGCATCATCGCCAGTCTTTGCGAGCCGCGACGACGGCGCGGCGAGGCACACCATGATCAGCGAATTGTCCTCCTGTGAGGGTCTCAAGTGCATGGTCACGGAGCCGGGTTGGTTCGCGCGAGTCATCCACGCAGCGTCGCCGCGACCTCCTGGATCGTGGCCCAGCCTGCGACCACATGGCGGCGGACGGTGGTGCGCTGGCCGATGGAGAACCGGATGGTCTTCATCTCTGCGATCCGGCTGCCGGTCAGGTACAGCAGCCCCGTGTCGTTGATGCGCTCCACGAGGCGGGTGTTGAGGTCCGTGAGGACAGCCTCGTCGGTGACCCCAGCCGGGGTATAGCGGAAGTTCAGCAGCGCCAGCCGAGGACCATCGACCAAGGTAAAGTCCGGCGACGCGCGGATCCAGCCCGCCAGCTCCTCCGTCAGCGAGATGTGACTGCGGAGCATCTCTCGCAGTGCCTCCGCTCCATAGCTGCGAAGGACAAACCAAAGCTTCAGCGCACGGAACCGTCGCCCGAGGGGGATTCCCCAGTCTCGGAAGTCGATCACCGAGCCGGTCTCGCGGCTCTTCAGATAGGCCGGCAGGATGGACAGGGTGCGGATCAGGGGCTCGGGATCTCGAACGTAGTGGGCAGAGCAGTCGAAGTTGGTCAGCAGCCACTTGTGGGGGTTGAACACAAAGCTGTCCGCCAGCTCGATGCCGGCGATCATCCAGCGCTGCTCAGGCAGGATGAGGGCACTTCCAGCCCAGGCGGCGTCGACGTGCAGGTAGAGGTTCTCAGCCTGACAGATGGCCCCGATCGAGACGAGATCATCGACAGCTCCGGTGCCCGTTGAGCCCAGGCAGGTGATCACACCCGCCGGCACCACTCCAGCGGCCCGATCCGCATCGACGGCAGCCTGGAGCGCGGACGGAATCATCGCGCCGCTGTCGTCGACCGGCAGCTTGCGGAGGTGGTTGATGCCCACTCCAGCGATCCGAATGGCCTTGTCGATGGAGGAGTGAGCGTTGGCGGAGGCATAGAAGATCACCGGCGGACCAGCACCGGGCCCGTCGGCGTTGATCCGCCAGTCAGTTGCCCGCTCGCGCGCAGTGAGGATCGCGCAGAGGGTCGCGGAAGAGGCAGAGTCCTGGATGACCCCGGCGAGGCCCTCCGGCAGCCCGAGCAGCTTGCGAAGCCAGTCGAGCACCACGACCTCAAGCTCTGTGGCTGCCGGGGAGGTCTGCCACAGCATGCACTGAGCGGCGAGGGTCGCCGTGAGCATCTCCGCGAGCACACTGGGCGGACTGGAGTTTGCGGGAAAATAAGCGTGGAAGGCAGGATGCTGCCAGTGGGTCATTCCAGGCATCACGATGCGCTGGAAGTCGGCGAAGATCGACTCGAACGACTCACCAGACTCTGGAGCAGAGCCTGGGAGCTGCGCCGCGATCGCGCCGGGCTCGGTCTGAGCGCGCACGGGGTACGCCTCCACACCTTCCATGTAGTCAGCCATCCAGTCCACCATCGTGTGCGCATGGCGGCGAAATTCATCGGGACTCATTGGTTCTTCCCCCAGAACAGGAGCCCTTCGGCGTTGAGCGTGATGTCCATCTTCAGGACCGACTCCGCCGCCTCGCCGCGGTAGCCGTGTAGGCTGAGGCGTGCGAGGAGATGCTCCTGGATCGCTGCGATCAGCCATGCTTTTGGATTGGGGCGAGCCAGCGCTGCGCGGGTCAGGGAGACGAACGAGCGGAGGTCAGCGTGCAGGGTCTCCGCGAGCACGTCGATCCCCTCGACCCGACTGTAGTGGGTGAGGAAGACCGCCTCAGGGCGACAGGCCCGGATGCGCTCAATCGAGGCATGGGCTGCGTCTGGGTCGAAGTGGACTGGGGTCGTGGTCGGAAAGATAAACGGACGCCCGTCGACATCGAGCTCTCGATAAGAGAGTCCGAACGTGTCGCCAGTAAACACCCCGTTCGCCACATCATCGGCGATGCAGTGGTGGTGCTTTGCGTGGCCGGGGGTGTGCAGGAAGGTCAGGCGGCGACCACCAAGAGAGAGAACCTCCCCATCCGTAGTGGAGTGAATGCGCCCAACCGGTACCGGCAGAATCTCTCCGTAGAGCTTGTCATAGGTGGCATCACCGTAGACGGCACGGCTGCCGGCGATGAGCTTGGACGGATCAGCCATGTGGCGAGCACCGCGCGGGTGCACGACGAGGGTCGCTTCTGGAAGGGCCGCCATCAGCGCGCCTGCCCCTCCGGCATGATCGAGGTGGATGTGGGTAAGGATGACCCACCGCACATCCCCTGCCGACAGCCCGCGCGCTCTGATCGCCGCCAGGATGCGCGGCACGCTGCTGTCGACGCCGGTGTCGATGAGCGCAGCTTTCCCCTGATCGATGATGAGGTGGCAGGCGTCCAGCCGAGGCCGGACATAGCCGGTGTCGATGGCGAAGACGCCCGGCCCGACGGCCTCACTCCAGTCTGCTGTGTGCAACGCTCTGCTCCTGGTCTGGTCCTGTCGATAACCAACTCAGGGCAAAAGAAAACACCCGACGGGGCTCCGTCGGGTGTCTCGTTGGTGCGCCAGTGAACGGACGCTACTGTGACCGTTACGGAGCTCCGGCTGAATCAGCCGTTGCCACCGACCTGGGTGACCCAGCTACAGGTCATGGTGATGGTCTCGACGGCGACCTCTGTGGAGGAGGCGTCCATCGGGGGGAGCTCCCACTTGGAGGGGTAGCACTCGTGGATGGTCATCTGACGGACCGTGGTGATCATGTCGGGCAGCATCAGGTAGACCTGAAC